>CABVDE010000013.1 GCA_902496945.1 uncultured Collinsella sp.
GACGCTGCGCGGGCCGCATTCACGCCAATCTGACGTTCAATTTCGAGGGCGCGACCAGAAGGTCAGCGCCCCCTCATTTCACGCCATCTTGGCGCAAATGCGGCTCGCTCGCTCTGTTGGTGACTGGCATCGAGCGTTCCGTTGCCGGCGCGCCCTAACGACCAAGGCCCGGCTCCGCATCAAGACGGAGCCGGGCCTTTCTGCATTTTGCCAGATAAAACCTGCCAAAACAAACCTGTCCCTTATTGGTAGGTTAGCGGAGCTTGCTGGTCTCGAAGTACTCGGGATATTGGTCCAGGACCTCGGTCTGGTTGCGGAACATCATATGCAGGTGCTTGCTGACCAAAAAGCTCGCCTCGATAGGATCGCGACCGGCGATAGCGCGGCGGATTTGCTTGTGCTCGTTAACAGTCTCCTGATTGTCGAGCGTCTGCGTGGCGGCGCGCAGCCAGCGGAAGCGCTCCAGGTCGGCATTGGTCTCTTCGAGCCACGACCACACGGTGCTGCGGCACGCGATGCTAAAGATCATACGGTGCATGAGGTTGTCGCTTAAAAAGAATCCGATGCGATCCTCTTCGGCCATGGCCTTTTCCTGCAGCGCGATGGCCCGGTCGAGCTGCCCGACGCCTGCCGAGGTGGCACGGGCGCAGCACTCCACAATCACCTGCTTTTCCAGGTGCTCGCGAATGTAGCAGGCACTCTCGGCAAGGGTGAGGTTGATGGGCGAGACATAGGTGCCGCTTTGGGGCACGGTGCGCACCAGGCCCTCTTGCGCCAGACGCACCAGTGCCTCGCGCACAGGGGTGCGCCCCATATCCAAGTCGTCGCAAAGCTGTTTGACGCCCAGTTTTTCGCCTGGTTTGTAGTCCAGGTAGACGATTTTGCGTCGAATGGTGTGGTAGCACTGGTCCTGTAGGCTCGCTTCTTGCTCGCCGACGCGCATCGATTCTTCCATAGTGCCTCGCAACCACTCTTTCACACTCATATGTCAGTTGTTTATTATGCCGCGAATCAGCTCTCCGCGGTGGGTAATTCGACTGTTGCCCGAGAACTATTGCGGCATCTTAGTCTGTTTTTGCGCATGGCCGTGCTCGATGTTGCCGTATCATAAGCAGTCGCAAACGTGAAATAGAAAGAAGGAATCCCATATGCAACTGGTAAATATCGTACGCGAGCGCTGGAAGGGTGTCTTGTTCTGCCTGATCATCGCCATCCCTGCGTCGTTGCTCGGCAAACAGATTGAGGTGGTCGGTGGGCCGGTATTTGCCATCCTCTTTGGCATGGTTCTGGCGCTTGTCTTTCCCAAGAATCGTCGCGAACAGCTCGCCGCCGGCGTCACCTATACGTCTAAAAAAGTCTTACAGTACGCGGTTATCCTGCTTGGCTTTGGCATGAACCTCTCGCAGATTCTGTCCAAAGGCGCCCAGTCGTTGCCGATTATCGTGGCTACGATCTTGACCTCGCTCGTCATCGCCTTTGTGCTCTGCCGCGTTATGAACGTGCCGGGCAAGATCGCGACGCTTGTGGGTGTGGGTTCGTCGATTTGCGGCGGTTCCGCCATCGCCGCGACCGCGCCCGTCATCGATGCCGACGATCGCGAAATCGCCCAGGCCATTTCGGTCATCTTCCTGTTTAACGTTATCGCGGCGCTCGTGTTTCCAACGCTTGGAGGCGCGCTTGGGCTGACCAACGAGGGCTTTGGCATGTTTGCCGGCACCGCCATCAACGACACCTCGTCGGTAACGGCTGCGGCGAGCGCCTGGGACAGCATGCATCCCGACGCCAATGTGCTCGAGAGCGCCACGGTGGTCAAGCTCACCAGGACGCTGGCCATTATTCCCATCACGTTGGTTCTCGCGTGCTGGCAGATGCATCTGGCGCGCAAGGCCGGCGGCGACGCCAAAAGCACGTTTTCGCTTAAACGTGCGTTTCCCATGTTTGTGCTGTTCTTTGTGCTGGCGAGTGTGGTCACCACAGTGTTTCAGCTTCCCGCGTCCGTAACGGCGCCCATCAAGGAGCTGTCGAAGTTCTTTATTGTGATGGCCATGGCGGCTATTGGTTTTAATACTGATATCGTCGAGCTGGTCAAAAAGGGCGGCAAGCCCATTGCGTTGGGCTTTTGCTGCTGGATTGGCATTGCGTGCATGAGCTTGGGAATGCAGCACGTGCTGGGAATCTGGTAGAGAAGTGGCTTATTCGCGTGCTGGTTGCTGGTGAGCGCATGACTGCGGTGGAGCGATAGGAGCTCTTGCGGGTATGGCTTGTCCGCAGGTTTGTAGGTCCCGAAGAGCTCTTATCGCCCCGCCAGGATGGCGATGCGGGGCAACTCATATACTCGCAGGACGGCGCCTTCTGCCCTATAGTGTTTGGTGAACAATATCGTTCAATTTTGAAACACTTGAGATGCCAAGTTGTGTATAAGGATTACGACTGGGGACGGGGCGACCATGGATGGCGATGCCAAGCTACAGATTCTGATTGGGGCCCTGTCCGCGGCCGGGGCGTCGGCGCTGGCAATTGACGAGCGCGGCGGCGTGGCGATTTCGACTATGAATGACGTTGGACTCGAGCGGGATGTCGCCGCTTTTGTTGCCGAGCGTCTCGCTCGTGTGGGCGATGGCGCGCGCCTGGTGATGGGGTATGCGGGGTCACGCCTGAGCCTCACGGTGCGCCCGATCGCCAAGGAATATGGTGGGTTTTGGGTCGTCGTGGCCCACGAGGTGCGCGGTGTGGCAGCGCATGCGGGTATTGAGTGGCTCAATGTCGATGAAGTCGAAGCCCGCTACGAGTCGAGTGCGTACGGCATTGTCGAAGGTGCTGCTGGGGTTGCCACGGCGGTCCGTGACAGTTATGCACGTGGTGTGCCTCTTATGCTGGAGGGGGAGCTGGGTGCGGGGCAGTCCGAGATTGCCAAACGTCTCTATCTGGACGGACTTTATGTCGACCAGCCCTTTGTATCCATTGCTCTCGACGAACTTACGGACCGCGGCTGGCGTCACCTGCTCAAAAGCTCGGAATCGCCACTGTTTCAGGCGGGGTTGACCCTTTGTATTGGCGGCTGGCATGCGGTTGAGTCCCGGCGCATGCGCGAGCTTGTGTCCACGATGACCGATACTGCGCTGGCTGCGCGCTGCCATGTAATGCTGACGGCAAACGATATGCCGGGCGGTGGCGAAAGTGATCAGGCTGCTTTTGTGACCGAGCGTCTGGCTTGCGCGGTGAGCGTGGCGCCGGCAATTGCCGAGCAGGGTGGCGTGCCTAAAAAAGTTGTGCGCTACCTGGGGTATCTGGCAGATATGTTTGAGACGGCAGCCCCCGCGTTATCGGTCGCGGCGGCAAAGGTGCTCGACGCCTATCGGTGGCCGCGCAACTATTTACAGCTGCGCGAGGTCTCGGAACGACTTTATATATTAGTGGGGTCGGGCACGGTGACACGCTCAGTAGCAGAGGAAGTGCTCGCCCAAGAAGACGTGATCAAGACCGCGACCTTTGGCGCCCCGACGCTGGATAGCGACTTGTATATCCTACGCCCGCTGGCCGATACCGAGCGCGATATCGCGCGGCTAGTCGTAGACCACCTTCACGGCAACAAGACGCGCGCCGCCGAAGTGCTGGGCATAAGCCGCACAACGCTGTGGCGCCTGCTGAAGGACGACGACCGTTAAGCGAGGTGCCCGTGACCGCACGCGATGCGTGTGCTACAGTCCAAAGCAGCAATGTTTCGATTCTGTTACGGCGTGCGGGGGCGTATGGCTGAGATTTCAAAAACAAATCGGGCTCGAAAGCCCGCGGCGCCGGTCAACCGTCGCGCGACGTCTCGGACATGGGGCAAAAGCGCCTCGGGTTTTGACGGTTCGTTCAAGCGCACCAAATACGGCTATCCTTCGGCAAGCGCCCGTTTGGCCATGCAGGCCGAGTCCTCGCTGTGGGGCCGTAAGCGCGTGGTGGGGTCAAAGCTCAAGCACGACGGAACGCTCGGTTACATTAGCCGTGGCGCTGCTCGCCGAAGTGGGCTCAACCCCGCCAGGTGGCATCGCTATGTTTCGATTGCGGTCGTTGTTGCGGTGATTGTTATCGCGCTTGCCGCGCTTGGCTACGCCGGCGGCGGGGCCAATCTGGGCGCAATGTTTAAGTCGCCCGAGCTCGCGCATGCGGGCACGGATGTTGTCGAGGGTGCACGGGTCCAGACGGGTGTCGCACCCCAGCGCGGTATCGTTGCGGCAGCTGCCACCATCGCCGATGCTCAAAAGGACGAGGGCGAACAAGGCTACGAAGCCGAAACGACCCAGACGAGCGAAACGGCGACAACTCCATCGGCAAGATAAGTTGCGAGTGGGATAGCTAATTTGGGATGGGGCTATTTTAGCTACCCTTTGACTGCTGGCGAATTATTTGGTGCGGGGCAATTATCAACTGCCATATAGGAGTAGCTACAATTGCCCCAAATTAGCTATCCAAGTGTCGAATGCCAACAGCGAGTGGGTCCGCCGTTCGGTAGAACGGCGGAACTTCCTACTTGACGTACACCACGTTGTCGCGGCGTGGCTTGGCCTCGGGGAGCGTGTTCTCGGCATAGCCTAGAATGCAGTTGCCGACGCCGCGCAGACTGCCGTCGGCGGGCAGACCCCACTTGGACAGCAGCTCCAAGCCCTCGGGTGAGTCGAAAACCTCGTGTGCGCGGTGGATCCAGCACGAATCGACGCCCAGCGCATAGGCGGCGTTAAGCAGGTTGCCCATGGCAAGCGAGCCGTCTTCGACATGCGTGGGCACGTTGCGATCGACCAGCACTACGACAACGGTCTTGGCGCCATAGAAGGGATCGCCGTCGCTGCCCATGACCTGGGCGTTGAGCTGCGAAAGACGTTCGACGGTCGCGGGATCGGTAACGGCGACGAACATGACCGGCTGGCGCCCCATGCCGCTGGGCGCGTACTGGCCGGCCTCGATAATACGTGCGAGCTTTTCGGCCTCGACGGTGCGATCGCTGTAGTTGCGGCAGCTGCGGCGGTGGATGAGCGCTTCGATAGTCTCCATGGGTCCTCCTGACATTGGTTTCGATGTCTCGTTCTTACCCGTCGAGCGAGAGCCGTAATCGTGCGATAAGCTCCGGATAACTCTAGCTACCAATTGGAAAAGTTGGTTTGCATAAAATCGCAGGCAAAATGTGAGAAGTAAGTGGGATGGTTAAACGTTTTATCCCGTCTACCCTGAGGTTTTTACCACTTGCCTAAATGATGTGCGCATAACCCCTGATAAAGGTTTTACTAAGGGGGCACCAATGTTTATCAATGCGCCATAGAGGCGCCGGGCCAGGAGGTAACATCATGTTCCAGGCTGGAGATGTCGTCGAGACCGACTTCGAAGGATTTCTGAGGCTGCTGCGTTCCAAGACGCGCGCTTTCGTGACGATCGACGATCACGAGTACTACATCACGCACACCGATGGCTATTGGCGTGTTCAGGATTGCGAGGCCCTCAACGATAAGGGCCACTTTACTGACTGCTCCGAGCTGGTCAACACGGTTTGCGAGGTCGTCGAGCTACCGTGGATCTGCGGCAAGAGTCTGCACGACAGCTTCTCGGGCGCCACGGTCTATGAGGCCGTTGCCGCCTAGCAGCTAACAATCGATATTCTCCCGCAGCCGCCGGCGCCGCCCCCGCGCCGGCGGTCTTTTTTTGTCGATATATTGTATAGCCCGCACGCTGTGAACGAGGCCATTGACGTTAGTCAAAACTCGGACTAATCTGAAAGCTCAATTAGTCAAAATTCGGACTATCGAATGGTGGGAGAGATGGATTGCGCGGTTACGTCGGTCGATTTTGACCGGATGCTCAACGGGCTCGACCGTATTTATTCAGAGTTTGCGCGTGCCTGCGGCCTTTCGGATTGCGCCTACTGGATGCTTGTTGACACCAGCGCGGCGGGCGGCAGCGTTGCCGTGAGCCGGCTCACGAGCGAATGGTTTTACAGCAAGCAGACCATTAACTCGGCAATTAAAACACTGACGGCGCGTGGGCTTGCAACGTTGGAGTTTGCCGAAGGCAGCCGTAAGAACAAGGTCGTTTGCCTGACCGACGAGGGCCGGCGGTTCGCCGAGCACTATGCGTTGCCGGCGGTTAAAGCCGAGCAGCGTGCCTTTGGCGCGCTCGAGCCTTGGGAACAGCGTGAGATTATGCGCTTGGTCGGCAAGTTCTCCCATGTCCTCAACGAGGAGTGCGAGGCATTTAAGCAGCAGATGGCCACGGAGACCGAGGCGAACGATAAGGTTGAGGGGGAGACATGCGACTCTTAATGAGGTTTATGAAGCCGTATCGCAGGCTGATTGCGGTGACACTGCTGGTGCTGATGATAGACAACGTTGGCACGCTGCTGGTGCCCACGATGCTGGCGAACATGGTCAACACGGGCATTACGACGGGCGATATCGACTACATCCTGCGCAACGGCCTGTACATGCTCATCGCGACCGGCATGGCCAGCGGTGGCGCGGTGCTGGGCTGTTATCTTTCGGCCCGCCTGGCGGCCAATGTGTCCTGTGACATCCGCAACGCCGTCTACGACAAGTCGCTCGAGCTATCTGCCAGTGACTTTGAGCGCTTTGGCACCGGTTCGATGATCACGCGCTCGCTCAACGACATCAACGTGATCCAGCAGGCAATTCTGCAGACGATTCAGCTGGTGCTGCCCGTGCCGTTCTTGGCCGTGGCGGGTATTATCTTTGCCTGGTTTATCGACCCCGCCATGGGTACGCTGTTGGGCGTGGTCGTAGCGATCGTGCTGGTGGCGGCGGTCTTCACCGTGGCCAACGCCGCGCCGATCTTTATGCGCCTGCAGAGCTTTATCGACCGCATGAACGTCGTGCTGCGCGAGAACATCGTGGGCGTGCGCGTCATCCGCGCGTTTAACAAAGAGCGCCACGAGGAGCAACGCCTGGACGAAGTGTTTAGCGACTATGCGGCCAACGCCATCAAGGTCAACCACCTGTTCGTGGGCCTCGATAGCTCCAGCTTCTTTTTGATGAACATCGCCGAGGTGGCGGTGCTGTGGGTGGGCGGAAACCGCGTGGGCGTCCATGCCATGCAAATCGGCAGCATCTCTGCCGTGCTGGAATACGCGATCCTGATCCTCTTCTTTGTGATGATGGCGCAGATGGTGGTACTGACGCTTCCGCGCGCCGCGGCGTGTCTCAACCGTGCGCAAGAGGTGCTCGAAATCGAGCCGAGCATTGTGGACGGCAAGGCTACGCTGGGCGATGGGGCGCCTGAGTCCGCAGGCGGCGCCGATGCGGTTGCCGTGTTCGACCACATGTCGTTCCGTTTTGACGATGCCGATGAGGACACCCTGTGCGATCTGAGCTTCGCCTGCCGTCGCGGTCAGACCACGGCGATTGTGGGCTCGACAGGCTCGGGCAAATCGACGGTGGCCAAGCTTTTGCTGCGTTTTCACGATGCCTCGAAGGGCGCCATTCGCCTGAACGGCGTCGATCTGCGCGATCTTTCGCAAGACGAGATCCGCGGACGCATCGCCTACGTGCCGCAGAAGGCATGGCTGTTCTCGGGCACAGTGGCGAGCAACCTGCGTTACGGCAACGAGGACGCGATCGAGGCCGACATGCTTCATGCACTGGAGGTCGCCCAGAGCGCCTTTGTGCTCGATCAGCCGCAGGGGCTCGACACGCCGGTGGCTCAGGGCGGCACGAACTTCTCGGGCGGCCAACGTCAGCGCCTGGCGATTGCTCGCGCGCTCATGAAGCGTGCCGACCTGTATATCTTCGATGACAGTTTTTCGGCCCTGGACTTTAAGACCGATGCGGCCCTGCGCCATGCGCTGCAGGACGAGACGCGCGGCGCCGCGGTACTCATCATTGCGCAGCGCATCTCGACGATTCTACATGCCGATCAGATTGTGGTGCTCAAAGATGGCGAGGTCGTGGGCCTGGGCACGCACGACGAACTGATGGAAACCTGCGAGGTATACCGCGCCATCGCGGAATCGCAAATGAAGGGAGGTGAGTAGCGTGACCGAGGAGCTCAAAAAGCAAGGCGTCGCCGATGACGCCGTGGCCACAGGGGCTGTTGGGGAAACGGCAGTTGCGCCCGACTTGGACGCCGCCGCCAAGGCAGCAGCCGAGCGCGATGCTCGCCGCCAGGCGCTCTACGAGGAAAACGAGCGTGCCGAGGACGAGCGCGCCCGCGCCGAGGCGGAGCGCATGCGCGACGTGGACGATGAGGACGAGAACGAGACGCCCCGCGACGCCTGGGCGACGGTGCGCCGCCTGTGGAGCGAGGCCGCCGGCGACCACTGGCGTTTCTATTTCGTGTTTGCGAGCATCGTGTTCTACGTCATCTTTAACACCTCGGCGCCGGCTTACAGCGCCCGCGTGATCGATGAGCTGTGGGGGCACATGAAGCTGGCGTTTGCCAACAACACCACCTTCAGCATCACCTGGGAGAACTGTGGCAGGACCATTTTCATTTACTTTATGATCTGGACGGCCGCCGCCTCGTTCTACGCACTCCAGAGCTTTTTGATGTCAAGTGTTGCCGAGCGCCTCAACCTGCGTCTGCGCAACCGCATCGCTCAAAAGCTCAACCGTCTGCCGCTTGCCTACTTTGATGCCCACCGTCCCGGTGAGGTCGTTAGCCGTGCGACGAACGACCTGGACAAGATGTCCGAGAGCATGCAGCGCGGTCTGCTGCAGCTGCTGGTGTCGATCGGCACCGTGGTGGGCGCCGTGAGCGTCATGTTCGTATTCAGCGTGCCGCTCACGCTCGTCTTTCTGTTCTTTACGGCGCTGTCGCTACTGGTGACCAAGGTCGTGTCGCGCCGCACACACGATGTGACGGGCGAGCGCCAGGAGTGGGTGTCCAAGATTACGAGCGCGGTCGAGGAAGGCTACTCGGGTCGTCTGGTAATTCGCGCGTTTAATCGCGAGCGTCAGAGTTCTGCCGAAGTGCATGAGGCTTCGAAGGAGCTGGCGCGCGTGAGCACCAAGGCTGACTTTATGATCAATGCCGTCGGTCCCGCAGTGCGCTTTATCGGCCGCTTGGCGCAGATTGTAATTGCGCTCGTAGGGTGCAGCATGCTGGTTGCCGGCCAGATGACCGTCGGCGTGTTCCAGGCGTTCTTCCAGTTTATCTACGAGGCGTCCGAGCCCATGACGCAGCTGTCGTTTACCTTCAACTCGCTGCAGAGTGCGCTGGCGAGCGCTGAGCGCGTGTTCGACCTGCTCGACGAGCCCGAGATGGACGCCGATCCGCTGCCGGGCGAGGCGGCCTGCCTGCCGGGCCGCGCGGAGGGCCGCATTGCCTTTGAGCATGTGCGTTTTGGCTACACGCCCGATAAGCCGCTCATGCGCGACGTATCGTTTACCGCCGAGCCGGGTCAGAAGATCGCCGTGGTGGGAACCACGGGCGCGGGCAAGACCACGCTCATCAACCTGCTCATGCGCTTTTACGAGACCGACGGCGGTCGCATTACGCTCGACGGCGTGGATACGAGCCGCATGGACCGTGCCGAGCTGCGCCAGCAGTTTGGCATGGTGTTGCAGGACGCCTGGCTGTTTGACGGAACGATTGCCGAGAATATTGCCTATGGCTGCCCGGAGGCGACGCGCGAAGAGATCGTGGCGGCCGCCCGTGCTGCGCAGGTCGACTTCTTTGTGCGTACCATGCCGCAGGGCTACGACACGCGCGTGGCCAACGATGCCGAGAGTATCAGCCAGGGCCAGCGCCAGCTGCTGACCATCGCGCGCGTGCTGCTCAACAACCCGGCGATTCTCATTCTGGACGAGGCGACGTCGAGCGTGGATACGCGCACCGAGCTTGCCATCGGCCGTGCCATGGACGCACTCATGCGTGGGCGCACCAGTTTTGTGATCGCGCATCGCCTGTCGACGATCGTGGATGCCGACCTGATTTTGGTCATGGATCACGGCACCATCATCGAGCAGGGCACGCATAAGGAGCTGCTGGCGGCAGAAGGTGCCTACGCCGACCTCTATCTGAGCCAGTTCGCATAAGGTGACAAAGGGACAGTCCCTTTTTTCACATCAAAGAGCAGGCGCGCCGGGGATGAATTCCCCGGCGCGCCTTTTGTGCTGGTATTGGTTGGTGCTGCCCGCGACTCTAGCGCTCGTCCATGAGCTTGGCGACGAGGGCTTTAAGCTCGGCCACCTCTTGCTCGAGCTCCTTGACGCGGCGGGCGTTCTCGGCGATGCCCTGGCGGTTGAGGGCACTCTGCTCGGCGGCGTCGTCGGGCATGTACTCGCGATGCTGCTTGGCGTCGAAGCTTTCCTCGAACACGCGGCAGCCGTTGCGCTTGATGATGCGCCCGGGCACGCCCACGACGGTGCAGTTGTCGGGCACGTCCTTGACGACGACCGAGTTGCCGCCGATCTTGACGTTGTTGCCGATGCGGATGTTGCCGAGTACCTTGGCACCCGTGCCCACGGTGACGTTGTTGCCGAGCGTGGGGTGGCGCTTGCCGGTTTCGTTGCCGGTGCCGCCGAGCGTGACGCCCTGGTAGAGCACGCAGTTGTCGCCCACGATGGTGGTTTCGCCGATGACGACGCCCATGGCATGATCGATAAAGAAGTGCTTGCCGATCTGCGCAGCGGGGTGAATCTCAACGCCGGTGATGTGGCGGGTGAGCTGTGAGAGCACGCGGGCGAGCGAGCGATGGCCATGTTCCCAGAGCCAGTGCTCGGGCACGTGGTTCCATTTGGCGTGCAGGCCGGGGTAGGACAGGAAGATGACCAAGGCATTTTGCGCCGCGGGGTCCTGCGCCTGGACGGTCTTGATGTCCTCACGAATGGTGTTGATAAAGCTCACCGGCCGCCCTCCCTTAGCGCCGTGACAATGCGATTCAATAAAGTATAGCTATTCGCTAGGGATTAGGAAGGGCAATCTTGCTTTGCTCTAGGTGACAAGTGTCAGTTATGCAAACTTACTGGTAATGAAGTAAGACTTTTGAGAGGTTTGGTCCGTGCTCGCGCTGCAACCGTATACTGGTCAACCTGGACGTGTCCGCGCCCGCAACTGAGAGGTTTTACTTCATGGGTTTCATCAATTTTATTGCCGAGCTGCTTAAGGACCCGCGCACCGCGATTGCCAGCTGGATTGCCGCCGGTCCGCTTATGGCCTACGGCTGCGTGTTCCTGATTATCTTTATCGAGACGGGCGTGGTGTTCTTCCCGTTCCTTCCCGGCGATTCGCTGCTGTTCGCCTCGGGCTTCTTCGCCCACAACGGTGGTTTTAACATCGTGGCGCTTTTGGCCACTGCATGGGTTGCCGCCATCCTGGGCGATCAGTGCAACTTTATGATCGGCCATTTCTTCGGTCGCAAGATCATCGCCTCGGGCAAGGTGAAGGCCATGACGCCCGAGCGCATCAAAAAGTCCGAGGACTTCCTGGACAAGTGGGGTCACCTGGCCATCTTCCTCGGTCGCTTCTTCCCGTTCATCCGCACCTTTGTGCCCTTTATCGCCGGCATGGGCGGTATGCACTGGCGCAACTTTGTCATCTTTAACGTACTGGGTGGCATTACCTGGTCGACGGTCTTTACGCTGCTGGGCTACTTCTTTGGCGGCATCCCCTTTGTGCAGGAGCACTTTGAGCTGCTGATTGTGGGCATCGTCGCTGTGTCGATCATTCCGACCGTGGTCGGCCTGGTCAAGTCCAAGCTCGGTAAAAAGAACGCCTAGTCCGAGCTTGTTTTCGGACGTTAATTTCAAGGCCCGTCATCGGATTCGATGGCGGGCCTTTTGTGTTGAAGGCAAATGAAAATACTTTACTTAGTTAAAGAATAACGTTTTATCTTATGCGTGTGGGGAGTACAATCTCCTGCATGCGAATCGACGCGCCATCGGCTTTGATGCCGTCCGCGTGTCCTGCTCGGCTCTACGCTCCGAGCATGCGACGTTGCGACGCGGCCGGCTTCGGTCCTTGCGTGCAGGTTCGCGAGTATGCAACCGTGTATGTAAGGAGCGACATATGACTGTCGAGAAGAAGGATATCGATTGGGGTAGCCTCGGCTTTGGCTACATGAAGACCGATTACAGCTACGAGGCTCACTGGAAAGACGGCGAGTGGGACGAGGGCGGTCTTACCACCGACCACACCATGCACGTCTCCGAGTGCGGCGGCATCTTCCATTACTGCCAGGAGGTCTTTGAGGGCCTGAAGGCTTACACCGCCGAGGACGGCAGCATCGTCTGCTTCCGCCCCGACATGAACGCCGAGCGTATGTACAACTCCGCCGAGCGCCTGGAGATGCCCCCGTTCCCCAAGGACAAGTTTGTCGAGGCCGTCAAGCAGGTCGTTTCTGCCAACGCCGCTTGGGTTCCGCCCTTCGGCTCTGGCGCGACCCTGTACGTGCGTCCGTTTATGATCGGCTCCGGTGACGTGATCGGCGTGGCTCCTGCTCCTGAGTACACGTTCCGCATTCTCGTGACCCCGGTCGGTCCGTACTTCAAGGGTGGCCTCAAGCCCGTTAAGCTGCGCGTTTCTGAGTATGACCGCGCCGCACCGCACGGCACCGGTAACATCAAGGCCGGCCTCAACTACGCCATGTCCCTCAAGCCCACGATGGAGGCCCACCGCGAGGGCTATGCCGAGAACCTGTATCTCGACTCCGAGTCCCGCACCTATGTCGAGGAGACCGGCGGCGCGAACGTCCTGTTCGTGAAGGAGGACGGCAACCTCGTCGTTCCCCAGTCGCACACCGACTCCATCCTGCCCTCCATCACCCGTCGTTCGCTCGTTCAGGTTGCTCAGGACCTGGGCATGACCGTCGACCAGCGTCCCGTCGAGTGGGCCGAGGTCAAGGCCGGCACCTTTGTTGAGTGCGGCCTGTGCGGCACCGCTGCTGTCATCTCCCCGGTGGGCGAGATTGACAACAAGGTCTATGGCGCCGACGAGACCGTGACCTTCCCGGCTGGCTACACCGAGATTGGTCCTGTGATGAAGAAGCTCCGCGAGACCCTGACGGGCATCCAGTCTGGTGCTGTTGAGGATAAGCACGACTGGGTCTATACCGTCGCGTAACCTGCCTTACCTGTCCGGCCCGAGGGCAACCTACCTTTCCGGCGCGTCCTCGGACATGAAAGAACCCCCGCTGCGCACTTCGTGCGGCGGGGGTTCTTTCGTCCTGCGGAGTGCGCCGGAAAGGTAGGTTGCCCTCGGGCCTGCGTGACCTTGGCATTGTCACAACAGGGAATAAATAATCTGAATAAAGATGGTGCGCGGCCTTTTGGCCGCGCTATTTGTTAATGGGAGGCTAGGGCTTTGCCGTAGTTGCAGCCGAAGAGGAGGCCGGCTAGGAGCAGGGAGGCGCCCAGGCCCGTGTAGAAGACGGCGATGAAACGGTCGGGGGCGATGCCGCTCGAGCGTAGCGCGATGCCGCCGGCCATCATAAAGGCCATGGTGGCGAAGGACTTGGCATCAAAGAACTTGAGGAAGAAATGGCGCTCTTCCTCGTAGGCGCCGATCCTGGCCGAGTGCTTTTTGACCAACTTGCCAAAGATGAAAACCTGGAAGACGGTAAAGACGACTAGGGATAGCAGGTAATTCAGTATTCCCAAGTAATCGGGATAAGCCAGAATGCCGATACGCAGGATATTAAATCCGGCGGCACTCCATACCAGGCAGGCGATCAGTAGCAGCGTGTCGCGTTTCACTTTCATATGTAAGCTCCTTAATGAACAATGTTCAGTTTGAAGGATTGTATAGCCCATGCCGGCTTCGGGCAACGGCGGCATATCTCTTTCAAATTACTTTGGGAGCCACGCTCTAAAAGGAAAAGAGGTTTTGGTTTAGATGATCTTTCGCAGCTTGGGCGAAAGGGCGTCACTCTTGGGCGAAAGGGCCCGTTCGTTTTGCTTCGCACCACGTGGGTATCCGCTGCCTTACGCCCTTGCTGCGGCACTCGAAGCATCCGGGTATGTTGAATACTCCCAAAAATGCACGGCGCCTAGGGGGATCTTCGCGAAAAAGGAAAGCGCCCCGTCGAAGTATGTATTCGACGGGGCGGTTTATGCATTTATCCGATTAAGGATGTGCTGCTAACCTGCTAGAACTTAACGGTCGGGGCTTGGCGAGCTGCTTCGGCGGCCTCGAAGCCCTGGCGCTCCTTAAACTGGAAGATGCCGGCAAAGATGACGGCCGGGAACGTTTGAATGGCGTTGTTGTAGCTGAGCACGCAGTCGTTGTAGCTTTGGCGCGCATAGCTAATCTTGTTCTCGGTATCCTCGAGCGATGCCTGGAGCTGCGTAAAGTTGGTGTTTGCCTTAAGATCGGGATAGGCCTCGGCCACGGCGAAGAGCTGGCGCAGTGCTCCGGTCAGCACGTTGTCCGCTTCCATCTTGGCCTCGGGCGTGGTAGCGCTCACAGCGGTGTTGCGCGCGCTAATCACGGCGGAGAGCGTCTCCTGCTCGTGCTTGGCGTAGCCCTTGACGGTCTCGACCAGGTTGGGGATCAGGTCGTTGCGGCGCTGCAGCTGCGTGTCGATGTTCTGCCAAGCGTTATCGATGCGGTTGCGCTTGGTAACCATGTTGTTGTAGATGCCGGCGATGGCGCAGACAATCACAACGACAACAACGATACCGATGATGATGGTAGCCATGATGTCTCCGTTTCGAATGGCCGCGGCGGCATGCGCCAGCTGCCGTTGGTGTAACGCTTCTAGTATACCCGCAACCGTTGACGGTGCCGAACTTTCCGGTAAGCGTTATGTTTCCACCAAGGTGGGGCGACCGCGCGGAGAATGGGCAGTACAGGTGTAAGATATGCGACAGATTGATGGGTGTTGTCTTTTCCTTGAGGAGGGCGATGCGGATGGACCTTCGCATCAAGAAAACCTATCGGGCCCTGTTTAATGCCTTTACCGAGCTGCTCGAAGAGTACCGTTTTGAGGACCTGACGGTCGCCATGCTGTGCGAGCGCGCCATGATTCGCCGCACAACGTTCT
Source organism: uncultured Collinsella sp. (assembly GCA_902496945.1). GTDB lineage: Bacteria > Actinomycetota > Coriobacteriia > Coriobacteriales > Coriobacteriaceae > Collinsella. Next base: position 14,969 of record CABVDE010000013.1, read on the forward strand.
ACAAGCACTTTCGCGATAAGAACGACTACTTTGCTTTCTATATCGATGCGCTCATGTCGGGGCTGCCGCAAAAGCGGGCCGATGCGAACGGCATGGAGGGGGCCGAGGACGTACGTGCGCTGCGCCACGAGGTTTTTGCCGATGCCATGAACATGGTTCTGGCGCACGAGCAGCTCATGGACAACATTTTGGCGAGCAGCATGTCGGGTATGTTGACCAGCATGATTTGCGACCGCATCGCGCGGTCCATTCGCGAGCGCGTGATGAGCGCGCTTGACGAGGACGAGCTTGCGCCCGTATCGCTCGAGACGACGTCTGAGTTTGTCGCCGGTGGCATTATCCGGCTCTTTACTATGTGGTGGGAATCGGGCCACGCCCTTGAGCGCCGATCCGAGTTCGCCAACGTGGTCGATGCCCTGTTCGAGCGGACCATGACGCCGGTAAAGCGATAAAAGTGGCGGAGAGAGGGGGATTCGAACCCCCGGAACGCTCTCGCGCTCAACGGTTTTCAAGACCGCCGCATTCAACCGCTCTGCCATCTCTCCGTGAGTCGTAATGATAGCATCGTTTTGAATTTGCAACAGGGAAGGCGAACGATGACGATTACCGAAATCGACGAGAAGTTCATGCGCGAGGCGTTGGCGGAGGCGCGTGCCGCCGCGGCGGTGGGCGAGGTGCCCATTGGCGCCGTGGTGGTGCGTTCTGGCGAGATCGTCGCGCGGGCACATAATCGCCGCGAACTCGATCAGGATCCTTCGGCTCATGCCGAGTTTTCGGCCTTGTGCGCCGCCGCTCAGGCGCTTGGACGCTGGCGTCTTTCCGACTGTACGGTCTATGTGACGTTGGAACCCTGCTGCATGTGCGCGGGCCTTATGGTCAACGCGCGCGTGGGGCGTTGCGTGTATGGCGCGGCCGATGCCAAGGCAGGCGCGCTGGGATCCCTGTACGATTTGAATGCCGATTCGCGCCTGAATCATCGGTTTAACGTGACTGCCGGTGTGTTGGCGGGTGAGTGCCGCGAGCTGCTGAGTAGCTATTTTGGCGGTCTGCGAGATGCGGACGGTGCTGGCTGCGGCTGTGAGTCCGATCTTGACGCGCATGCTGCTCACGCCGCGGCACTTGCGGATGCCGGAGATATTGCCGTTGAGACGGTCGACTTTGGCGCCGCACAGCGCCGGCCTCGTCGCGTGCTGTTGGCGATTGACTCCTTTAAGGGCAGCGTTTCGAGCGCGCAGGTAGAAGAAGCGGTTGCCGAGGGCGTGTGCCGTGCGTGGCCTGATGCCGAGGTGTGCACATTGCCGCTGGCAGATGGTGGCGAGGGAACACTCGACGCTGTCGCCGCGTGCGGCGGCGAGGTCGTGGCCTGTGAGGTGGCAGGCCCCTTGGACGAGCGCGTGTCTGCCCGGATGCTGGTAGATGCCGACCGCGAGTCCGCGGTCATCGAGATGGCCGAGGCAGCCGGCATTGGGTATTCACCCTGCACGGAATCGGCGGCGCTTGCGGCTTCGACCTATGGCGTGGGCGAGCTCATGCTTCGCGCGGTCCGTGCTGGGGCAAAGACTATCTATATTGGCTTGGGAGGCAGTGCCACCAACGATGGCGGCGCCGGTATGCTGCAGGCGCTCGGCGCTCGTCTGCTTGATGAACACGGTCGCGATGTTGCTCCAGGCCTTGCCGGCCTCGAGCGGGTGGCGAGCGTTGATTTGGCTCCGGCGCTTGAGGTGCTGCGCGGTGCTCGTGTCGTTGTACTCTCCGATGTCGAGAATCCACTTGTGGGACGTCGTGGCGCGCTGGCGGTGTTTGGCGGGCAGAAAGGCCTGCCGACGAATGATGCCGAGGCACTGCGTAGATACGACAGTTGGATGGTCGGCTACGGCCGCTTGCTCGATGCGGCGATTGCCGAGGCACGGACCCGGGGGTTGCTGCGTGTACCCGAGGGGGCACGGACGTTTGGTTCGGTGCTCGGCGTGCCCGGCGCGGGCGCTGCCGGTGGGCTGGGGGCTGCCTTGCTGGCGCTCGGTGCGGAGCTGCGCTCGGGTGTGGAGACGGTGCTCGATCTCGTGGGATTTGACGAGCGCGTGTGCGATGTCGACCTGGTCATAACGGGCGAGGGTAATATGGATGAGCAGTCCGCCGCCGGTAAGGCGCCGGTGGGCGTAGCCCGCCGTGCGAAGCGATATGGCAAGCCGGTAGCCGCCGTTGTGGGCGGTCGTGCCGACAACCTGGACGCGGTATACGAGCAGGGCATCGACCTGGTGCTGCCCGTCTGCCGCAAGCCCATGCCCCTCGACCAGGCGCTCAACCCTCAGGAAGCCACAGCGAACCTCATTTGTGCTGGCGAGGCTGCCGCCCGAGCCTACGATCTCGGCCGCATCTAGGCCCCTCTCCAAACCAACCTTTAGATAAAGTTGCGGTGGAATAGTTCCTGTTTGGCGGTTTGGACGGCAAAAACAGGAACTATTCCACCGCAACTTACGAGTAGTCTTTTTGGGGTGAGTCTAAAAGGCTAGTGTGAGATGTTACGGGCTGCGCGGTGGCTTTTTGGTCCCGCCCCAAATTAGCGACCTTGCCGTGACGGGCGGGAGCAGGTAAGATATACCGAGCGCCTAGCGCGTTCGATGGGTTCGGATGACGACATGTTCCGAATCTGGTCAGGTCCGGAAGGAAGCAGCCATAAGGAGCCTCTGTCGGGCATCCGAATCCATCGAGTGCGCGGGCGCTTTTTGGTGCCGCGGCTACCCGCGAGTGCCGGCAGGGCGTTTGGTGTCTCGCTGGTCCTCGGCTTCGCCTGCGGGATCGCTCGACTACCAAACGCCCTGCCGGCACTCGCGGGTAGCCGACCAAAACCACCCGAAGGGTCACATTTACCTGATAATTCAATCCCTTGCCTTATGTCGCTCGCTGGCGTTGCCAAAACATCGGGGGTCCCGTGGTTCGGGCGCTAGCGGCCTTTATGTTTGCTTCGCCTTTACATCTGTGACGAGTTGATTACACATCTGCTGGGCTCGCCGTACTATCATGAATCGGATTGAAGAGAGATGATGATGGGGAGCGCCTTTTTATGATTGAGCTGCTCAGGCGTTTTGGTGGTAAGTTTCGCCGATATATGGTGATCGGCCCTGCGTGCAAGTTGATCGAAGTGATCTTTGACCTGCTTACGCCGCTGGTGATTGCCCAGATGATCGATAGGGGCATTGGTTTGCACGACGTCAACGCCGTCGTCCACTACGGTATGGTGCTTGGCGCCATGGCTGTGATCGGCATCTCGTTTACGCTCGTCTGCCAAAAGATGGCGGCGCTGACCTCGCAGGGCATGGGCACCGACATTCGCGGCGCGCTCTACGAGCACATCAACAAGCTGAGCTATGCCGAGCTCGACCGCTTTGGCACGCCGTCGCTCATCACCCGCATCACCAACGATGTCAACCAGGTGCAGCTGGCCGTGGCGCTGGGCGTGCGGATGCTCATCCGCTGGCCCTTCCTGGCGGTGGGCTCCATGTGCGCGGCCCTTGCCATCGACCTTAAGCTCGGCATCATCTTTTTGATCTGCACGCCCGCCATCGGCCTGGTGTTTTGGTTTGTCATGGCGCACTGCATTCCCTACTACAAGCAGCTGCAGGCAAAGCTCGACCGCATCGCGCTTATCTGCCGCGAGGGCCTTTCGGGCGCCCGCGTGGTCCGCGCCTTCGTGCGCGAGGACCACGAGCGCGAGCGCTTTGCCCAAGCCGCCGACGACCAGGCCAATACTGCCATCGTGGTGGGCAAGCTCTCGTCGATTCTCAACCCAGTTACGTTTCTTGTGATGAACCTGGGCGTGTGCGCCATCCTGTGGGTGGGCGGCATCCAGGTCAACGTGGGCGAGCTTACGCAGGGCCAGGTCATGGCGTTCGTCAACTACATGACGCAGACCCTCACCTCCATCGTGTACGTCGCCAACCTGGTCGTTGTCTTTACCAAGGCGAGCGCCAGCGCATCGCGTATCAACGAGGTGCTCAATTGCGTGCCGAGCATCACTGACGAGGGCAACCAGCCGGTCGCGCTGCCCGAGCCGGGCGCGACGGGCAATGCCGCCCCGGCCTCCGCGCTGAGCTTGAGCCATGCGAGCTTTTCGTTTGGCGCGGGCGCCGCCAGCGCCGTCAATGACGTGACCCTGGAGCTCCCGCTGGGCAAAACGCTCGGCATTATCGGCGGTACGGGCAGCGGCAAGTCCACGCTCGTCTCGCTTATTCCGCGTCTATACGATGCGGGTACTGGCAGCGTGAGCGTGATGGGCTCCGACGTGCGCGCTTGGCCGCTCGACCAGCTGCGCCGTGTGGTCGCGACCGTTCCGCAGCGCGCGTCGCTGGTGAGCGGCACCATCCGCAGCAACCTGACCTGGCGCGATGAGGCTGCGACCGACGAGGATCTCTGGGCGGCACTCGATATGGCGCAGGCGAGCGAGTTCGTGCGCAACAAGCCGCAGGGGCTCGATGCCCCGGTCGAGGCGGGCGGTAAGAACTTCAGCGGTGGCCAGCGCCAGCGCCTGACTATCGCGCGTGCCTTGGTGGGTTCGCCGCAGGTCCTGATCATGGACGACTCCGCCTCGGCGCTCGACTTTAAGACCGACGCTGCGCTTCGCCACGCTATTCGCGAGCGCAGTGTGCGCGGTGCTGCCGAGGGCGGACTGCCGCTGACCACGGTGATTGTGAGCCAGCGCGTCTCGACCGTGCGCGACGCCGACATGATCTGCGTACTCGACCACGGCTCGGTTGCGGGCCTGGGCACGCACGATGAACTGTACACGACCTGCCAACTCTATCGCGAGATTTGCCAGTCGCAGCTTCGTCGCGGGGAACTCGAGGGCCAGCAGGGGAGTGCGACACCCGCGCCCGCTCCGATCGCCCCTGCATCCGTCTGCGCAAAGGAGGGCTGCTAGATGAATCCGTACACTTCCTCCGGTTCGGTCGCCACGATGACGGCCAACGTGTCCGGTAACGATAAGCTCAACGACCTGGGCCACGGTCCGCGCCAGCCCGGCGATCCCGAGCGCTATCCCGTGGGTGCGGTGACCCGCCGCCTGCTGGGCTATGTTCGCCCGCACCGCGTCTCGTTTGCGGCGTCGTTTGTGAGTGCCGCCATCTCCGTTATCTTGCAGCTCTACACGCCCATCCTCATTGGCGAGGGCATCGACCTCATCGTCGCCGCCGGGCAGGTGGACTTCGATGCGCTGCTGCCGCTCGTTACCAAACTCGCGCTCGTCGTGGTGGGAGCAGCGGCCTTCCAGTGGCTGCAGGGCTACTGCGTCAACCGCCTGTCCTACGAAACGGTGCGCGACATGCGCGTGGAGGCGAGCGATAAGCTCAGCCGCATGCCGCTCAGCTTTATCGACAGCCATGCCCACGGCGACCTCATGAGCCGCGTTGTCAACGACGTCGACCAGGTGGGTGACGGTTTGCTGCAGGGCTTCACGCAGCTCTTTACCGGCGTCATCACCATCGTGGGTACGCTCGCGTTTATGCTCTCCATCAACCTGACCATGACGCTCGTGGTGGTGCTCGTCACGCCGCTTTCCATTTTTGCAGCCGGTGCTATTGCCAAGCTCTCCAACAAAAGCTTTACGGCACAGCAGCGTATTCAAGGGCAGCTCGGTGGTCATATCGAGGAGTACGTAGGAGAGCAGAAGCTCGTCGACGCCTTTGCCTATGGCTCGAACGCTCAGCAGCGCTTCGATGCCCTCAACGCCGAGCTCTACACTGCGGGCGAGCGTGCGCAGTTTATGGGTTCGCTCTCCAACCCCGGCACGCGCTTTATCAATAACATCATCTATGCCGTGGTGGCCGTGATCGGCTGCGCGGGCGTGATCACGGGCGTGCCTGCGGCGCTCACGGTGGGCGGCGTGCAGATCTTCCTGTCCTATGCCAACCAGTACACCAAGCCGTTCAACGAGGTCACCAACGTCATTACGCAGATCCAGACCGCATATGCCTCGGCGCGCCGCATGTTTGCGCTGCTCGACGCCCGCGAGCAGGAGCCCGATGCGTCGGATGCCGTGGAACTTGCCGCCCCGCAGGGCGAGGTTGCCTTTGAGCATGTGGACTTTAGCTATGTGCCCGACCGCAAGCTGCTGCAGGACATTTGCATTGACGCCAAACCCGGCATGCGCTTTGCCCTGGTCGGCCCCACGGGCTGCGGCAAGACGACGCTCATCAACCTGCTGCTGCGCTTTTACGATATCGATGCCGGTCACATTGCGGTCGATGGCCGTTCCTCGCGTGACTACACGCGCGCAAGCCTGCGCCGCGCCTTTGGCATGGTGTTGCAGGATTCGTGGCTGTTCGAGGGCACGGTTGCGGAAAACATCGCCTACGGCTGTCCCGACGCCACGCGCGAGCAGGTTATCGAAGCTGCCAAGCGCGCGCACGCGCACAAATTTATCGTGCAGCTGCCAAACGGCTACGATACGGTGATCGGCGAGGACGGCGGCACGTTTAGCCAGGGCCAAAAGCAGCTGCTGTGCATCGCGCGCGTTATGCTCACCAACCCGGCGATTCTGCTGCTGGACGAGGCCACCTCGAGTATCGATACCCGCACCGAGCTGCAGGTGCAAGCGGCATTCGACGAGCTCATGGCAGGTCGTACAAGCTTTGTCGTGGCGCACCGCCTGAGTACCATCCGCAACGCCGACTGCATTCTGGTAATGCGCGACGGGCAGATTATCGAGCGTGGCACGCACGACGAACTGCTAGCGGCAGGCGGCTTCTACGCCGAACTCTACCGCAGCCAATTCGCCCAGTGAGCAAGCCCGTGGGGCAAATTAATCAATCGGCAGACGGTGGTTTACATCTGTCACGTTAGTACTAAGATGTTCATCTATTAAATTGCATTAGTGGCTTTAGTTTTGGGGGAAACGAGGCAACGTGACTATGACGTGCTCTATGGTGGTTAACAGCAAGAGCGGTAATACCAGGATGGTTTCGGGCGCGATCAAGCGCGCTCTGCAGGCTGCGGGTGTTGAGTTTGTCCATGCCGCGGCGTTGAGCGACGATGCGGATGCAGATCAGGTTGCGCGCGAGGCGCAGGGCGCCTGTGCGGCCGACACGGTGCTCGTCGGTTTTTGGTGTGACAAGGGCGCCTGCACGCCTTCGGTCGCGGCGTTGCTCTCCGCCTTGCACGGCAAGCGCGTCTTCCTGTTTGGCACCTGCGGTTTTGGCGCCGACCAGAGCTATTACCAGCAGATTATTGATCGCGTAACTTCCAATTTGACTGGGGACGCCGAGCTTGTGGGCTGGGCGATGTGCCAGGGCAAGATGGGTCCCGCGGTCAAGCAGCGCTACGAGGCCATGCTCGGGCAAGATCCCGACAACGCCCGATTTAAGATGCTGCTCGACAACTGGGTTGCCGCGAAGGACCACCCCACCAAGGAAGATCTGGATAACATGGCTGCAGCCGCCAAAAAGGCCGTTTTGGGCGAGTAACTTCGCCGTTCGCGGTGCCGCGCGTTCAATCATACAAACGTGAAAGCCTCGAGATTTTCGAGGCTTTTTTCTTGACAATGGGCCGCGCCGTGGAAAAATGAACAGTGTTCACATTGGAGGTGAGGGCATGAATAACACAGCGACGTCTAAGGAGGAAATCCTGAAGACGAGTCGTAAGCTCATTCAGGAAAACGGTTGGACCGGCGTCAACATTCGCTCGGTTGCCGCGGCATGCGGCGTGTCGGTCGGATGCATCTACAACTACTTTGATTCTAAGACAGCGCTCGTGGGCGCGACCGTGGCAAGCGTGTGGGGCGACATTTTCCATCACCCCGATGGCGAGGCCGTCTCGGAAGACACGCTCTCCTGCATCCGCTGGATGTATCGCCAGATGGAGTACGGCTGTCAAAAGTATCCGGGCTTCTTTATGCACCATTCGTTGGGATTCATGCAGCAAGACACTGCGGATGGCAAGCGCCGCATGCATCATGCCTGGCAGCATATTCTCGACCAGCTGTGCGTGGTGCTCAAGCGTGATCCTCGGGTACGCCCGGACGCCTTTACCGATCAGTTCTCGGCCGAGCAATTTGCTGAGGTCCTGTTCTCGCTCATGCTCTCTGCCGCGATTCGTCAAGACTTTGATCCGAGCGCCGTGCTCGAGATCACGCGTCGAACGCTCTACTAACGGTCCCCGCGTAAAGCGGGGATTTTTACGGTTAGAAAATGAACAGCGTTCATATTAAGGAGGTGGTGCGTGGCGCCAAGAAGCCAAATCGTTCTTTTGCAACCATTCTTTTAAGGAGACCTGTATATGCGTGCTATTTTCGAAACGTTATTTGACATCGTGTATTTGGTGACGGTCGTCACCATCGGTATTCGTATGATTCGCGGCAGTAAGGGCAACCGTCAGTTCCAGCTGTTTGGCTGGATGGCCGTGGTTTTGGGTGCCGGCGATTCGTTCCACCTGGTGCCGCGCGCGCTGGCGCTCTGTACGACCGGCTTTGATGCTTATGCCGTGCAGCTGGGCCTTGGCAAGTGGATTACCTCGATTACCATGACCGTCTTCTACGTGCTGCTCTACTACGTGTGGCGCGAGCGCTATCAGGTTAAGAACCATGTTGGGACGACTGTAGCGATCTTTGCCCTTGCCGCCATGCGTGTCGCGCTGTGCATGCTGCCGCAAAACCAGTGGCTCACCAACCAGACCCCGCTCACGTGGGGCATCCTGCGCAACATCCCGTTTGCCATCATGGGCCTGATGGTCATCGTGCTGTTCTATCGCAGCGCGAAGGGGGGCAACGACGAGGCCTTCCGCTGGATGTGGCTCACCATCGTGCTGAGCTTTGGCTTCTACATTCCCGTGGTCCTGTGGGCCGAGGTCGTGCCGGCTATCGGCATGCTCATGATCCCGAAGACCTGCGCGTATGTGTGGACCGTGCTGATCGGTTACAACGCCATGAAGGCGGAGTGCTAGGCGGACGGTGCGCTCGCGACACTTGCCCGACGGAGGCATATAAGGTTCCCTGCTCGGACAGTCCTGTGCAAGACGAAGGCCACATTAAGTGGCCTCCTTTGCGTGCAGAACTCGCGATGAACCTTATATGCCTCCGCTTGGACAGACGTTTCAGTTATGAATTAGCAGCTAGCCGCTACTTGATCTTGGTCGTACCCGGTGCCAGGTTGGGGTCGGTCTCGTTGGCCTGGGTCTGGAAGTGCTCGGTGTAGACGTTCTTGCCGTCGCGGAACATCTCGTAATACTGCATCTTGGCGTAATCCTCGCGCGCCTTGGTGGCGGCAGCGGCAACGGCATCGTCACCGGTGACGTTGGAGGAAAGCGCCCAACGCAGGCTGGCATCCTCGTAGCCCACGGAGTTGATGGCGGGCAGCGACTCGTGCAGCGTCATATGCGCTTTCTGATAGTCGGAAAGCGGCGCGCCGATCAGCTGCATCAGCTGGGCGGACAGGTAGTTGGTGGACAGGTCGTCGGTCTCGCTCGTCTGGTCGCAGCCGGCGACGTCGTAGTTGGCCCAGATGATGTAGTCGGTCTGCCACAAGCGCTCCTGGTGCGTGACATCGTCCTCGTCGGTAAACCACTTGTCATTGAACTTGGACGGGAAGAACGGCTGATGGTCGCCCCAGAACACCACGACAACCTTGCGGTCAAGCTTGCTCAGGGCGTTGAGGAAGTAGCGCAGCGCCTGATCGGACTGCTCGATGCACGAGACATACTCGTCGACATCGGAGAGCGTGCCGTCCTCGACGGTCTTGGCGTCCAGGTCGGTCGTGTCGATGTTGAGGTGCATCTGCTTGTCGGCCGGCAGCAGGCCCGTGTCGTAGCCCGAGTGGTTCTGCATGGTCACGTCGAAGATAAACTGCGGATCGGCGTTCTGGTTGAGCAGCTCAAGAATCTTGTCGTAGGTCGCCTGGTCGGTCACCATGCCGCGCAGGGTATCGGCGCCCTGGAAATCGTTAATGGACAGGAACTGGTCAAAGCCAAAGTCCTTGTACACGTTCTCGCGGTTCCAGTTGGTCGCGTGGTTGGGGTGCATGGCCGTGGTGGAATATCCGAGCGACTTAAACTGCTCGGCCAGATTCTCGGTCGTCTCCATGTTGTAGATGGTGTAGGGATACACGCCCGAGCCCAGGTTGGTCATGGAGTTGCCGGTCAGGAACTCAAACTCGGTATTGGCGGTGCCGCCGCCGTAGGCGCTCACGTAGAGCTTGCCGCGGCTGAGGCAGTTGGACAGATTCTTAAAGTACTGCGGGCCCTCGTAGCCGGCGCGCATGTTCTGATAGATCGACAGGTCCGAGAACGTCTCGTTCATGATGGCGACAACCGTGGGCTTCTCGCTATCGAATTGCTCCTCGGCTGCAGCGCGCCCGCCGCTCTTCGCCGCATCGGACTTGTCATAGGCCTTGGCGTACTTTTTGAGCGTGGCCTTGGCATCGTCGACGGAGTAGTCGGCGGGTTTGGGCGGCTTGATGGACTGCGCCGCGCTGATAAAGGCGGGCAGGTAGCCCTCGCGCCAGTAGCTCTCGAGCGGGCGCCAGGTGTAGACGGTGATGCCGAGGGTGTTGTAGTAATCGATGAGCGTGACGTGCGCGGTCACGCCGCCCAGGCACAGCACAGCCACGAGTAGGTTGGTGAGCAGCATACGCTTGGCGTTCGCGGCACCCTTCTGGCGGTGCGGTGCCACGAGGCCGGCATACTCGCACAGCAGCATGGCGATGGCGGCAAAGCCCATGGACAGCACGCAGAACAGCGAGATGGAGAAGGTGTAGCCGTTGCCGGCGACCGCGGCGGCGGTGGAGATGGCCGAAAGGTCGCCCGGCTGGATGGGCATGGATTTAAACGTGATGACGAAGAACTCGGCAATGCCCAGGATAAAGAGGGCAAAGGCCAGGACGGCGGGAGCTGCGCCATGGCGCTGGAACAGGAAGAACAGGCCGACCATGAGCGCGGTGATGATGGCCCACTCGAGCAGGATGCACAGGGGGTAGACCCAGGTAAAGTCGTGGTTGGACGAGACCTCCATGCCCAGCAGCGCAAAGACGCCGGCGAGCAGCAGGCACAGCACGGCGGCAACGAGCGGCTTGCCCACAAAGGCACCGCGCAGACGGGCAAGCTTTCCCGTGGGAGTGGGGGCATCGGTGGCAGCAAAGGCAAAGACGCGCGGGGCAATGCGGTCGCGCGCGATGCTGGCCCAAGCACAGCCAGTGAGGATGGCGTTGGTCAGAATGAGCATCACAAAAGCGAGCGGTTCGTTTTGTGCCACGAGGCCTACGGCGCTCCAGACGGTCAAAAAGAGCTGGAGCAGGCCAAAGACGACGCTCCATCCAAGGGCGCTCTTGGCGACGGTGCCCGACTGCGCGCGAATGGCTTTTGCCTCGCGCGACACAAGGTAGACGGTCGCCGCAAAACCGACGAGCGAGATGGCGGCTGCGAACATGCTGAGACTCCTCACAAATGTAAAACCTACGAAAGCGGGGTTTTACCCGATTGTTACCAAGATATGCGCAGCAATTGGTGGCCGCGCACAACAACCAGCCATGTTAACGCGCGGGTGTGGCGATGTAGTGCAATGTAGTGGTGACCTGCGCGATAATGGACGGGAATTACACGGAAACGTAAAGGCTTCTTAAAGAAATGGCGAGGGTAGGGCGATGAGCGAGCAGGTTTGCAGGGCGGACATGGGCGGCGACGGAGCTGCGGTCGTGGAGACGTGCGGCTATCCGGTCGAGACCACGGGCAATGCGGTGCTGGACATCTTGGAGCGCCGTTCGTCCACGCGTGCCTTTGCGCGCGATGACGACGACCGTCCCGTGGCGGTGACCGACGAGCAGCGTGCGGCGATTCTGCATGCGGCGAGTCGCGCGCCGTCGGCAGGCGCCATGATGATGTATTCCATCGTGAGCATTCGCGAGCTGGCTACGCTGGACCGCCTGGCCGATCTGTGCGACCACCAACCTATGATCGCCAAGGCGCCCTGGGCACTTATATTTGTAGTCGACTATGCCAAGTGGATCGATCTGTTTGAGCACGTGGGCTGCTTTGACCCCGAGTTTGTCGAGCGCACGGGCAAGGCGCCCCGCCGTGCGCCGGGCCTGGGCGACTTTGCCATCGCAGCGCAGGATGCCGTGATTGCCGCGCAAAACGCCGTGGTTGCCGCCGAGGCCCTGGGGCTGGGGAGCTGCTACATCGGCGATATCGTCGAGAATGCCGAGGAAGTTGCCGAGCTGCTCGATCTGCCGCCCTATACCATGCCGCTGTCGATGCTCATCATCGGCACGCCCCGTAAGGAGCGCCCGGCCATTGCGCATCCCGTGGTGAACCTGGTGCACGAGGAACGCTACTGCCGTGCGGATGCCGCGACCATGGACGCGCAGGTGGCCGAGATGGACGCGATGTTTCGCCCGCACGCCCGCCAGGTGGGTGAGCGCGTGGTGGATATCTACACCCGCAAACACACCAGTCCCTTTATGGCCGAGATGAGCCGCTCCATGGAGTGGTGGTTCAAAAACTGGCTTGGAAAATGACGAATGTGACAAGGGGACAGTCCCTTTGTCACATTCCATATCGCCGCGGTGGCCTAAAGACTGTATAAATCTTTATCTAGCTGGGAAAACAGTGCATTCAAACATGGGCCGATTACCTATAATCCCTTCGAACATTAAAGTTGGGAAGGAAACCGGCTTATGGAACAAAAGGCCAAGGAGGCAGCCTCGCACGCTGCGATTCCTGTGAGCATCTCGGCGATGCTCGTCACGCTGGGTGTGGTGTATGGCGATATCGGCACCAGCCCCATGTATGTAACCAAGGCGCTCGTTGCCGGCAACGGCGGAATCGGAAGCGTCACGGAGGAGTTCGTGCTCGGCGCGCTCTCCCTTGTCGTGTGGACGGTCACGCTGCTGACGACCGTTAAGTACGTGCTGATCTCGCTGCGTGCCGATAACCACGGCGAGGGCGGTATCTTTGCCCTGTACAGCCTGGTCAAGCGTTGCGGTAAGTGGCTCATCATCCCCGCCATGCTGGGCGGAGCCGCACTGCTCGCCGACGGCATCCTGACGCCTGCCGTTACCGTCACCACGGCTATCGAGGGACTGCGCACCATCCCGGCGGTCCATGCCGTTCTCGGTGACGACCAGGGGCGCGTTGTCGCCATCACGCTCGCCATCATCATCGTGCTCTTCTTGGTGCAGCGCATCGGCACGGCCAAGATTGGTCGCGCCTTTGGCCCCATCATGACGCTGTGGTTTTTGTTCCTGGGTGGTACGGGCCTGTTCTTTGTCTTCCAGCATCCCGCAGTGCTGCTGTGCCTCAACCCGCTGCGTGGCATCGGCTTTCTGCTGAGCCCCAACAACCATGCGGGCATCATGATCCTGGGCAGCTGCTTCCTCGCCACCACCGGTGCCGAGGCACTCTACTCCGACATGGGCCACGTGGGCCGCGGCAACATCTACGCCACCTGGCCGTTCGTTAAGTGCTGCTTGCTGCTGTCCTACATGGGCCAGGGCGCGTGGCTTATCAACCACGCCGGCGATCCGTCGCTTATGGGCATCGCTGACCTCAACCCCTTCTACCAGATGCTCGCCCCGGGCCTGCGCCCGTTTGCCGTCGGCCTTTCCACCGTCGCGGCCATCATCGCCTCGCAGGCGCTCATTACCGGCGCCTTTTCGCTGGTGTCCGAGGCCAGCCGTCTGGACCTGATGCCGCACATGCAGGTCTTTTACCCGGCCGAGACCAAGGGCCAGCTCTATATCCCCATGGTCAACAACGTCATGCTCGTGGGCTGCGTCATTGTCGTGCTGCTGTTCCAGAGCTCGGCGCACATGGAGGCCGCCTACGGCCTTGCCATCACGCTGACCATGATGTGCACCACGATGCTGCTCTTCTTCTACCTGCATGTCGATCGCGGGCTCAAGGTTGCCCCGTGGATTTTCGCAGCCTTCTTCCTCATGCTCGAGGGCTTCTTCTTTGTGAGCTCGCTTACCAAGTTCTTCCACGGCGGCTATTTCACCATTCTGATGGCCATGCTCATCATGGGTGTTATGGTGTGCTGGTACAACGGCACGGCGGTCGAGCAGCGCCAATTTACGCTGTTGCCGCTGCGCAGCTACCTGCCTCAGCTCAAGCGTCTGCGCGACGACGATCGCTACGAGCGCCTGAGCGACAACATCGTGTACCTGACCAAGGACACCAACACCGACTATATCGACCGCGATATCGTCTACTCGATCTTGGATAAGCATCCCAAGCGCGCTCGTGCCTGGTGGTTTGTGAATGTCGAGACCATGGAAGAGCCGCATACCTTTGCCTACTCGGTCGAGACGTTTGGCACCGACTACGTGTTCCGCGTGCATCTGTACCTGGGCTACAAGATCAACCAGCGCGTCAATGCCTACCTGCGTCAGGTTGTTCAGGATCTGGCTGCCACCGGCGAGCTGCCACCGCAGATGCACGATTACTCGGTCTATAAGGACCCGGGCAACATCGGCACGTTCAAGTTCGTTATGATCCGCAAGCTTCTGGCGCCCGAAAGCGACGTGGAGCCGAGCGAGCGCACGGCCATTACGCTCAAGTACATTATCCGCCGTGCCGCCGGCACGCCTGCGCGCTGGTACGGCCTGGAGAACTCCAACGTGAGCTTTGAGTACGTGCCGCTGTTTACCAAGCTCAAGGCTGTGAGCAAGATGCAGCGCCTGGCTCCCAACGAGCGTCCGTAGTCGACGCTTGAGGTTTGACTGCGAACGGGCAGGCTTGCAATGACAGGGATTGAGTCCTGGGAGGAAACCATGGATGCGAAGATGCTTGATGGTCGCGAGGTGGTTGCCGAGCTGGTGCGTGATGCGCGCGTCGACGCTGCCGAAGATCGGTTCTTTACGAATCGAGCCAACATGGACATGGTCGATCGCGTGATTTCGGTCGTGGCGTTGGTGTTTGTCGCGGCCTGCGTGTATGCACTGCTCGCGCACGTACTGTTTGTCTAGCGACTGCCGGCTGTAAAGGCTATACACTTGGAACCACCACAAGGGAAAACCACCACAAAGGTGCCTGTTCCCTTTGTGGTGGTTTTTGTTTTTGAGAGGGGGACGGAGTGCTGATGGACGTCCATGCGGACGGTGATCTTGCCGAGAACTTTTGGTGGCGGCGCACAACGCTGACGCGTCGCGGCCCTCTGTACGACATCTGCGTATCGGCGGGGCTGCTGGTCGCGGCAACGATTGTGGGTGTGTTACTCGACCATCCGGGTCTCGCGCCGAGCATCATGATCGTCTATGTGTTTGCCGTTCAGCTGTGCGCATTCTTTACCTGGAGCCGCCTGTATTGCTTGCTGAGCTCGGCTGCCGCCGTGGCGCTCTACAACCTCTTGTTTGTCGATCCGCGCTACTCGCTGTCGTTTATCGACCGCGTCTATCCCGGCATGTTCTTCATCATGTTTGTGGTTTCGCTCGTGTCGAGCTCGATTGCGTTGGCCCTGCGCCGCGCCTTGGCGCAGGCTGCCGCCAGCGACCGTCGCACGCATATGGTGCTCGAGACCAATCGCATGC
This sequence comes from uncultured Collinsella sp., assembly GCA_902496945.1. Taxonomy (GTDB): domain Bacteria; phylum Actinomycetota; class Coriobacteriia; order Coriobacteriales; family Coriobacteriaceae; genus Collinsella. The sequence continues at coordinate 30,472 of CABVDE010000013.1, forward strand.
TGCAGCGGTGTGCCGACCAGCAGCAGATTGTCCATGCCATGGCCACGCAGCTGGCCCGTCTTTCGGGCTGTCCGGTCGTGTGGTACAGCGCCGACGCCGACGATGATGACCTTCTGCCGCGTGCGACGTACACGACTGTGGGCGATGCGGCACCGGTGCACGAACTGGCGCCGCAGATGCCACCGCGGCTCTCCGCCTCGGCCTACGTGGGAACGCCGCTCGATGCCACCTATGGCGGCTCGGCGTTCTACGGTATATACCTGACCGTGCGCTCGGGCGACACTATGGTGCGCACGGGTGATCCCGTCTCGGTGGTGGGGGTGTTCGCCATTGTCGCCGAGTCCGATGCTCTGACCTCCGAGGAGCGGACGCTTGCCGATGCCATCGTGAGCGAGGGCGAGTTGGCACTCGACCGCGCCCGCGCCATGGAGGCGCGCGAGGAGGCGGCGGTGCTTGCCAAAAATGAGCAGCTGCGCGCCAACCTGCTGCGCTCCATCTCGCACGATCTGCGCACGCCCCTCACCAGTATTTCGGGCAATGCCGATGTCCTGCTCGATCAGGGCTCGACCGGCACCGCGGTGCTCGATGCCCAGACGCGCCGCGGCCTGCTTCTATCCATTCGCTCGGATGCGCTGTGGCTCAACGCCACCGTCGAGAATCTGCTCGCCATCACCAAGCTCGAGGGTGGCGGTATGCGCCTGTCGACCACGCTCGAGCTCATGGACGATATCGTCGAGGAGGCGCTGCGCCACGTGAATCCTGCCGTGCGCGAGCACGACCTTAAGGTGGTGGCGTGCGACGAGCCGGCGCTGGTCAATGTCGATGCGCGTCTGATGGTGCAGCTGGTGGTCAATCTGGTGAACAACGCCATCACCTATACGCCCGCAGGCTCGCATATTGTTATTTCGATTGATGTCGACGGCGGACGCGTGAAGTGCTCGGTTGCCGATGACGGTCCGGGTATTGCGCCCGAGGAGCGCGAGCGCATCTTTGAGTCGTTCTATACCGCCAACCATGGCCTGGCCGACAGCCACCGTAGTGTGGGCCTGGGGCTTTCGCTCTGCCGCTCCATTGCGCTGGCGCATGGCGGTAGCATAGAGGTTGCTGCGGCGGACCCGCACGGTTCGGTCTTTACGATTGAACTTCCCGCCGCCGACGTTTCGTTTGATAAGGAGTAGCGCTGTGCCGAACTCTGCCGTGAAACCGCTCATCTTGGTCGTTGAGGACGACCCCGCCGTTCGCAACCTTATCGTTGCCGCGCTCGAGGCGCACGGTCTGCGCCACATGGCCGTTGAGACCGCCCATGCCGCCATCGCCGCCGCCTCGTCGCAGGCACCGAGCATTGTGCTGCTCGATCTGGGACTGCCCGATATGGACGGCGTCAAGGTGGTGGAGTCGGTGCGCACGTGGTCGGGCATGCCGATTATCGTGGTATCGGCGCGTAGCGAGGATGCGGACAAGATTCGTGCACTCGATGCCGGCGCCGACGACTACCTGACCAAGCCGTTTTCGGTCGAGGAGCTGCTCGCGCGCATTCGCACGACGCTCAGGCGCCTTTCGTATGCGCAATCGGGCGGCGTTGCCTCCGAGGGTACGTTCGATGCCGGTGAGCTGCATATCGATTTTGATGCCGGCATCGCCATGATGGACGGCGAGGAGCTGCATCTGACGCCGATCGAGTACAAGTTGCTCTGCTTGCTGGCGCACAACGCCGACAAGGTGCTGACGCACCAGTTTATCCTGCACGAGATTTGGGGTACGGCAACTAAGAGCGACCTGGCGAGCCTGCGTGTCTTTATGGGCACGTTGCGCAAGAAGATCGAGTCCGATCCGGCGCATCCCCGCTATATCCAAACGCACGTGGGTATCGGCTACCGATTGGTCACTCAAGGGTAGGGCGGCGGCCGCCATCCCACTATGAGTTGCGGTGAAATAGTTCCTGTTTTGGCCTCTACCGGGCCTTTTGGGAACTATTCCACCGCAACTTTTTTATTTGCCCTTGGGCTTGCTGGCGTAGAACTTCTTCTTTTTGGGCTTGCCGGCGGGGGAGGGTTTGCCGTTGCCGCGCGGCCCTCGGTCGCCGGCCTGCGCGTGCGCGGGTGCCGCCGCACGGGGCTTGCGGGCCTCGGGGTTGCGCAGCTCCTCGGTTCGCTCGGCAATCTCCTCGGCGCTAAAGCCGACCTCGGCCATGGCGTCCTCGATGGGCAGGCGGCGCACGATATAGCAATGATGCACCTTCTGGTTGCGCGCGAAGTCCTCGGGGATGGTCTGCGCCGTAATGTCCTCCAGCACGACGCCCGCGCGCGCGAGCTTGCGCGTCTCGGGGCGGAAGCCGCGCAGGTTGCAGCTAAAGATGGCGTGGCCGCCCTGTGCGAGCAGGCGCGATACGCCGGCCAACAGCTCAACATGGTCGCGCTGGACATCCCAGGTGCGGCGGCCCATCTTGGACGAGTTCGAGAACGTGGGCGGGTCGACAAAGATCAGGTCCCAGCGATTGCGCGTCTGGCGCTGGTCGCGAATCCATGCGAGCACGTCGTCGCGCACAAAATGATGCTGCGGGCCCACAAAGCCGTTCTGGCGCATGTTGCGCTCGGCCCAGTCCAGGTAGGTGTTCGAGAGGTCGACCGTAACGGTCTCCTCGACGCCTCCGTCGGCCGCGTAGCAGGTGGCGGTGCCGGTGTAGGCGAACAGATTGAGGAAGCGGCGCGCCTGCTTGGCGTGCTCGCGAACCAGGTTGCGCGTGACACGATGATCCAGGAAGATGCCGACGTCCAGGTAGTCGTCAAAGTTGACGGCAAAGGTAAGGCCGCCCTCCTCAATGAGCGGCAGACGGCGACGTGCGATATTGGCACGCTCGCCCGAGCCACCCTTGCCGGCGCCCTGCTTGCCGTACTGCGAGCCGCCGCGCGAACGCATGCGGGCCTTGGCGTGCACGTGCTCGGCCGGAACATCCAGGATGCGCGGCGCGATGGCCAAGATGTCGAGCATGCGGGCCTGGGCCAGCGCGGGGTCGATGGTCTTGGGCGCGGCGTATTCGGCGATGACGAGCCAGCGGCCCGGGGTCTGCGGGCAGCCCTCGTACAGATCGATGGCGGCGGAGTAATCGGGCAGGTCGGCATCATAGACGCGGTAGCAGCTAACGCCCTCGCGCTTGGCCCACTTGCGGCGCAGGCGGGCGTTCTTGCGCAGACGGTTGGCGAACTGCTCGGACTCGGGGACGAGCACGGGCAGCGGCTTGCCGTCGCCCAGGTCGAGCGTGGAGGCAGGCTCGGGCATGGCGGGAGCGGCGGCTTCGTCGTTGATGGCGTCGTTGGCAGCATCCGCGGTCTCGCCTTCAACATCCGCGCCGGTCGCAGCCTCAAACGCCGCGGCAGCATGGTCGAGCGAGGGCCAGACCTCGACGGTGGCCTCCTCGTTATTGGGCATGACGGCGATGGAGCGCTCGGGCTCGGCATGGAGCGCGCGGGCCATAAGGCCATCGCGGGTGAGCGCGGCGACCGGCGCGGCGGTAAGCTCGGGCGCGCGGCGCAACTCGCCGATGAGCGTCATGGCATCGTGCATGAGCGAAAGCGGGGTCTCGGTGGTGTCTGCGACCACGACGGCACCGGCGACAACGCCCGCATGGTCCAGTACGGTGGCGGGCTTGGCGGCGCAAAAATCGACAAAGCGCTTGTAGCCGGCGCACTTGACCATGCGCTCGGCGGTCTTGCGGGCAGCGGGGTCGATGTCTACGGCAACGATGCGCGCTTGGCGCTCGCGTGCTGCGGTCTCGCGCCCGCGCGCCTCGGCGAGTAGCTGCTCCCACAGGGCGGCATCGTGCAGCTGCCAGCCCTCAAAGCCCCAGCGCTCACGGGCGGCGCCCGGCGCGCGATCGGTCAGGATATTCACGGCCTCCAGCAGCAGGCCGCCGCCGGCGCACGAGGCGTCGATCAGCGTGGGCAGGGCCTCGTTTTCGTAGTCGTCCGCCGTCAGCTCGCGCTCGCACAGCGCGGTCCAGCCGACTTGTGCCAGCACCAGCGCGGCGTAGTCGGGGCGCAGTACGTGCGTGCCCTCGCCAGCGCGGGTCGCGGCGGGCGGCAGGCGCTTGAACAGCGGGTCGCCCGAAAGATCCAGGCTGATGCTCGCGCGCCGCTGACGCAGCGAAAGTAGCAGGTGAACATCGGGGTCGGCGGCGTCGACATCGGCGCGACGGCCCGTGGTCTCGGCCAGACGGTCGCACAGCGCGTCCTTGGCGCGCAAGGCCGAGAAGCGCGTGTTGCGCAGCTGCTCGGTCACGCCGCGGGCGGTGATGGCGATGGTGGCGCCGGGGCGGACAATGTTCTCCCAGGCAATGTCGTAAACGCCGTCGTACAACTCATCGGCATCCTGCGCCTCAAAGCGCCCGAGCACCACGAATACGCGGCTGGCCAAGCGCGACCACAGGCATGCGCGGTAGCCTTCTTCGAGCTCGCCCTCAAACGTGGCACGGCCCTTCAGGCGGCGGACATGCGAAAGCCCGAGCCGTTTAAGCTCGTCGGCGAGTGCGGACTCAAAGCCCTCGGGGCAGCTTGCATAAAATTCCATGGGTGACCTCTCTGGTTGCGTCGCTCCATTATATGATGGACGCTTCGTTTGCTCTTGTCCTCGAAAGGAACCCATATGATTGATGCGTGCCCCGATTCCATTGTGCTGATTTTGACGTGGACGGCACGCTGACGTCGTTCGATCCCGACAACATGAGCGATAAGGACTTTTCGACAGTTCGTCCTTCGCGGGCGGTCATCGAGGAGTTCGCGCGTCGCGTGCTCGCTGCCGGCGTCGAGGCTTTTTTCGAGGCCAATGCCGCGACCTTTGCGACGGAGCCCGCAGGTGTCAAGCGGTCGTCTTTTCCTGGGACCCTCGTGGTGCATGACGTGGACCAGATGCGCGTCGACGGCCATCTGCGCGTGGGCAAGGTGTGCTTTAACGCAACCAACCTGGCATGCGTGGCCAACGACGACGGCTTTATCGAACGCAACTTTGAGCTGTGCAATACCGGCGGTGCGAATCGCGAGCTGAACCCCAAAGGCATCGACAAGGGCGTGGGCGTGGCGCGGGCGCTGGAGTACCTGGGTCGTACCGGCAACGCTATGCTGGAGGTCAAAGCAATCGCTGACTACGTGACCGACGACGTTGCACACGACGGCACGGTTACGGCGATGCAGCATTTCGGTTTGATCTAATAAATTGCCGGTTCGCCCTCACTGTGGGCGAACCGGCAATTTAGGCTATTTTGTAATATAGAGCTTGGGATGACTGCGGCTACTCTCGATTGCCGCCGCCATGATGCCCTCGTCGTCTCCATCTATGATGACGCCATCGAGGTCGTCGATCTGCGCGGACTGATAAAAACTGGTCTTGTTGAACTTTCCCTGGTCAACCATCATGTAGCCCTGGTTTGAGTTGGTCAGATACATGCGCTTGATCATGGCGGAGAAGTCATGCTCGACGGTGAAGCCGTGGTCGGGATGGAATCCGTCCGCACTCACAAATGCCTTGTCGGCATGAAGCTTGCTCATGCAGTCGAGCGTCAGCGCGCCTGCCAGATAGAGGTGGCCCTTTCGTACGGAGCCGCCCAGCAGCACTACCGAAGCATTGGGCAGATTAAAGCTGGCATAGTTCGCAATAGCAAGGTCGCCGGTGATGATGGTGATGTCGCGCTTGTCCATGAGTGCCTTGGTGAAGTAAAAGCCCGTGGTACCGATGTCAATCACCAGAACGTCGCCATCGTCAACAAGGGTTGCCGCGGTTGCGGCGATGGCCTCTTTGGCTTCGACCTGAACATTGATGCGCTCCTCGGGATACGAGATGGCATTGGAACGAGAAAGCGATACCGCTCCGCCGCGTACGCGACGCAACTTGCCTTCGGATTCCAGCGAGACGAGGTCGTGTCGTGCGGTGACTTCCGAAACCGAAAAACGGCGCACGATATCGGATACCGAGATATTAGGCTTTTCGGCCAGCCAGTTCATGATAAATCGCTGACGTTCGGCCGGTGAAAGGCCTGAAGTAGTTGCCATAAGTCGCTCCTTTTGAACGAAAGGAAAAAGAAATGCCTTTCGTAATCGAAATATAACGCATCGATATGAAAAGAACAAGGCGAAATCTAATGAACAAAATGAGTGATGGGGCATGTTCATAATTCATATGCAGCGGATAGCACGCACGTAAACGGTCTATAAAGAGTTTCATTCTCAAGGTGGTGCGGAAAAGCGATACGTTCACGCCCGATATTCGACCGTTCACGGAAAGATGACAATTGAGCTTTCGATAACTTTTGAAATAGTTTATAAAAGAAAACCGAAAAGCTTTTGAAACAAAGAAAAAAGCTTTCGATAGCAATAAAGCAAGGTGAGAAAGGACCGAACATGGCGATCAAAGTGTTTGCCGACGGCGCTAACCTCGAGGGCATGCTTGACATGCACGACAACGGCAACGTTCAGGGCTTCACGACCAATCCTTCCCTTATGAAGGCCGGTGGCGTGACCGACTACCGTGCTTTTGCCAAGACGGTTCTTGAGCACATCACCGATGTGTCGGTCTCTTTTGAGGTGTTCGCCGACGACGAGGCTGGTATGGAGGCCGAGGCTCGCGAGATCACAACCTGGGCAGACAACGTCTACGTTAAGATCCCGGCGCTCAACACCAAGGGCGAGTCCACCGCCGCGCTGGTCAAGCGCCTTTCTGCCGATGGTATCAAGGTGAATGTCACCACCATCTTCACGCCCGAGCAGGTCGACGAGTTCGTCGATGCTGTCTCTGCCGAGACCCCCTCTATCCTGTCTATCTTTGCCGGCCGTATCGCCGATACCGGTGTCGATCCGCTGCCCCTCATGGCAGAGTCCGTAAAGAAGGCTGCCGTCAAGCCTGCAGCCGAGGTTCTCTGGGCATCTACGCGTGAGGTGCTCAACATCTTCCAGGCAGAGTCCGTTGGCTGCCAGATCATCACGGTTCCCAATGCCCTTCTTGCCAAGCGCAAGAATTTCGGGAAAGATTTGCTTGAGTACTCGCTTGATACGGTCAAGGGCTTTGCCCGCGACATCCAGGCGCTTGGTTTTCACATTCTGCCCGAGGAGTAGGGGACGAGCATGCTGACCGATCTTCTTAAGCCCGAGCTTGTTGCCTGCCATGTCGAGGCCTCCGATTGGGAGGAAGCGATCAAGGCGTGCGGCAAGCTGCTCGTAGACGCCGGCAAATGCGACCAGAGCTATGTCGACGCCATGACTTCATCGGTTCACAAATTCGGTCCCTATATGGTCTTGGAAGAGGGCATCGCCATGCCTCACGCTCAGGCAGATGGCAATGTGAGTGAAGCGGGAATCTGCATCGTCACGCTTGACCCTGCGGTTGCGTTTGGACACGAGGATTTCGATCCGGTTCACGTGCTCGTGGGTATTTGCGCACCCGACCCCAAGGCTCATCTTGGCTGCTTGGCGGAGCTTTCGCAGATGTTCGAGGATGAGGACTGCGTTGCCAAGCTCAGTGCGTGCAATACGCCCGAGCAAGTTCTGGAGACCATGCGTTCGTTCTTTTAGGCCTTAATGGCACGGCGATGCGTCGCCGCTTTTGGATAGACGGGAAAACCGTCACGTGTAGGAGAGGAAGGTTGCCATGCATATCATCACCGTATGCGGAAACGGCATCGGGTCCAGCCTGATGCTCGCTGGCAAAGTCGAGGAGCTTTGCGAGGAGGAGGGCATCAAGGCCGACGTTGAGTCTATGGACCTGAACGGTGCTTCTTCCGCAAATCCGGACCTGTTCATCACCGTTAAGGAGCTCGCCCCCGAGCTTCACGGCAACGTTGTGATCGTTCGCAGCTATGTGAACAAGAAGAAGATCCGCGAAGACGCCCTCGAGGCAATCAAGGCGGCCGCCGCTAACGCCTAAAGCGGCACAAAAAGGGCGGTTCCCTGTGGAAGAGGGAAACGCGCCCACGTTAGAAAGAAAGGAAGCCCAGATGCAAGTCATCCTTCCCATACTTGAGTTTATCCAATCGATTCTGACCAAGCCAGCATGGATTATGGGCCTGTTCGCTTTTGTCGGCCTTGTCGCGCTTAAGCGTCCCGCCCACAAGGTGATGACGGGCACCCTGAAGCCGATCCTTGGCTACATCATGCTGTCCGCTGGCGCCGCGGTTGTTCAGGAAAACCTTGCTCCGCTGGGTACCTTCATCGAGACCGGTTTCCACATCACCGGCGTCGTGCCCAACAACGAGGTTGTCGTTTCGATGGCTCAGAGCGTCCTTGGCGTTCAGACCATGATGATCCTGATTCTCGGCTACGTCGTGAACATTATCATTGCTCGCTTTACCAAGTTTAAGTACATCTTCCTGACGGGCCATCACAGTATGTTCATGGCTTGCCTGCTGTCTGCTGTTCTGCAGGCATCTGGCTTCGAGGATGTCCAGCTTATCATTGTGGGCGGTATGTTCCTGGGCCTCGTGAGCGCCATGCTTCCCGCCGTCGGCCAGCGTTTCACCGAGAAGGTTACTGATGGCGACGAGATCGCCATGGGTCACTTCGGCTCGCTTGCCTACTATATCTCCGCTGCGGTCGGTACGCTGTTTGCTAAGGACGCCGAGGAGAACAGCACCGAGAAGATCGAGGTTCCCGAGAAGTATGCCTTCCTGCGCGACACCACCATCTCCACGGCTCTTACCATGGCCTTCTTCTACCTAGTGACTGCTTTTGCCGCTTACATCGCAGATCCTGCGGTTGTTACTGAGACTGCTGGCGGCGACAACGTGATTGTCTATGCCCTGACCTGTGCTCTGTCCTTCGCCGTCGGTGTCACTATCGTCTACAACGGCGTCCGTATGATCCTTGCCGACCTGGTCCCGGCTTTCCAGGGCATCTCCAACAAGCTGATCCCTGGCGCCATCCCCGCCGTCGACTGCGCCGTCTTCTTCCCCTATGCTCCCACCGCCGTCATCCTCGGCTTTGTTGCTTCCTTCATCGGTGGCGTGGTCGGTATGTTCATCGTGGGCGCTACCCTGGGCATCTTCATCATCCCGGGCATGGTTCCCCACTTCTTCTGCGGTGCTACCGCCGGCATCTACGGCAATGCTACCGGTGGCCGCAAGGGCGCAGCTCTTGGCGCTTTCGTCAATGGCCTGCTCATCACCTTTGCCCCTGCTCTGCTCCTGCCCGTTCTTGACGTCTTTGGCTTCGAGAACACTACGTTCGGCGACTTCGACTTCTCCGTCATTGGTATTACGCTCGGCCGCGCTGCCGAGGCCTTCGGTACCACCGGTGTCTACGCGATTCTTGCTGTTCTTCTGATCGTCGCCTTCGTCCCCAACTTCATCCACACCAAAGGTGCTGTGATCAACCACGTTGAGGAAGAGTAATCCAGGCGTACGTTAAGCCCTAATCGGGCGGAGCTCCGATAACCGGCTCCTACACGAAAGCGGTGGCGTCTCAAATGAGGCGTCACCGCTTTATTTGTTTTGGAGTGGTTGTGAAAACGTGTTGACGGAGCATCGTCTCTGCGCCGTGAGCGGAATCAAACGCAATGAATGGCAAAAACGTTTTGCCGCTGGGGTGTCGATATATAAATGGTAAAACCGTAAAACCGTTCACCGAGAAGATAAAACCCGCAGTTCACGCCTTGATAAAAATAGGTAAAGTGTTTAGCAGTTTACCGGCCTTATGCAAACGAAAGGAATCAGGCAGATGGCAATCAAGGTGTTCGCTGACGGTGCAAACCTCGAGGGCATGCTCGACATGTACGAGAACGGCAACGTTCAGGGTTTCACGACCAACCCGTCCCTTATGAAGAAGGGCGGCGTGACGGATTACCGCGCGTTTGCCAAGGAGGTCCTGGCCCACATCACCGATGTGTCCGTGTCGTTTGAGGTCTTTGCCGACGACGTCGAGACCATGGAGGTCGAGGCGCGCGAGATCGCTACCTGGGCAGACAACGTCTACGTCAAGATTCCGTGCGTGACCACCAAGGGCGAGTCCACCGCCGAGCTGGTCCGCAAGCTTTCGGCCGATGGCATCAAGGTCAATGTCACCACTATCTTTACGCCCGAGCAGGTCGACGAGATGGTCGAGGCCGTTGACGCCGAGACGCCGTCCATCATCTCGCTCTTTGCCGGCCGTATCGCCGATACCGGCGTCGATCCCATTCCGTTTATGACGGAGTCGGTTAAGAAGGCTGCCGCCAAGCCCAACTGCGAGGTCCTGTGGGCGTCCACGCGCGAGCTCATCAATATCTACCAGGCCGAGGCCTGCGGTTGCCAGATTATCACGGTGCCCAACAGCATCCTGTCCAAGCGCAAGAACATCGGTCGCGACCCGTACGAGGTCTCACTCGACACCGTGCGCGGCTTTGCCAAGGATATCGCCTCGCTCGGCTTCCATATCCTGCCGTAAGGCGAACACGAGCTGCGGGCGCTGCCGTGGCGCAGGGCGAGAGGGCCGGCCCCGTTTACTCTGCGCTCACGCGCTTCGCGAGGGTCGCGCCGAGCAAACGGGGCCGGCCCTCTCGCCCCGCGCCTAGGGCGTCCTTGCTCGTAGGGGTTCTGAGCTGAATAAGACTTGGTTGGTGCTGCTTCTTTGATGGGGCGGCACCATTTTTTTTCGACGTAAGCGGGGACGACTGCCATATGGGACAGGTGCACCTAATCGGTCAGACTTACCCGTCTCCGATGGACGAATCATCGCGATGAGTGACATTGATGCTAGAAACGCCCAAGCAGAAAGTCGACAGCCGAAACGATTCTGATGCCATCTATGTCCGTAGGGTGATCGCCGTGACGGACGACGAGGATCTTCTCGTAACCGGCGGCGACCTTCTCGAGCGATTTCAGCTCGAAGGGGCGCAGCTCGCGCTCGCGCGTGGCTTCCTCATCAATAGCGTCCGTGACCTGGATAAACTTGCGGTCCGCCCCGTCGCCGATAGCGACGAAATCAATTTCGGTATTTCGCATGTGTCCCGTGAAAACCCGATACCCATCGATGACGAGGCGGTTATATACGGCGTTTTCGAGGGCGCGTCCGCTATCGCTGCTGCGGTAACCGTCAAGGTAGGCGCGGAGTCCAAGGTCCTCGATATAGTATTTCCCCCCAGTTTTGAGCACCTGGCGCCCTTTGATGTCAAAACGATGAGCATTGGAGAAGATATAGGTTTCCTCGAGCGCCGACACGCAGGTGTCGATAACACCGTGCGAGGTTTTCGTTCCGTTTTCGTTCAAAGACCCGACGATCTTGTTGATCGATGTTGGGTTTGAGATGTTGTCGGCCAGATAGGCGCAAACCCTGTCGAGTAGGTCTCTGCTCGTTACGGCCCTCCGCCCTCGGCGGGCCTCACGGGCCAAGATATCGCGACCGACAATGGTCTGATAGGTGCTCCAGATATATTCCTTCATCTCTCGTTCGGGTAGACCGGAAATCGCGAGATAGGGGAGCCCTCCAAATTTCAGATATCGGTCGAGCAACTCGTCGAGCGGGGTGATTTCTTCCCTCCCAAAGACGGCGTATCTGCTTGTGACTTCGGTCGGGCCAAGGAAGTCGAGGTACTCGGAGAAAGATAGCGGGTGCATTCTAATCTCGACGTATCTTCCCGAGATCAGAGTCGCTATTTCGCTTGAGAGCAAAAACGCATTTGAGCCCGTAATGTAGATGTCGCAGTCCTTGTCGACGCGAAGCGCGTTGACGGCTTTCTCCCAGCAGGCAACTTCTTGCAGCTCATCGAAGAAGAGGTAGCACTTCCCGCTCGACGGCATTCGCTCGACGACATAGCGGTAAAGCTCGCGCCAATCGCGAATTCCCTCGAGCTCGAACGATTCCATTCGAAAAGAGAGAAGGCGTTCGGTCGGTACGCCGTCTTTGGCAAGATGGGAGCGCATCATGTCGAGCAACGTTGATTTGCCGCACCGCCGCATGCCGGTGACGACCTTGATAACATCTGAATCGCGAAAAGCAATCAGCTTCTTGAGGTAGTTATCCCTTGCTACAGGCTGTCCGTTCATCGTTCGTCCAATCTGCAAGTTTTTCTCAGAGCGTAACAAAAACTTGCAAAAGCTGCAAGTTTTTCCCATCCAGTGAGAAAAACTTGCAAGTTCGACGATGGACAGCGGTGGTACGCCCTCTGCTGTTACTTCCCCTGCACCATAGTGAGGGAGATCTTCTTGCGGTCGCGATCGACCTTCTCGACCCACACCTTGACCGTGTCGCCGACGCGCACCACGTCGCTCGGGTGCTTGACGAAGCGGTTGGCCAGCTTGGAGATATGTACGAGGCCGTCCTGGTGCACGCCCACGTCGACGAAGGCGCCAAAATCGACAACGTTGCGCACCGTGCCCTTGAGCTCCATGCCGGGCTCCAGGTCGTCGATGGAAAGCGCCGAGCGGCTAAAGACCACCTCGGGCGCGTTGTCGCGCGGGTCGCGGCCGGGTTTCTTGAGCTCGTTGACAATATCGATGAGCGTGAGGGTGCCGCAGTCCAGATCGCTCGCCAACGTCGAGATGCTGCTCAGGCGGCGCTCGATGTCGGGCACGCCGCCGCGGCTGAGCTCGCTGGCGGCAACGCCGGCGCGCTCCAGAACGGACGTGGCCACTTCGTAGCTTTCGGGGTGGACACTTGTCGCGTCGAGTGGGTTCTTGCCGCCGCTAATGCGCAGGAAGCCCGCGGCGTTGAGATATGCCTTGGGTCCCAGCTTGGGGACCTTCTTGAGCTGGCGGCGATCGGTAAAGGCGCCGTTTTCCTCGCGGTAGGCCACGATGTTCTTGGCTACGCTCGGCGTGATGCCCGACACGTATCCCAGCAGGCTCGCGCTTGCGGTGTTCACGTCGACGCCCACGCGGTTGACGACGTCCTCCACCACGTGGCCCAGCGTGCGCGAAAGCTCGGCCTGGTCAAGGTCGTGCTGGTACTGGCCCACGCCGATGGACTGGGGCGGAATCTTGACGAGCTCTGCCAGCGGGTCCTGCAGACGGCGGCCCAGGCTCATGGCGCCGCGCACGGTGACGTCCAGGTCGGGATACTCCTGGCTGGCGAGCTCGGAGGCCGAGTACACCGAGGCGCCAGCTTCGTTGACGATGGTGTAGCGCAAGGACGGCGCCTGCTCGGCGATGAACTCCGAGACGACTTCCTCGGTCTCGCGGCTGGCGGTGCCGTTGCCGATGACGATGGTGTTGACGCCGTCTTTCTTGACGAGGCGGGCGAGTTCGCGCTTGGTGCCGGCGACGTCGTGGCGCGGCTTGGTGGGGTAGACCACGCCGTGGTCGAGCAGTTTTCCGGTCTCGTCCATGACGGCGACCTTGCAGCCGGTGCGGTAGCCCGGATCGAGTGCGAGCACGCGGGCGCCGCGGACGGGGCGTGCCGAGAGCAGCCCCTCGAGGTTCTTGGCAAAGACGTTGATGGCCTCGGTCTGGGCGCGGACGGTGAGCTTGGCGCGGGCCTCGCGCTCCAGCGAGGGGGCCATCAGACGCTTGTAACCGTCGGCGATAGCGGCGTCGAAAATGGGGGCGAAGACGCCCTGGCGACGGGGCCAGTGGCTACCGAGGCGCGCCGTGGCGGCAGCGCCGTCGACGTTTACGCGCACGCGGAGCTTGCCCTCGCGCTCGCCGCGGTCGATAGCCAGCACGCGGTGGTTCGGGATGCGGCGCAGCGGCTCGTCAAAGTTGTAGTAGGGCTCGTAGGGAGTCTTCTCGGCGGGGTCGGTGGCCTCGACGACGATATCGGCGGTGTTTTGCGTAAAGGCACGCAGGTCGGCGACGTTCTCGGGGTCCTCGGCCACCGTCTCGGCCACGATGTCGGCGGCGCCGGCGAGCGCCTTCTCGGGCGTGTCGAAGCCGGCGTCCTCGTTGACGTAGGCCGCGGCGGCGTCGAGCGCGCTGCCCTTGGCCGAGGCCTGCATGATGATCATGTTGGCGAGCGGCTCCAGGCCAGCCTCGCGGGCCTTCTGCGCGCGGGTCATGCGCTTTTTGCGGTAGGGCTTGTAGAGGTCCTCGACGCGCTGGAGCTGCGTGGCCTCGCGAATCTGCTGCTCGAGCTCGGGCGTGAGCTTGCCCTGAGCATCGATAAGCAGGATGACATCCTCCTTGCGCTGCTCAAGATTGCGCAGGTAGGACAGGCGCTCGTCGAGTGCGCGCAGGGCGACGTCGTCCATGCCTCCCGTGGCTTCCTTGCGGTAGCGCGAGATAAAGGGGATGGTGTTGCCCTCGTCGATGAGCTTGACGGCCGCCTCGACGTTGGCGGCCTTAAGGTTGAGCTCGCGGGCGAGCTGGGCGATAAGATCCATGGGACTCCTTGCGATTAAGGTGCGTTTGCAGCACAAGGCCACCAAGGATACCACCCGCGATGTGACAAAGGGACAGTCCCTTTGTCACATGTCATGTGTGGGTAGCTAAAGGGACCCTGTCCCAAATTAGCTACCCAGGGCATGCGAAAGCCCCCGCAGCTCGTGTGAGGTGCGGGGGCTTTGTTCGTTGCGGCGCATTGTGTCCGGCGGGCCGGACTATTCGAGCTCAAACGCTCCGGTGTAGAGCTGATAGTAGTAACCGCGCTTGGCGATCAGCTCGTCGTGGTTGCCGCGCTCGATGATGCGGCCGTGGTCCAGGCAGATGATTGCGTCGGAGTTGCGCACGGTGGACAGACGGTGCGCGATGACAAACGTCGTGCGCCCCTCCATGAGCTTGTCCATGCCGGCCTGCACGATTGCCTCGGTGCGGGTGTCGATGGAGCTCGTGGCCTCGTCCAGAATCATCGCCGGCGGATCGGCGACGGCGGCGCGTGCGATCGAGATCAACTGACGCTGACCCTGCGACAGCTGTGCGCCGTTGCCGGTGAGCATGGTGTCGTAGCCATCGGGCAGGCGGGTGATAAAGTCGTCCGCGCCCGCGAGCTTGGCCGCCGCGATGCACTCCTCGTCGGTGGCATCCAGATTGCCGTAGCGGATGTTATCCATCACGGTGCCGGTGAACAGGTTCACGTCCTGCAGCACTACGCCAAGCGAGCGACGCAGGTCTGCCTTGCGGATCTTGTTAACGTTGATGCCGTCATAGCGGATCTTGCCGTCGGCAATGTCATAGAAGCGGTTGATGAGGTTGGTGATGGTCGTCTTACCGGCACCGGTGGCGCCGACAAATGCGACCTTCTGACCCGGCTTGGCGTATACGGAAACGCCGTGCAGCACCTCGTGGTCGGGCGTGTAGCCAAAGTCCACGTTGTCCATGACCAGGTCGCCACGCAGCGGCACGTACTCGATCTCGCCGGTCGCGCGGTGCGGATGCTTCCACGCCCACATGCCGGTGTGGTGGTCGGCCTCCTCGAGTTGCCAGGTGTCGGGGTTCACCTGCGCGTTGACAAGCATTACGTAGCCCTCGTCTGCCTCGGGCTCCTCGTCGAGCAGCTCAAAGATACGCTCGGTGCCGGCAAGGCCCATGACCACGGCGTTGATCTGCATCGAGATTTGGCCGATCTGACCGCAGAACTGCTTGGTCATGTTGAGGAACGGTACCACCACGGCGATCGAGAGCGGCAGGCCCGAGATGCTCAGGTTGGGCACGCCCAGCGCCAGGAAGATACCGCCTGCCAGCGCGACCAGCACGTAGAGTAGGTTGCCCAGGTTCATAAGGACCGGCATCAGGATGTTGGCGTACATGTTGGCCTTCTGCGAGACCTCGAAGAGCTTCTCATTGCGCTCGTCAAAGTCGGCCTCGGAGGCAGCCTCGTGGCAAAACGCCTTGACGACCTTCTGACCATTCATGACTTCCTCGATATGGCCCTCGACCACGCCGAGCTCGGTCTGCTGCGCGATAAAGAAGCGCGCGGAGTTGGAGCCGAGCAGCTTGGTCATAAAGGTCATAAACGCGACGCCGGAGATGATGACCATACACATCCACACGCTGTAATACAGCATGATAAAGAACACGGTGACGATGACGATAATCGTCATGAGCAGGTTGGGCATCGACTGGCTGATCATCTGGCGCAGCGTATCGATGTCGTTGGTGTAGTGGCTCATGATGTCGCCGCGCTGATGCGTGTCGAAGTAGCGGATCGGCAGGTCCTGCATGCGGTTGAACATCTTCTCGCGCAGCTTCTCGAGCGAGCCCTGCGTGATGACGGCCATGGCTCGGTTCCAGAACAGCGACGAGGCGACGCCCACGGCGTAGATGCAGGCGAGCGTGGTCACGAGCTGCAGAATCTTGGGCTGGGCGGCCTCCCAGTCGCCCGACTGCCACGAGTCGTTAATGATCTGCAGTGCGCTCTGCAGGAAGGTCGCGCCAATGGAGTTGATGACGGCGCAGAGCACCACGCCGGCGACGACGAGGGGCAAAAGCACGGGGTAGAAGCCAAAGAGCGTCTTGATCAGGCGCGTCATGGTGCCGCCCTTGCGGTTGAGCGCGCGCTCGGCGGTCGTTGCCTTACTCATGTGCCTCGCCTCCTTCCTGGGTCTGGGCTTGCGTTGCAGATGCCTCGGTGCCGGCTGCAGCGGTCTCGCTCGCGTCCTCGCCCTCGGCAGTCATCTTGTTCTGCGAGGTAAAGGTCTCGCGGTAGATCTCGCTCGTCTTGAGCAGTTCGTCGTGGTTGCCGATGTCTTTGATGCGGCCACCCTCCATGACGATGATGCGGTCGGCGTCCTGCACGGAGCTAATACGCTGGGCGATGATGAGCTTGGTCGTGTTGGGCAGGTAGCTCGCCAGACCCTCGCGGATCTTGGCATCGGTCTTGGTGTCGACGGCGCTCGTGGAGTCGTCCAGGATCAGGATCTTGGGGCGACGCAGCAGGGCGCGCGCGATGCACAGGCGCTGCTTCTGGCCGCCGGAAACGTTGGAGCCGCCCTGCTCAATCCAGGTGTCGTAGCCCTTGGGGAAGCCGTCGACAAACTCGTCGGCGCAGGCCAGGTGTGCGGCCTCGCGGACTTCCTCGTCGGTGGCGTTCGGATCGCCCCAGCGCAGGTTCTCGGCGATGGTACCGCTAAACAGCACGTTTTTCTGCAGCACCATGGCTACCTGGTGGCGCAGCGCGTCCAGGTCGTAGTTGCGAACGTCTACGCCGCCCACGCGCACGGTGCCCTCGGTGGTGTCGTACAGGCGGGCGACCAGGTTCACGAGCGTCGACTTGGCCGATCCGGTGCCGCCGATAATGCCGATGGTCTCGCCGCTCTTAATGTGCAGGTCGATATCGTCGAGCGCCTGGCGGCGGGCATGCTCGGAATACTTAAAGCTAACGTGGTCAAAGTCGATGGAGCCGTCTGCCACCTCGTGCACGGGCTCGGTCGGGTTGGCGATCGTGGGCTCGGCGGCAAGAACCTCGGTAATGCGGTGCGCCGACTCGTCGGCCATGGTCACCATGACAAAGATCATCGACAGCTGCATCAGGCTCATTAGAATCTGGAAGCCATAGGTAAAGATGGAGGACAGCTGGCCCACGTCGAACAGGGTGCCCTGGCTCGTGATGATGAGCTCGGAACCCAGGTAGATGATGACGACGAATGCGCCGTTGATGCAGATGTTCATCATGGGGTTGTTGAAGGCGAGCAGCTTTTCGGCGCGGGTGAAGTCCAACTGGACGTCGCGCGCGGCGGTGGCGAACTTCTCCTTCTCGTAGTCCTGTCGCACATAGCTCTTGACCACGCGCATGCCGGTGACGTTTTCCTCGACGGACTCGTTGAGCGCGTCGTACTTGTGGAACACGCGGGTAAAGATCGGGCGCACCTTATAGATGATGAAGAACAGACCAAAGCCCAGCAGAGGAATGATGACCAGGTAGACCATGGCGACGCTGCCGCCCATGGCGTATGCCATGGTAAAGGCGAAGATCAGCACGAGAGGCGCGCGCACGGCGATGCGGATGAGCATCATAAAGGCTTGCTGCACGTTGTTGATGTCGGTGGTCAGGCGGGTGACGAGCGAGGAACTCGAGAACTCATCGATGTTGGCGAAGCTGAACGTCTGAATCTTGTAGAACAGGTCGCGACGCAAATTCTTGGCAAAGCCGCAGCTTGCATGGCTGCAGGTGACACCGGCGGCGGCTCCAAGCGCAAGCGAGGTCAGCGCGATGAGCACCAACAGGCCCGAGGTGGGCAGCATCTCCGACACGGTGGCGCCGTCCTTGATGGCGTCGATCATGTCGGCGGTGATAAACGGGATCATCATCTCGCAGATCACCTCGCCAAGCACCAGCAGCGGCGTGGCGACCGTGACCTTCATGTAATCGCGGATGCTGCCCATGAGGGTTTTAATCATCCAGTTCCTCCCAGGTTACGCGGATTTTCTCGAGCATTTCGGCGAGCTGCTCGCGCTCGTCGTGGGTGAGGGCGCTAAAGGCCTGCTCCCTAAAGCGGATGCGGGCGGCTTGGTCGATGCGGGCGTTTTCCCAGCCGGTCTCGGTCAGGCGAATGGTGAGCTGGCGCCGATCCTTAGGGTTGCGGCTGCGCTCGATAAGGCCGTTGACCTCGAGCTTGGACAGGATTTCGGAAAGCGATCCCGGTTTAAGGTCAAAGTGCATGCCGAGTTCCTGCTGCGACATCTCGCCGCCGGGCTGCTTGGCCAGCAGGCAGATGATGGGTGCCTTGCCGGATACGCCGCCGCCATGAAAGTGCATATAATGGCCGCAAAAGCCCAGGCCACTCAGGATGCGCTTGGCGAGCTTGTCTTCGGCGCTGACCGCTTCGGGCACGTCTGTCGGTTGCGACGGATCGCCGCCGGGCTCGTGCGGACGAAGGTTTAGAGGTTCATCGCACATGAATCTGTGTCGCTCCTTTCTTTAGTTAGGTAGTGGAATTGTTTTGTGCCTAACTAATCTAGGAGCGTCACACAGGAATGTCAAGGTACCAAAGTAATAGTTACGGCGTTTTACCAAACGCCGTAACCGCTCGACGCTGCAAACCCGCCAGAGCGGCAATCTGCCTTTCAACTTCGGCGGCATGACC
>CABVDE010000014.1 GCA_902496945.1 uncultured Collinsella sp.
CGTTTCCGCAGCTCGACATAGCGAATCCATCACCCGTTTCCTAGACTGTCAGAATTTGCAATACAACCGTAGCAGCAAGTTTCTTCACCGCATCCGCAATGACCGTCTACGACCTTATATGCCTCTTCAATTAGTTCCGCCACCTCTTTGCTGAGCTGGCGCACATGACCGGCTCCTCCAGGCACGTCATCATAGATGAGTATTGAGAAGCTGCCTGCATCATTTTTGTATGTAGTCCCTCCGAGTTCGGTCTCGGGAACCTCAAGGATTTTAGCCGCAGCGGTAACCAGCGCCCACATCACAGCTTCCCAGTCGCCATCGCAGCAAACCGTCGCCGCATCAAAATCAAATACGAGCTCGAGAACGTCGCTCACAAATGCCGTACCCAGTGCGCTGAACCTATTAATCTTTGGAGCAGCGCCGCTCTTCTCGCACCAGTAGGCATGTTGAATCTTCTCTCCACCAACAGCAGCGCGATTGCAATAAGAGCAGACTTGGAAGCCCTTAGCAGGGCTATTGAGCACACAAAGTTGCCCGTTCTCGGCATATTTTACTTTCACCGCACCGCCAGGAAAACAAAACTCTCCGGTCGCAGTCTCGTTAGGCCAGTGCTGGCTAAAGTGCACCGATGCATACCCCTTTGGCCTCGGCCTTCTAAGCCCGATGCCTTTTTTGTTTTCTGTGCCGACAAAACCATAGGAAGGTATGAGCATATTCTTTTCGAGAGCAAACTCGGTATGGCAAACGGGGCACTCGCCTTTATCACTGTAGTTTTCAATGGGCCATACAAATGTTTCGCAATTTGGGCACTTTCCATACCTGCGCTTTCGCAACTCTTGCCCTTTCGGCTTTCTGAGTCCGACGGACTTCCAAAGCGTCTTGCCGGCAACGATTTCCGCCCCCGGTGCATATTCCCTAATGGCCTGACGCATACCCCTAGAAAGCTCGAGCCTGTTCTCACCTACAGAATTCTCAATATCAAGAAGATGGAGCTCTACGAGATCAGTCGGAAACCCGTACTTAGGCAATACTCCGTTCTCGGCAAGAATTGCGATAGTTCTCTCCTTCTTGAGTGCATCCCTAGACTTTAAAAGCTTGGATGCGAGAATGTCGTTGACGCCCATATTCAGCTCAATACCATCCTGAACACGCTCAAAATCAGCATGCTTAAGGCTATGTGCCAGGAGAAGCCTGCCACCGCCTCCATTCTCAGCCGAATCGATTGGCCCAACGAGCTTTGCTACCCACCCCCACTCGTTTACGCCAACTTCTTCCGCCACAGGCATGCCTTGCGGAACAACGCGGACGAGCTGTTCATAGACACTCTTTGGCCGCGATGCAAGGAAGCGGCGAAGATCTTCGAGGCCTTCCGGCTCCGATTTAGAAAGATCCATAAAGTCGTTGTATCCATGAGAGTAGTCTTTGCCCAAGCTCCGGCTCGCGTAGCGAAAGAACTCAGACATAGCGACAGCGAAAACATGCCGTATCGCAATGGCATCGTTATTCAGATAACACATTGGCACTCTCGTGTTGCCGCCAATTATCTTGGCTGGGTCCTCAAAGTACGCGACATCATGGGGCCGCAAGCGAGCAAATGTGATGGCATATCCAGGCTTGCCAGCGCGGCGTCCAACGCGTCCAGCACGCTGTGTGTAGTTTGCAGTGCTGGGCGGAACATTTCTCATAAAGATTGCCCTCAAATCACCGACGTCTACACCCAGCTCAAATGTCGTTGTGCAACTCAAAACATTAACGTCGCCCTTAATAAAATCGCTCTGTATTTCCCTGGCCTTTTTAGAAGACAGCTGCGCCGTATGCTCTTCGATTTTGAGAGGAAGCGCCTCATCTTGATATACCGTTTTATAGTAGCGGTCTTTGCCTCTTGCCTCTGCGAAGCTCATTTTCACCATCGTGCCGTTGCATTTCGTTGTCATGCAAACACCATGCGTATCCAGGTGAGTCTCACATCCGCACGCATCACAACGATAGACAATATCATCGTTGGAATGCGGATACATAGTCCAAATATCTCTGCCAAGCCTAAAGTGTTCACGCGAATCGATCAGATATCCTTCGCCCCTAAATAGCTTGCAACTTAGATACTCCCCCATAAACTGGAATAGACTTTGCAGAATCGGGCGAACGTCCTCACGGGTCAGCTCGATACCGTGGACCCTTTTGACGTACTTGCGAATAAAGGCACTGCGCTTATTTTCTGTACCACGTACCGCATCTCCCGCAAACTGAACAATATCCTTTGACGCAGAGCTGTCGCTCTCAAGCACGACAAGGTTGCCGCGCTTCTCATGATTGTTTCTTAGTTCAGGGACCCCTTCAGGAACCTCGATAACGTTTTTCTCTCGGAGCAGTTCAAGACAGGTCCTTGCAAACAAAATGTAGTCTTCGCATGAAAGCCAGGTGGCCCCATCGGCATTAAGTATATCCACTTGCCTTGCGACAAGCTTTTTCGCCCCAGGATGGGAAAACCCCTTGTTAAATTCAGTAGGCTCGATCCTTACAACGCCAAGGCCTTCAAGGCTGTTCCGCGAATCCTCGGCCGCAAGCTCATCGAGAACCCAGGCCGTCGCCTGGCCCCTCTTGTTGGAACCCAAGACCCCCGGATATCGCCTCTTTGCAACACTTGTTATCCAATCAATAACTGAGCTCGGCTTACAGCCTTCACCGTCGCGAGACAGAGCCTCCACCGCTTCTCTTATCAGCTGACGACGTGTGATGTTTCCATAAGTTCTGTCCAATGCGGGCGCGAAGAAAGCCGCGTCCTGGCGCTTGTCCGAGAAGCAAATAACACT
This sequence comes from uncultured Collinsella sp., assembly GCA_902496945.1. GTDB lineage: Bacteria > Actinomycetota > Coriobacteriia > Coriobacteriales > Coriobacteriaceae > Collinsella. The sequence continues at coordinate 2,811 of CABVDE010000014.1, forward strand.
TCCGGCCCTGCGTTCTTCATCGAGGTCTGCAAACAAATCATCCTCGTCAGCCTCCTCATCAAAAGGAGGAATATCCCTGACTAAGTCGTAGCAAACGACACTGCCCGCAGCTTCAGGCGAAACGCGCATAGGCTGAATTGCCACAACGGACTGATATCCACAATGGCGACAACGCGCTTCTGCCTCATCTGCTTGTTTTTTCTCGTTTTGGTTGAGCGCAATTGGGATGCGGGCGACAATCTCATGCTCGAAACGATGAGCACCACCCTCGGCTTCATGATACAAAGACCCGCATATCGGGCACAGCCATTGGATCTTCTCATCGGGATCTCTTTCCGATTCGTCAGAGAGAAGACGGTAATAGACCCTCGGAAGAAATTCGTCGTCGGAATCCGTTCCTTCATGTCGAGGACTAAGCCACGCAGTCTTCGCCTCGGGATCGGAGCCCTCCTCACCAAGGATGTATGCCTGCCCACAGTGGCGACAGACCGACACCTCATATACAGGAGTATCGTTTACATCGTCATAATGCTCCGCAATCGTTTTGTGAGGAGTCAGCTTACGTGTATGCAGATTTAAATAGATGCCCTCAGGAGCACGCAAGAAGGAATGGTAGCGACTCGTAAGAATGGGGACATCCTTGGAGCGCTGCGCAGAGGAAAGCACCTCAACCATGGCGGTGAGGATTTCCACACCTCTCTTATCTCCCGTGAGCCCTTCGATCTCAAGCTCCTCAATGGTGTCAAGATCAGTGAGGTCGAAAAGACGCTCGCAGCGTCTCACCAGTTTTGCCGCAGACGATTCACCCAGAAGGATCTTTCCTAGTCCCATTAGGGGGAACTCGCCGTCTAGTCTCGCTACAACCTCTTCAGGAGCTCCACCAGATGCGAGTGTGCTGCGAATGTCTTCTACGTTTACGTTTTCAGGATCGGAAAGTTCCCTGCGAAGTTCCGCCCAAGTGTCTAGGGAAAGCGTGCCCCAAGGCTTTTCATCAAGAGCATCTTGGGGCTGATCTTTCTCGCTCGTGATGACATCGAGATCTGCGGGATCACCCGAGAAAGGCTCGCCAAAAAGATCCCGAGCAAATGTAGCCACCTTTGGCATATCTTCTTCCGAGCCGATTGTTGCGGAAGTTGCGTAACAATGAAGCTTGGGCAGCTCCCCCGTTTCCGATTCGATACGAGCCTTTACTCGACGCAGCAAATATGCGATTTCGGTGCCAAGCGCGCCCGAATAAACGTGCGCCTCATCGATGGCGATATGCCGCCAGTTTGCACCAAATGCCCCTTCGAACAGCGGCGCATCCTCCGGACGTAGAAGGAGATACTCAAGCATAGAGTAGTTTGTAAGCAAAATGTTGGGTGGGTTCTCACGTATTTTCTCGCGAGAGATGATTTCATTTGGCAGTCTAGTTTGATCCGGGTTTTCGTCTTTCCACTTACGGAGAGCCACGGACTCTTTCTCCTCAGTGTCGCCGGTATAACGCCCGAAGGTAATATCGGTCCCCTTCAGCAACTGGCGCAATCGTTTAAGCTGATCGTTTGCAAGGGCGTTCATCGGGTAAAGAATCATGGCACGGACGCCAGCGGAGCGCCCACTCTTTTCAAATTCTGAGAGGATGTCATTCAGAATCGGAAGCAAGAAGCACTCAGTCTTACCCGAACCCGTGCCCGTAACGACGGCGTAATTACACCCGGCAACGCTCTTTTCAATAGCCTTAACTTGATGCACATATAAGGGGCGATAGGGGTCAAAATTACGTGCCTCTCCGCCGCCTAAACTCATCATGCCCTTGCAGAGAAGCCCCTCGTCCACCAGGTCGGCCACAGTTTTATCCTTGCGGTACGGAGGCGCCGCCTCAAGAAACGGTCCCTTTGCAAGATATCCCGGCTCGCAGAGAATCGTCTCAAGCTGCTTCTGCAAATCCGCGTCATCAAAGTGAATAGTAGTGGCAATGTATTCACGATAAGAGTCCTCCACTTTGCGCGCAGTCTCAATGGGGTTGAATTCTTTTACATCCGTCATTATTTGCTCCCGCTATTTAAGAATGATACTGGTCGCGTATTCTCGCCGAGGGTCTCCAAAGAAGTCGCTCGGTGACATTTCAACTGCGACCTCTCTCTTGTTGCCCAGCTGCCTCACCACGCTTGATGGAAGGGCGACCTCCGCAGAGCCCTTTTCCGCAAAGGCCGTAGCAATCGGCTTTTCGCCTCTTTCCTTATACTTGGAAAGTCCAAAAAACCTGAAATGAATGTCGCATAAGGGCTTGCCTTCGAACCGAAGGACATACCCAAGAGAATCGGCCGGCAATAACTTCCAGCCGTTAATGCCGAGCCCTTCAGCGCAGTCAAGCATTTGAACATCAGTCCAGGCCGGCTTCAGTTCTCCCGTTGACACGTCATCGCCATACCACAGGGACAGCTTCAAGGGAAGGCGGATGGGCGCCTTATTATCAGCTTGTTGTAAGAGACTTGCATGCCTAAAAAGATTGAATCCGTATTCGCCAGGCTGCTTGAGTGCCTTGAAGAAAAGGGGTCTTGAACCGAGTAACGCCAGCACGGCCCTGTTATACCTCCAACCATAGGAGACAATCTTAAAGTTTGCCGCGCTAGGACCGAGCTCTAACGCATCCGCCAAACAGATTGGACGCTCTTCGGATAGATTCGCTAGTCTATCTGGTATGTCAACATCTATTGCAGCAAGGGCCAGCTTGGCATCAGTTTCTTTGCCACTCCCTTTCGATCGGATGCGAACGCGCAAGAACTCATCCTTCAGGAGGGCCTTCGCTTCATACCGCTCCCACGCATTGAGAGAATCGGGGCTGTCGCATTCGCCTGCCATATCAGCCTCTTCACGAAGACGCACAACATCAATGGGAAGGCACGCCTGGAAACCATATTCAGCTACAGCACGCCCGTGATCAATGCTGATGGACAGAGGCCTAAATTCTTGTATGGGTACCACTGCGAATCGGTAGCGGAAAACAACCTTACCACCGGCAGATTTCTGCCTCGCCTCTAGGACGCATTCTTCAATATGCCAACTGAATAGACTCGTTTTTGAGAGATTGAGTTCTATTCTTGCAATACCTGAATTTTCAGTATCGTCCTCATATATGGCGCAACGAGGCATCGACACCAGCTCGCCATCGCAGCAGCACATGACGTCCAAGTCTTTTAGGGCGCTCGCGCCATCAAGCGCTTCAATGCTCACAGAGGGCAGGCCGTCGCTGGTATTGAGTTCGTTCGGAACGCACCCATACAAGTCAACGCCGTCGCTCGTTTCTCCGATAATGCGATGCTTATCAACCTTTGCGACATAACGTTCTTGCCAAACGGCAACTTCCTCGCCCGTAAGCTCGTCAACAACCGAACCTGCCGAACCGGGCTCAACGTCGTAGATATAAATCTGGTTATCGTTCCAATCGCCAGAAGCCTCATACTCCGAAACGGCTTTCATGCCTTGCCCGGGAACGATCTTGTATCCGTCTTTAACAATGTATGCGATGCGACGCTTTTTCGTTAACCGCTCGTTCTTGCCACGCAAGCGATAGAAGCCCTTAGCGTCCTTTATAAATTCAAAACAACCGGGCTTGTTCCTACTGAACGACTGGCTCAAAGAGCTAAGCTCGATGTAGTCACCCGCTCGCTCATCTTTCTGCATGAGCTTCAATTCCACGTCGTAACGAGCCCGAGGGTTAACGGCAATACTGACGGCATTCAAAATGCATTTTCCGACACTCATATCGAATTCAGAGCTTGCCTTTAGCTCGCCGTCAACATAATAGTCAATCTTGTCACCAGCAAAATGCAGCGGGAACTGTTGGCGCGGCCAGCGCATGGTCACAACACCCTCAGATAAATCCAGCTGCAAACTGGCAATCGGAAGATAGATTAATCGGTGGGTGCCACTTCTCCGCTCTTGCGTCTCAGCAGCAGCCCTTCCTCCGGTCGCCAAGGGCTGCACACGCTCTTGATTGTCACGAAGGGCCTGCATTGCAGCTTCAGGCAGACCGAAACTAGATAGCATCGTGTAGCGGCTTCCAGCCCTATTCGTGTCAACAATTTGCGCCGCCACGCGCATGGACGCCTCAAATAATGGAGCAATGGTTGAATCGGGCGCTTTCTCAAGAATGTTAAGGACTGCCTTTTCGGGAGCATACCGACTCTCAGGGTTCTTTAGCTCCCTAAGAACGGAGCGCCCGTCCATCTCTCCGCCAAAACCTAAACTGCCTTTAGAAACTTCTTTCGCAAGCGGAAGTAATTTCTCCCACAGGTTTGACCAAGAATCTTCCGATAAGCCTCCGTGGAGGAGTGTGGTGTAGAAGTAGTAATTAACTTCCTCATCACGGCCGTACAAAGGCATTCCACGCTCTTCAACATGTTTCATAAAAATATGCTTTACAAGCCCCTGTACGTTACTGTCGAAAATGCCAAGACTCGCGAAGAAATTGCCCCATAAGTTATGATCGTTGAAAACCCTGCGCGCCTTGTCAGCAACATAAACCATAAAAGCGTTCGGCAAACACCTATCAATCAGCATCAGAACAATGCGAGGTTTTGTCGGGTAACGTTTTATGAGTTCTTCAAAAGCAGTGCTGAGCTCATCAAGGTCTGCCGAGAATTCCTCAAACGTCTGATAAACCATGACGTTTTCAGACCTTGAGTCAAGGTCGTCAAAGGCACCCCGAGCTCTTTCTTCAAATTCCTCCAACTTTGCCGAAAACAACCCATGCGAGCGTGTGAGCGGAAAATGGCTCAAGTCGTATTCATATTGCTCTATCGAGGACGCTGTCTCGGTATTTGACTCGCGAGGAGATTGGCTTTTCGGCAGGACTTTCACGTTCGTCGTATTCTCGACCATCTTGGGCTGAAGCATGGAGGCCGCGAAGTCGTCGGGGGCCGCACGGTATTTCTTTCGCATCCTTATGATTGAATCGGCATATCTGCTATCAAAACGAGCGTCTATTTCTTTATCGGCAAGAGACAAAAGATCGGGCAAGTAGCAGAAGCCAGCTTTCTGAATTGAACGCTTCAGCCGTACATCATCAAAACTAAGCTCCGAGATGGACGTTTTCTCCAACCTCTCCAAGTAGTTCGATTCGCTCATCAGCATCCCCTATGCCGCGATTGCATTTGATGCCGTCATTTCTGGCCTTTTATTAACACCGGTATGGCATGACGTGCTTTTAATCATACCGTGAGACACATACGCAACCCAACGAACAAAGCTGTCCAATGGGCCGTTTCTGCAGACGGTCGTTATCATCCGGTGAACAGCGCTTGGAAGTACCTGCTATGGCTCAAGTGTCTTTTATTGCACAACAAAACCGCCGCCAAAATGATTCGATTGTGAACATAGATGCACGGATCTGCCGACCGGGAGTCTAGATTTTCCCTACGGTCTGTCGCCTTGCCCCAATCCCGCAAGGTGCCCACACGCTATTATCGATATAAATTGAATGGGCAAGCATTACAGGAGGGGCTCTGCGTGCCAATTGAAAAGCAAGTTCCATACTTGCAAAACACTTCTAGCTCGGTAATTGACAACCACTACGAAGCTCATAGGGCTGTCCAGCTCTCCATCGCCCGCGGCTACGATGACCTCGTAAACGGCCGAGCGCGACCATGGAAGCAGGCAAAAGCAGAGGCAGATCGGATGCGAGCCATCAGGTAAGGTCACCCCTCCCCCATGTAACCATCCTGTAAATCATAGCAGCGCAGTCGAGTTTTACCGTGATGCGGTCGCGCCGGGCGCTCCACTGTGCTAAAGTATCCCGAACGTTCAAACGACTACGAGGGGAACTAGAAGATGGCACGTGTGCACAACTTCTCAGCTGGCCCGGCCGCGCTGCCTACAAGCGTGCTCGCCGAGATCGCCGACGAGATGATGGACTACAGCGGTTGCGGCATGTCCGTGCTCGAGATGAGCCATCGATCTAGTATGTACCAGCAGATTATCGACGACGCCGAGGCAACCCTGCGCCGCCTGCTGAGCATCCCCGACAACTACCGCGTCCTGTTTTTGCAGGGCGGCGCCACGCTGCAGTTTGCGGGCATCCCGATGAACCTCATGCGCCGCGGCCGCGCCGGCTACGTCGTGACCGGCAACTTCGCCAACAAGGCGTACAAGGAGGCTGCCAAGTACGGCGAGGCCGTGCTGCTCGCGAGCTCCGAGGACACCAACTTCGACCGCATCCCCAACATGGCCGACATCAACGCGCGCATTGCCGCCGAGGCCGCGGGCGACGGGCTCGACTACGTCTACATCTGCCAGAACAACACTATCTTTGGCACCATGTTCCACGAGCTGCCCAATTGCGGTGACGTACCGCTGGTCGCCGATGTCTCGAGCTGCTTCCTGTCGCAGCCGCTCGACGTTGAGCGCTACGGGCTCATCTACGCCGGCGCGCAGAAAAACGCCGGAGCCGCGGGCGTGACCGTGGTCATCGTGCGCGACGACTTGATCGCCGACGGCCCCGCCTTTGCGCAGACGCCGCAGTACATGGACCTTAGGGCCCAGGCCGCCAAGGGCTCCATGCTCAACACGCCCAACACCTTTGGCATCTACGTATGCGGCAAGGTGTTCCGCTGGGTCGAGGAGACCGGCGGACTTGCCACCATGGCCGAGCGCAACTGGGCCAAGGCCAACCTGCTCTACGACCTGCTGCAGGACAGCGAGCTGTTCCACGGCACCACGCAGGAAGACAGCCGCTCCATCGCCAACGTCACGTTCCGCACCGGCGATGCCGACCTCGACGCCGCCTTTGTTGCGGGCGCTGCCGAGCACCTGATCCAAAACGTCAAGGGCCATCGCCTGGTGGGCGGCATGCGCGCCAGCGTGTACAACGCCGTCACCATGGAGGACGTGCAGGCGCTGGCCGCATACATGAAGGACTTCGAAGCGCAGCACAGTTTGAGTCCGCGATCTAACTAGCCCGCAACGCGCGGGCCGACCAGCCACTTCAAACCACTTGTTTTAGACAAACCTGCTAAGGAGTTTTTCCATGCGTAAGATCAAGACCATCGACGACATCACTAAAGACGGCAAAGTCGAGTTTGGCGAGGGCTACGAGTTTGTAAGCACCGCCGAGGAGGCCGACGCGATCCTGATGCGCTCGACCGACCTGCACGGCTACGAGCTGCCCGAGGGCATCCGCGCCATCGCCCGCTGCGGCGCCGGCGTCAACAACATCCCCGTCGAGGAGTACGCCAAGAAGGGCGTCGTCGTCTTTAACTCCCCCGGAGCCAACAGCAACGCCGTCAAGGAGCTCGTCCTGGGCATGCTGGTGCTTTCGAGCCGCGGCGTGGTGCAGTCGATGAACTGGGTGCGCGACAACGCCGACGACCCCGAGATTCAGGTCGATGCCGAGAAGGCCAAGAAGGCCTTTGTGGGCCGCGAGCTCAAGGGCAAGCGTATCGGCGTCATCGGTCTGGGCAACGTGGGCTCCAAGGTCGCCAACGCTTGCGTCGATCTGGGCATGGACGTCTACGGCTATGATCCGTTCATTTCCGTCGAGCACGCGTGGGTACTGAGCCGCGAGGTGCAGCGCGTGGGCACGCTCGAGGACCTGTGCCGCGGTTGCGACTACCTCACCGTGCACGTGCCCAGCAAGGCCGATACCATCGGCATGATCAGCACCGAGCAGATCGACCTGCTGGCCCCCAACGCCGTGCTCATCAACTACGCGCGCGAGACCATCATTGACGAGGACGCCGTCGACGCTGCCCTGCGCGAAGGCAAGCTGAGCTGGTTTAGCTGCGACTTCGCCACGCCCAAGACAGTCAAGATGCCCAACACGTTTATCACCACGCACTCGGGCGCCGGCACTGGCGAGGCCGAGGCCAACTGCGCCGATATGGCCATCAGCGAGCTCAAGGATTACCTGGAGAACGGTAACATCGCGCACAGCGTCAACTACCCCGCCTGCAGTATGGGCAAGGCGCGCGCCGCAAGCCGCATCGCCTGCCTGCACGCCAACGTGCCCAACATGATCGGCCAGATCACAGCCATCCTGGCCAAGGACAACGCCAACGTGCAGCGCATGACCAACGAGTCCGCCGGCGAGAACGCCTACACCATGTTCGACACCGACGAGCACTTAGACAGCAGCACCATCGAGGCTCTCAAGCAGATTCCGTCGATGTATCGCGTGCGCGTGATCAAATAGCGCCGTCGCCAAACCTGTCAGACAGGCCACGAAGCCCATTCGGCCCCCGTTTTCACGAAACGGGGGCCGAATTCGTGCTCTAGGCGCCGTTAATAATGTTACCCAGAATAAGTTTTTTCGGATAATAGATAGTGGGAGCCAAATCCCTGAGCGCCCCAGCTTTGATAAACTATTTTATCTGGGGTTTTAGTAGGTAAAAATCGATCTCCATGTGCCAGCTTCAAGTTGACTGTCTATTTTCCGAAACAACTTATTCTGGGTAGCACTTTTCAAGCCCTCCCAAGGAGAGACTGAAGCCTTTTCGCAGTCAAAACTCTAACTCGCGAGACCGTTTTCCGCCCGCGCGACTACATTCCCGCCCAATCGATAAATATCTCCTCACGAAGCTGCCGTTCGAGCTTCTGCTGCCGCGGCGTCTTGTCTTTCAACGGCGCATCGAGATAGGACATGATGAGCTCCATCACCACGCGGAAGGCATCGGGGTCGACCAGCTGACCATAAGTCATCAGAACGACAGGATATCCCATCGCCTGCAGGGCCGTCGTTCGATCGGAGTCCGAGATTTTGGATTCTATGGATCCGTGAATGGCTTTGCCTTGACATTCAACCAGGCATTCTCGGCTGCCGTCCTTATTTGCCAGCAGGATATCGGCGTAGCGCCTATCAAGCCCCGAAATCAGGCGGGCGCTGCGCGTCATGCGAATCTCGACGTTATTGGTAAGGCGCAGCCCTTCGCCGCCGCGCAACCTCGAAAGGCCAAACAGCATCGAAGCCTGGACCTCGAGCGGCGATGCCGCCATCCCCGTAATGCATTTCGCGGCACGTGTGAACGATTTAGCACCGCGGAGCCCCGGGATCTTTTCGACGTACTCTGAAAGTTCAGAGAGCTCGATCAAGGGCGGTCGCTTCCACAAGTCCGTTGGATTTCCGGAGGCATCTTTTACGTTTTCCCAGCCCAGCTGTACGTTACCCCACCGGCTGCCATATGCCTGCTCAAGTGCCAACTTTACCTGGGGCGCAATCTTGCACACGGCAAAGGTGCCGCACATCTCATACATGCACATGATTAGACGCTCGTTTGAGACCGAGGAAGCCAGGGTCAGCAGGGTAAAGAGCGGGGACGCAGCCTCGAAGCCAAACTCCGTCTGGCACACGGAGCCAAACGGCCTCTCCCCGTTCCAAACGTGCCTGACAATGCGATAGCCCTTTCGCCCACAGCTGCCCTGTGCCAACACGTGTAACGGGGTGCGCAGGAAATGCGTGACGAGCGGATGCTCACATAGGTGCTCCCTGCGCGGATCGTCCGCAGAATCGGGCAGATCCGGCATTATTGCCAAGACCTGTGGAGGTATCCGGTGATACCGAAAGGCAGATATGTCACACAGCATGTCGTCCATGACGGGTACGTACCCATCGTGTCGCCCGTGAAACCGTCCAGACGGCAAACGCGATGGCTCGACCTGCGAACGGTAAATTCTGCCATGCGCATGTCGTGGAAACCTCAGGAGGCTTACAATTGGTTTGGAAGGCATACTGATTGTGAGGTTGCATATGGTTGATGAGGACTTTGCCTGGCGGCTTGCGCAGGACCTTGTGCAGATTGATAGCTCCGATCCGGGCGCGTATGAAGGCGAGATTGAGCGGTATATTGAAGCGCTGGTTGAGGCCCAGCTGGAGCGGTTGAGTCATCCGGTGCTCCATGCCGTGCAGGCTGAGGAACTCGAGGTGATGCCCGGGCGCCGCAATCTAATGGTCACCGTACCGGGCCAAAGCGACGAGCCGCGACTCGTCTATATCTGCCATATGGATACCGTCACCTTGGGTGATGGCTGGGACGAGGACATCGCGCCGCTTGGGGCGGTCGTGCGCGACGGCAAGCTCTACGGCCGCGGCCCCTGCGACATGAAGGGCGGCCTGGCCTGCGCCATCGCCGCGCTTGCCCATACGCTCGAGCACGTGGCGGCAAGCGGCAAGCTTCCCCGCCGCGGCTTTTCGCTCATCTGCTCGGTCGACGAGGAAGACTTTATGCGCGGCTCCGAGGCGGCCATCGATGCCGGTTGGGTCGGCTCGCGCGAATGGGTGCTGGACACCGAGCCCACCGACGGGCAGATTCAAGTGGCGCACAAGGGACGTACATGGTTCATAATTGAAACGGCCGGCGTCACGGCGCACACGAGCTAGCCCTGGAAGGGCGCGGATGCCGTCGCCGCCATGGCAGGGGCCGTCTGCGCGCTACACCATGCGTTCGCGGCGCTGCCCGTACATGATGAGCTGGGACCATCAACCATCACGTTTGGACAGATCGAGGGTGGCTACCGTCCCTATGTCGTGCCCGACCACGCCAAGGTCTGAGTCGATATGTGCCTGGCCCTGCCGACCGATACGGCCGCCGCGACGCACATGGTAGAGCAGGCCATCGCCGGCGCCGAAGCCGCGGTCCCCGGCTGCCATGGAAGCTATACCGTGACAGGCGACCGCCCCGCCATCGAGCGCGACCCTAGCTCTCCCCTTCTGGCAGCGCTCAAGCGTGCGGCAGACAACGAAACGGGCGAGGACACGACTGTCGGCTTCTTTACCGGCTATACCGACACCGCCGTCACTGCCGGCAAGACGGGTAACCGTAACTGCATGAGCTATGGCCCCGGCTCGCTCGCGCTCGCCCACAAGCCCAACGAATATGTGCCCCACGCCGACATCGTTCGCTGCCAGCAGGTGCTAATCGCGCTCGCCGACAACACGCTCTGGGACGTGGACAGCCAAGTTGGGGCATAATAAGCCGCGAACAAACCGACTCGCGCGTTAGGACCGCCCATGAAAGCACTTCCGTTTCCCTGCATCCGTCCGGCTCAGGATCGCGTGCTCGAGGCGCTGCCGCAGATGGACAGCATTCTGAGCAGCAACGACGCCCTGCGCGGAGCCATTGCCGATGGGCTCATGCTCAAGGATCCGGGCGCGGCGTATTACGTGTACGAATGCTCGGGAGAACCGGGGCGCGTGACGGGCGTCGTGGCGATTTGCCCTGTTGACGTGTTGGCAAGCGCCGATGAGGCGGCCGGCGCGCTCACCGATGCGACCGCCGCCGCCCGTGCAATCGCTGAGCTCAAGGTGCAGCCGCGTCCCGTATCGCTCGCCTACGAGGCATCGCCCGTCATGGATATCATCCTGGGCGCCGCCAAAGAGGGCGCCTCGCTCTACGCCGTCACCGACCCCGCGGGCATTACGCACCGCGTGTGGGAGGTCAAGCGCGAGGACGCCGTTGCCGCCATCCGTGCCATGCTCGATCAGGCGCCGGAGCCGGCCCAAGCCGACGACCCCGCCTTTGCTGCCGCACTGGCCGGGGCATCGCAGCTCCTAGCCGACGAGGCCCGCACCGCCGGCGCCTACACGGGCAAAGAGCCGTTCAACTTTGCCGTTGCCGTGCTGTTCCCCGCCGCGCAGATCAGCGGCGGTGCACCGCAGGTTCCAACGGGCCTGCTCATGCATCAAATCGCACGGTTTTAACAAGACCCAACCGCCCAGCGCAACGACTCAGCAGCTCAACAAACATGGGGCGGGAATGCAATGCCGACGCATGCATCCCCGCCCCTTTCGCATCGTGCGGCTAACCGGCTATACGCGCCGCCCCGCCCACGTCATCCGCGCTGTGGACCCGCCGCTGCCACGAGCGGCTCTAGCCCCAGCTCGCGCGCGTAATCCTCCTGCGTAAAGACTTCGACCAGTTCAAACGTATCCGTCGCATCATCAAACGCAAAATGCAGCACCGAGCAGTTGCCCGGCACACGGTCGCGCTCGTCTGCCGCCGCACCCTTTACGTGGTCCACGAACTCCTTAATGGCCGATCCATGGCTTACCGCGAGCACGCACGTATGGTCCGGACGCTGCATGAGCTCAGTCAGCGTCGCCACCATGCGCTCGCGCACCTGCATCTGGCCCTCGCCGCCAAACTGACGATAGAAATCGCGCCACGGGCGCTCGGGCATCAGCATCACGCGCTCGGCCTCAAAGTCGCCAAAGAACCACTCGCGCAGGCCGTCTAGGCGCTCGTACGCCAGACCCGGACACAGGTTGGCGATCGTCTGCTCGGTGCGGTGCAGCGTGGAGGTGTAGGCGTGGTCGGACTCAATGCCGCGCGCACGCAAGAACATGCCGGCGCGTGCCGCCTGGTCGCATCCAAGCTGCGTAAGCGGCGAATCGCTCCAGCCCTGAATGATGCGCTTGAGGTTGAATATTGTCTGCCCATGACGGACCAGATACAGATCTTTATTCATAGGGGTCCTTTCGTTCGTTACCATTCAAGGAGCGAAAACGCCCCGTCCGTGTAATCAAAATGCAGCACAGCGCCGTTGTCGGGTTGCTCTCCCCCGCCGGTCACACATCTAAGAAACTCCTGGCAGGCAGAGCCGTGGGAGACTGCCAACACGCAGTTGTGCTGGGGCCGCGCCATGATGCGGGACAGCGTCGCGACCATACGCGCCCGGAGCTGCGCTTCCGACTCACCGCCAAAGGCCACCGGATAATCGCCCCAGGGCTGAGCCGGCATCTCACGATTTGATGCACCTTCCAGCGAGCCCAAATGCCACTCGCGCAGGTCATCGACCAGCTCAATGGAACGGCCCTCGCCAGCAATAAGTTCAGCCGTACACCGCGCCCGCCCCAGCGGAGACGAATACACATGGTCAAAGGTCACGCCACGCGCCGCAAACGCCGCACGCGTCGCCAGCGCTTGCTCGCGCCCACGTGCTGTGAGCGGCGAATCATGCCAGCCCTGCAAAATGTTCTGCACATTGAGCTCGGTCTGCCCATGCCGCACCAAATACAGATCGGCCACACGCCCTCCCCTCGCACCACCACCAAGGGGACAGGCACCTTTGCGGTGGTTTTACCGCCAGATCGCGCCGCAACGACACTCGGTTACACCAGCACGTCAGCGAGCGAGCGCTTGGGAACGTGATGCATCTGCGCCTCATCGCGCCAGTAGCTGATAGAGCCATCCGGGTTGGAGTCGATCGCGTCGATCACCTGCGTCTCGGCCGGCACGCCAAAGGCCATGATCAGTTTGAGCTCATACTTGTCGTTATCGAGCCCCATGGCATCGACCGCGCTGGGCGTAAAGGCCTTGAACATGCAGGCCGCCACCTCGGGCGTGGCGCTGCGGGCGGCGAGCATCATCGTCTGGGCGGCAATGCCGGTGTCGACCTCGGTGATGGGCGCGGCCGGCTTGCCCGGAACGGCGCGCTCGGCAAGAATCGCGATGTAGCCGGTCGGGCGCTCGCCCTCATCGGGGCCCGGCCAGTCCTTGAGCGCGCCAGCCCATGCGAGCTCATCAAACACGCGAGCACAGTCCTCGGCACCGCTCACCACATGAAAACGAAGGCGCTGGGCATTGGCGCCACACGGAGCCAGGTGCGCCAGTTCCGCCAGCTCAAGCAAAAACTCGCGCGGCACGCGCATGGACTCGTCAAAGCGGCGGCACGTGCGGGCACGACGGACCAGCGCGTCAAACGCGTCCAAGCCAAGCTTTTCACGACCCTGTTTTGCCATCGACCCAGCGCTTACCGGCGCCTCGGGAACTGCTTCGTTCATAGGGACCCCCAATACAAGCCAATTGTCCTTAGGAAAATCTAACCTAAAACGCAGGCAATTACATACAGCGGAATAATGTTCTACAGCTGTTGATTAATCCTCACTGGAGCGGGAACAAAAGTAACAATTCGGGAATGTGGGGCGACAATTCGTCCTTCCCGCCCCATGCATCGGCACCCTTGGGCGATACTTGTTGCAGCACTTTTGGCGTACGCCGCACGGAGGGCAATGAACGCGACGTTCACCACACGGAAAGGAGACGTTATGGGCCTCTTTAAGAACGATGACCAAAAAATGAGCCAGTTTGGATTTGACGAGAAAGGCATGGCTGGCAAGGCCGTCAAGGCCGTACGCTGGATCTACGCCATCACGGGCGTTATCGCGCTCCTCGCCGGCATCGCACTGCTTTTTGCGCCCGCCAAGACCCTCGTCTTTTTGACGACTGTCCTGGGTTTATACTTTGTAATCACGGCGGCCATCAGGCTGTTTACTGCCATTTTTGAGCCGCTGCTGCCCACCGGCTGGCGCGTGACGAGCATCATCTCCAACCTGCTCATTATCCTGGGCGGCGTCATAATCCTGCGCAACCAGGCCTTCTCGACCGCGACGCTCACCACGATGGTGGTTGTCGTGGCCGGCTTTGGCTGGATTGTCGAAGGTGTCATGTCCATTCTGGAGTCCGAGCTTTCCGCCAACCGTGCCCTCGCCATCCTGAGCGGCGCACTCTCCATCATCGCCGGTATGTTCGTGTTTATCTATCCGCTGTGGTCGGCCAAGATGCTCGTCATCTTTAGCGGCGCCGCGCTGCTCGTATTTGGCGTAACGCTGATTGTTCGCGCTATTCAATTTGGCAAACTGGTGCACTAGATGCCGCGAACGCTCTTTATTGATGCCGACGCCTGCCCGGTCACGCGCGAGTCGATTGACTGCGCGCGGAGGGCGGGCGTCGCCGTTGTTATCGCCGGCAACAGCACGCAAAACCTGGAACGGCACATTCGCCGCGACGACCCGCGCGATGCGGAGCACGCGCGGCGCGGCTTTTGGGTCTCAACGCTCGACGTAAGCGTGGGCGCCGATAGTGCCGACTTTGCCATTGTCGAGCGCCTGCAGGCGGGCGACGTGGTCGTGACGCAAGACATTGGCCTGGCGAGCATGGTGCTCGGGCGCGATGCCGCCGCCATCGGTGTGCGCGGGCGCGTCTACGACAAAGCGACCATCGACATGCAGCTGTTTATTCGCCACGAGGAAAAGAAGGTGCGCCGCGCCGGAGGCCGCACTCGCGGACCGGCGGCATTTACCAGCGAAGACCGCGCCCGCTTTAAACGCAACCTCACCGAGCTGCTGCGCTAACCAAGGTAGATTTTTGGGACATGCCCGGAAATCTACCTTTTTGTTTCGGGCTGTGCGGCCGTTCAGGTTCATGGCTCAAAAAAAACGGGCCTCAAAATGCCATACCGCGCCGCTTTGCGCAGGCGTCGAGCATGGCTATTTTGAGGCCCGTTTTGTTAGGCCTACTTAGAGGCCAAAGGCGGATAGGACGAGTCCCCAGCCGGCACCGATGACATACATCATGACCAGGAACACGGCGTTTTCGCGGGCGCTGCGGTTGGTGCGGAACAGCACCAGATAGCCCACGCCGGCGGAAATGAGCGTGCCGGCGAGCATCGGCGCCAGCTGCAGCGCGCCTTCTAGGTACAGCTGCGTAATGACCACGCTAGCCGAGCAGTTGGGGATCAGGCCGACGAGTGCCGAGCCCAGAACGGCAAGTGTCTCGTTGCCGCGCAGGAATTGCTCAATCGCCGATTCGCCAAACGTCTCGAGCACGGCGACCAGAATCAGCGTCACCAGAAAAATGAATACCGATACCTGTACGGTGTGCGAGATCGCACTGCGGATGATCGACAGGACGGGCGCGCCCTCGTGGGAGTGGCCGTGCTCGTGGCCACAAGCGCAGCCGTGCTCGTGAGCATGATCGCCCTCGTGCCCGTGCTCATGACCGTGCCCATGCCCGTGCTCGTCCTCGTCTTCATCGCAGCCGCAATGGTCGCGCTCGCACAGCTCGTGGATGTGATCGGCACTTACACCGGCCTCGGCTACCTCGTCGATAATATCGCCCCCGGTATGGTCATCGTGTGCGCAGTTCACATGGGCCGGATTGGCCGCGGTCCCCAGAACAGTACGGCGAATCGCCTCATGTGCGCGACCGTTACGACGAAGGCCGCGGATAGCCGCGTCCACTATAAAGCCCGTGACCAGTGCGATCAGCGCCTTCGAGGCAAGCAGCATCGCCATGGTCTGCACGGGAACCTGCTCGGCGAGCAACAGCGGCAGCATCTCGTCGGACGTCGAGAGGAACACGGCGACCAGCGTGCCCAGCGTCACGACACGGCCGGCATACAGTGTGGCCGCCATCGCCGAAAAGCCGCACTGCGGCACCATGCCCAGCAGCGAGCCCACTACGGGACCCGCGGCGCCGGCGCGCTTGATGGCGCCATTGACGCGATCGCCCGCAACATGCTCGAGCGTCTCGAGCGCCAGATACGTCACCAACAAAAACGGCACCAGCGACAGCGTGTCCTTGCCGGCGTCGAGCAGCATATCAATCAGTAAATCCATGACGGATGGAACCTTTCGTGTCTTTCGGCAGCATTGTAAAAGTCCTAGCGGTCAACTAGGGTATTGTAGTTGTCCTAGGCGCGATGCCAATAGTTGCCCATGGTAAACTATCATCTCGCCATAACTCAATGCCACCGAGCCGCGTGACACGGCCCGTCCAAGGAGCAGCCTATGAACGTTTCGCAAGCACTCGAATACGAGCGCCAACCGTTTATCCCCATGTTTATCTATGGCGATCACGGTGCCATGGAGTCCGAGCGCCAGAAGGGTGAGGAAGCCCTCAAGGTGCTCGAGACCGAGTATTTTACCGCCGAGGGCGACCCCGGCTTCGATTTTGCCACCGTGCGAGACCTGGCCGACCGCAACCGCGACCTGTGCGACCAGATTGGCGAGGCACGCCTGCGCAACGTGACACCCGCGACGCTTTCGCGCGGTCTGTCCGATGCCGACACCTGCGCGGCCATCGGCAAGATGCAAAAGCGCACCGCTGCATCGGTCATGCGCGAGATCCGCGGCGACCGCGACGCACTCGGCGTGGCCTACGCTCGCAAGCCTATCCAGGGCACCGTGCTCGGCATCGACATCGAGACCACCGGTCGTGCGCCCGAGCGCGGCTATATCATCAACGTTGGATGGGAGATTATGGACCTCACCAGCGACGCCGTCCCCCACGACGCCGAGGCGCACTATTGCGGGCTGCCTGACATCTACCGCGGCGAGGACGTGCCGCTGTCGAATATCCATCACATTACCTGGGACGACATCGACGGCAAAAAGCCCTTCCGCGAGAACAAGGAGCTGCAGAAGCAGCTGCTCAAGCTTATGAAGAAATATCCGTACATGGCGCACAACGCCGCCTTCGAGGACAGCTGGTTCAAGATCCACCTGGACGGCTACGCCGAGGCGCGCCGCGCGGGCAAGATCATCGTCATCGACTCGCGCCAGATCTGCCGCAGCCTGGACGCCGACGTGCGCTCGCTCCCCCGCGAGTCCGCACCCGCCTCGCTCGAGAACTGGGCGCGCCGCCGTGGCACCCTCGCCGCCGACGCCAACGAGCAGCACCTGGGCCTGGACGACACCGACCTCATGCTCCGAACCGTCCAAGCCGAGTTCAACCTCAAAAACCTGTTCGCGAAGTAGTGAAGTCGGTCACGACAACACCCATAGCGGCACAGCACAAACAGCAGCAAGCCAGACGAACGCGCAGAAAACGGGGCACGGCCTTTCGGCCGCGTCCCGTTTTGCATTCTCGCGGCAAAGAACGCCGCCTTACAACCATTTTGAAATATGTCCATCTACATTTTTTGAGTTGCGCGGTTTACTCAGCTCCCCGCCGAGGCCTTTTTCGCCGTTGCGGAGTCAAAAACCATTCTGAATCCGACTGGCTTGGCGCCCTAACGCCTGGCTCCGGTCGAAAATAGGACGATAGACGCACTCCCATCGACTTATTTAGATGAGCAAAAACCGCCTAAATCGAAAAATGCAGATGGCATCTACGAGAGTTCGCCCGAATGAGGTCAAGTGACAGAAAACTCTCCATTGGCGCCAACCGTTCAACCGTGCATCGGGTAAAAACTACCGTTCGCAGAAGAAGCGCCTCGTTTCGGCGCCGTTACCCGATGCCCTCAGCGTGCAGAACGCAAGCTATGTCATGATGCACATATGGGAATCGTTCTATCACATGCCACGGCACGAGCCGTATACCAAGCAGCCGAGTCGGTCGCGCTATTCACGACCGACCGCATACCCATGGAAAAGATAAGGGCATCCATCCCAACCGAACCCGACCTGCAGACGGCCCAATCGTGGCTGAAAGGAAAAGGCATCGAATCCAAAAATGTCCACGTACTGACGTACTCCAATAACGCCCGAAGGCATTGCGATGGATGTGTTTGCCATCGCACGCGCTATACCTTCGACTCAGAAAGCTACCTTGAGCTCGAGGCTGGCGTCTATATCGTTGACATCAAACTGTGTGCCCTGCAAGCCGCAAACGATCTCAGCCTACGGGAACTTGTTGAATACTACTTTGAAATCTGTGGCTCCTACACACTCGATGCATCCGACGAAACGGGGTATCGCGAGCGCCCCGCCCTAACCACCACCGAAGCGCTCAGGAACTTCTTTTCCCAGGCATCGGGCTATCGCGGCTCAAACAATGCAATCAAGGCGCTTGGATATGTGCGCGGCGGCTGCCGCTCTCCACTCGAAACGGCTTTCGTCATGATGCTCACAATGCCCAAATCCGCGGGCGGCTTTGGTATTCGCGCCATCAAAACTGACTTTCCGGTCCCAGTTCCCAAAAGGTACTCTGCCCTCACACGGCGCACCGTGTTCTACTTCGACGCGCTGCTCGAAAAATCGATGACCGACATCGAATACAACGGTTTTTTCCATGATGAGCCCGAGCAGCAGGCGATTGATGAGGAGCGTCGAAACACACTCAGAAACATGGGGTATGTTGTTATCACCGTCTGCCGCCATTCGTTTTTCAAACAGTCCGCCTTTAGACGGGTTATGGAAGCGATTCGCATTCGCGAGAAGATCTGCCCCGGGCGTCTCCCGGATGGCTTTCCAGCCCTCCAGGAGGATCTTCGCCAATTTGTCTTGCGGCGGTACTTCGAATATGGTCGCCGGATCCTCGAAGAGCGCAGAGAGGCGCAGGCAACAGGGCAAGAAATCGCGAGCCAGTATCCGCAGATTGACGACCCGAGCATCAATGAGGTCCCCGAACCCGATGACATGCAGCATGTTGACGAACTAGCAGAGGAGATTAACCTGGTTGACGATGCTAGCCCGCACGCGAAATCAGTCGGCCCACGCACTGAAGACGACATGATTCTCGATTTGATCGAGGGCCTGCTGTTCTAAAGCCTGTTTCCGCTTTTGCCCGACTGCAATTATCGAGTTGCGCGGTCACGGCAGCACGCGAGTCGTCCCCAAATGGCTCAATCCGGCTATCCAAATACTGGAACAGCGCACTTAATTATTAAGATTGAACAATTTATTGCATTATTGACCAGAAATTTGAATCGAAATGACCAAATGCGCACTTACGAGGAGCCCGCGAATAGCCCATCGACCGCGCAACTCGATTTTTGCAGATGGACGTTGGATCGAGCCATGCGCGACTAGAAAAGTCCCACTACGGCAGCAAGCAATTATCAAATATCGCCACAAATAGCATTGACATATGAACATGCGCTCATATAATCGGAAGTAAGTTATATGAGCGCATGTTCATATGAAAGGATATTGCAATGAGCGTCCGCGTTGATGACACGAAACCCGACATCGAGGCCACCGAACCCGTGATCCCCACCACCTGCTCGCCCGAGGATCTTCCCGACGAGGAGCTGCTGTACGACCTTGCCGACTTGTTCAAGGTCTTCAGCGACACCACGCGCATCAAGATCCTCTATGCCCTCATGGGCCGTGAGCTGTGCGTGGCAGACATCGCCGAGACAACTGAAACCTCGCAGTCCGCGGTGTCGCACCAGCTGCGCACGCTCAAGCAGTCGCACCTGGTCAAGTTCCGCCGCGACGGCCGCAACATTCTCTACTCGCTCGCCGACGACCACGTCTACACCATGCTCAATCAGGGCATGAGCCATATCTGCGAATAGCAATCGACCACGTCAACAAGCGCGGCCGGCACCCAGGCCGCTAACACAGGGAAAGGACCCCATCATGAAAAAGCAGTTCAAGCTCGACGAGATCGACTGCGCCAACTGCGCGCGCGAGCTTCAGGACGAGCTGGCCAAGCTCGAGGGCGTCAAGTCCGTGTCCGTCAACTTTATGACGCAGAAGCTGACGCTCGAGGCCGAAGACGCCGAGTTCGACGAGGTGCTCGACCGCGTCGTAGAGTTTACCGCCGACGCCGAGCCGGACTGCGAGATCATTCTCTAGCCCAGGTTTACGCCGACCCGCAAGGCCGTGCTTGCTGCGGCCTTTGCTCGCGAAATCATATGAGCAAGTGTTCATACATTCAAATGGGAGGTTTAATCATGGCAGCCGCCGACCCCAAGAAGAAAAAGAAGAAGCGCAAGAAGAAAGAGTCCCTCGAGCATAAGCGCAATCGTATCCTGGTTGCGCTGGGTATCTTTGCGGTAGTGTACGCTCTCGACGAGATCGGCACCCTCGCCGCTGTATTTGGCGAGCCGGGTGACATCTACGCCAGCTTCGTGCTGTTCCTGGTGCCGTTCCTAATTGTCGGCTACGACGTGCTCCAGAAGGCGTTCAACAACATACGCCGCGGCAAGGCCTTCGATGAGAGCTTCCTCATGGCAGTCGCGACCATCGGCGCGTTTGCCATGGTACTCTTCCCCGATACCGACCCGCACATGGCCGAAGGCGCCGCCGTCATGCTGTTCTACCAGATCGGCGAGCTGTTCCAGGCATACGCCGTGGGCAGGAGCCGCAAGTCGATCAGTGCCATGATGGACATCGCGCCCGACTACGCTAACGTCGAGCAAGCCGACGGCACACTCGAACAGGTCTTTCCCGATGACATTGCCGTCGGCACCGTGATCGTGGTCAAGCCCGGCGAGCGCGTACCCATCGACGGCGTCATCGTCGAGGGTGAGACCCAACTCGACACCGCTGCGCTCACCGGCGAGTCGGTTCCCCGCCCCGTCAAAACCGGCGACGACATCATCAGCGGCTGCATTAATATGACGGGCCTCATCCACGTGCGCACCACCAAGCCGTTTGGCGAGTCCACCGTCGCACGCGTCCTGGAGCTCGTCGAAAACGCCAGCGAAAAGAAGGCACGCACCGAGAACTTCATCACGCGCTTCGCCCGCGTCTACACGCCCGCCGTCACCGGCGCGGCCGTGGTGCTCGCGCTCGGCGGCGGCCTGGTCACCGGCGCGTGGTCCGACTGGATCCTGCGCGGCCTGACCTTCTTGGTCGTCAGCTGCCCGTGCGCGTTGGTGATCAGCGTGCCGCTCAGTTTCTTTGGCGGCATTGGCGGCGCCTCCAAGCTTGGCGTTCTCATCAAGGGATCTAACTACCTCGAGACGCTCGCCGACGTGGACACCGTCGTCTTTGACAAGACGGGCACCCTCACCAACGGCACGTTCTCGGTGGTCGCGGTGCACCCCGAGGCCGGCTATACCGAGCAGTCGCTGCTCGAAGTCGCGGCACTTGCCGAGTCGTTTTCCGATCACCCCATCGCACGGTCCATACGTACCGCCTACCAGGGTGTGCTCGACCAGAATCGCGTGAGCGACTCCGCCAATGTCGCGGGTCACGGTTTCACGGCAACCATCGACGGCAAGCACGTCGTCGTCGGCAATGCCAAGATGATTGCCGCGACCGGTGTTGAAGCACCGGACTGCGAGGTTGTCGGCACGATTCTGCACGTGCTCGTTGACGGCGCGTACGCCGGCCACATCGTGATTGCCGACACCGTTAAGGCCGATGCCGAGCAGGCGATCCGCGACCTGCACACCGCCGGCATAAACCGCACCGTCATGCTCACGGGCGACCGCAATGAGGTTGCAGCGTCCGTGGCCAAGCGGCTTGGGCTCGACGAGTTCCATGCGCAGCTGCTGCCGGGCGATAAGGTCGAGCGTGTTGAGGCGCTGCTTGAAACAGAGAACGGCAAGGGCAAGCTCGCCTTTGTCGGCGACGGTATCAATGACGCGCCTGTGCTTACGCGCGCCGACGTCGGAATCGCCATGGGCGCCATGGGATCCGATGCCGCCATCGAGGCGGCTGACGTCGTGCTCATGGACGACAAGCCGTCCAACATCGCCCGTGCCATCCGCGTGGCGCGCAAGACCATGACGATTGTCTGGCAGAACATCATCTTTGCATTGGGCGTTAAGCTGCTGATTCTGGTGCTTGCGGCGCTCGGCATCGCCAATATGTGGCTCGCCGTGTTCGGCGACGTAGGCGTAGCGATCATCGCCATTCTGAACGCCATGCGCGCGATGGGTGTCAAGAACGTCTAGCTTGGTTGTGGCCCCTCCGACCGGGGCCGGGTTTGGTTTTGAAAACGTCCTCGCGCATGAGGCCCGTCTTTCCTGCTCCTGCGGAGCAACGGAAAGACGGGCCTCGCGCTGCGGAGTGTTTTCAAAACCAAACCCGGCCCCGGCCTGCGGTGACCCAGCTGGCGGTTCTTGGGCATCGCTTACTGGTGAGGTTCCTTGTCTGAGTCGGACTTGGCTGATCGGACCACTGGTCCCGGTCGCTGTCCCGCGCCGTCGGCGCGGGAGGCGCGCGCCTTTGAGATGAGAGGGCGACATTACCGCGAGGATCCTGCGCACAACCTGGTTTTCTTTGGGAAGCGGCGGTTCAGCTGCGAGGGCACCCCCCTACCGATCGGTCCACTTTGGACCGGATTGGGCACGTTGTTATTGGAAGTCTCTATCCCCTTTCGCTGGTTCGCGCTTTGCGCGAA
The DNA here is from genome assembly GCA_902496945.1 of uncultured Collinsella sp. Taxonomy (GTDB): domain Bacteria; phylum Actinomycetota; class Coriobacteriia; order Coriobacteriales; family Coriobacteriaceae; genus Collinsella. The sequence continues at coordinate 25,589 of CABVDE010000014.1, forward strand.
CTTCGCGCCACTGGGTACCTGTTAGGATTCCGCTGTTGAATTCAACGTCTCTTCCCTGGCGAGCATCGCCCTCAGCTTCTCGAAGCTCTCCTCGCTCAGGCAGTGCTCCATATGGCAGCCCTCTTGCGACGCGACCTCGACCGAAACACCCGCATCCTCCAGCAGTCCCACGAAAAAGCAGTGACGCTCCCACATTTGACGGGCGACCTCCAGCCCTCGCTCTGTCAGGTGAACGTCGCGTTTGCCCATTTCGACATAGCCGTTACTCTCCAACGTCGCCATGGCCTTGGATACGCTCGCCTTGGTTACGCCAAGGTACTCCGCAACATCGATCGAGCGCACGATTCCCTGACGTTCCGACAGAACGTAAATCGATTCGAGATAGTCTTCTCCGGATTCACGCAGGGCCATGGGTCGCCTTTCGCGATGATTGCTAGTTAGTCTTGGGATACTTTCCTTGCCCCACTTTACCGCAAAAGTTGCCCACGTCTTACCACTTTGTTCAAAAAGTTAGCCGTGTTTCACAAAACGCGCGGGACGAGAGCAAAACGGGGACACGCCCCTGCATGAACTGTCCCCAAGTGCCGGCCTACACCAGCCCAAAGTGCTTGGCGGCGTTGTAGATCCCGTCGTCGTCCACGGCGGTCGTCACGTAGGTCGCTGCGGCCTTCACGGTCTCCTGCGCGTTGCCCATGGCCACGCTCGTGCCCACGGCCGAAAACATCGACAAGTCGTTCTCGCCGTCGCCAAAGGCAATCGCCTCGCTCGCATCGATTCCCAGGCGCTCGAGCGTTGCCGCCACACCCAAGTTCTTGCCGCCGTTGGCAGGGATAATGTCGCAGAACAGGTCGCACCAACGCGTGGTAAGCGAATGCGCCACCGCGTCGGTCACGATATGCTCGTCGGCCGGGTCCACAAAGGCACAGAACTGATAGACCGGCGCGTCGAAGGCATGCTCAAACGGCTCCTCGTGATAAACGATTCCCGCGTTGCTGCCGGCCGTCACCACGCGCTCGGATAGGCGGTTCACAAATGAGTTCTCGCCCTGCATGCACAGCGAGTCGTAGTGCCCCTGCGCCACCTGGTCCACAATCACCGCGACGTCGTCCGGGTCAATCGGGCAGCTGCGGTAGACGCCCTCGGCATCAAAGCAGTGCTGGCCAGAAAGTGTAATGTACGCGTCCCAGCCCAGGTCGAACAGCCAATCGGGCATCTGGTAGGTCGGGCGACCCGTGGCGATCACACATGCGATCCCCTGCTCATGAAAGCTGTCAAGCACCTGCTGCGCCGACGCCGGAATCCGGTGTGTCTTAAAGCTCAGCAGCGTGCCGTCGATATCGAAAAACGCAGCCTTGATCATCCTCGTCTACTCCTCACCCTCGAGCTTTTCGCTCGCCTCGAGCCACGCCATCTCCAGCTCGTCCATGGCGGCGTGGGCCTCATCGATCTTTGCCTGCTGCTCGCCGAGTGCCGTGTAGTTGGTGGGGTCGACCTGGGCCATCGCGGCCTCCGCCTCCTCCACGCGAGCGCGCTGCGTCTCCATCTTGCGCTCGAGCGAGCTCACCTCGCGGCGGAGCTTCTGGCGCTCGGCGTTGGAAAGGCCATTGGGCTGACCACTCGACTTGGACTTTTCGGCCGCCGCAGCCGCCGTACCGGTGTCGAACGTGCCGGTCTTGGCGCTCGGCGCACCCACGGGCTCGCCCTCGGCGGTGGCGTTGCACAGGCGCAGGTACTGGTCTACGCCGCCGGGCATATGCGTCAGGTGGCCATCGAGCAGCGCCCACTGCTGGTCGGTCACGCGCTCCATCAAAAAGCGGTCGTGCGTCACCAGAACCAACGTGCCGGGCCAGCCGTCGAGCAGGTCCTCAACAATCGCCAGCATATCGGTATCCAGGTCATTGCCGGGCTCGTCCAGGATGAGCACATTCGGCTCGTCTAGAATCGTCAGCAGCAGCGACAGACGACGACGCTGCCCACCCGAAAGGTCGCCGATACGGCTCCAAAGCTGCTGCGTCGTAAAGCCCAGACGCTCGCAGAGTTTCTCGGGCGAAGTCTCCTTGCCGTCGATGACGTAATACTTCTTGTAGTTGCCGAGCACCTCGCGAATGGTGTCGCCCATGTAGGGCTCGAGCTCCTCGAGCTGCTGCGACAGCACGCCAAAGCGCACTGTCTGGCCGATCTTCACACGGCCGCGCAAGGGCGCGATCTTGCCCTGGATCACGTCAAGCAGCGTGGACTTGCCGGCACCGTTCTCGCCTAACAGGCCATAGCGGTCGCCCGCGCCGATAAGCCAGGTCACGTCGGAGAGCACCTGCTTGGTTGCACCGTCGGTGTCCGAATAGCCGGCGTCCACGCCGACCACGTCGATAACCTGCTTGCCCAGGCGACTCACCGCCAGACGCTTGAGCTCCAGCTCGTCGCGCACGGGCGGCACGTCGGCAATGAGCTCGCGGGCGGCCTCAACGCGAAACTTGGGCTTGGTGGAGCGGGCCTGGGCGCCGCGGCTCAGCCACGCGAGCTCCTTGCGCGCCATGTTGCGGCGGCGCTCCTCGGTGACGGCGGCCATGCGGTCGCGCTCCACGCGCTGCAGGATATAGGCCGAGTAGCCGCCCTCGAAGGGATCGACCTGGCCGTCGTGGACCTCCCACATACTGGTGCAGACCTCGTCCAAAAACCAGCGGTCGTGCGTGACCACGAGCATGGCGCCCTGGCCGCGCTGCCAGCGGGCCTTGAGGTGACGCGCGAGCCAGTTGATGGTGCGCATGTCCAGGTGGTTGGTGGGCTCGTCGAGCATAAGGACGTCGTAGTCGCCGATCAGCAGGCGCGCAAGGTCCACGCGACGGCGCTGGCCGCCCGAGAGCTCGCCCACCGTACCCTCCCAGGGCACATCGCTAATGAGGCCGGCGAGAATCTGGCGCGTGCGGGGGATCGACGCCCACTCGTACTCGGGCGCGTCGCCCACGACGGCATGATGCACGGTGTCGGTATCGGCCAGCTGGTCCTTTTGGCCGAGCAAGCCGATTGTGGTGCCGCGGCGATGCGTCACGCGGCCATCATCGGGCTCCAGCGTGCCCGCGAGTACGCTCAGCAGCGTCGACTTGCCGTCGCCGTTTTTGCCGACGATACCAATACGGTCGCCCTCGCCCACGCCGAGCGTCACGCTATCGAAAATATGCTTGGTGGGAAACTCTAGGCTGACGGAATCGCATCCCAAAAGAATCGCCATATGCCCTGCTCCTTCGTAGAAATTCAACGTTGTCCATGATAGCAGCGAGCACAACCCCAAACCACCACGAAGGTGCCTGCCCCTTTTGTGGTGGTCGGTCTGGCAGCGACACAAAAAGGCGGGCCATCTCCTAAAAGAGATGACCCGCCTCTCCAATCAGTCCCGCGGCAACCGCGGCCGCCGCGGGCCTCAAGCATGTCCCGGACTAGGAGAACATGCCGGTGAGGTAATCATTCAGCCGCTTATCCTTGGGCCGTTGGAAAATCTCGTCGGTCTCGTCGTACTCGACCATATCGCCCATGTAGAAGAACGCCGTACGGTTGGACACGCGCGACGCCTGCTCCATGTTGTGCGTCACGATGACGATGGCGCGGTCGGCAACGATCGACGACATCAGGTCCTCGATCGCCAGCGTCGAGATAGGGTCGAGCGCCGAACAGGGCTCGTCAAACAAGATCACGTCGGGGTTGAGCGCCAGCGTGCGCGCGATGCACAGACGCTGCTGCTGACCGCCCGAAAGCGCATATGCGCTCTTGTCGAGCTTGTCCTTGACCTCGTCCCACAGTGCCGCGCCGCGCAGGCTCTCCTCGACCATGCGGTCGAGCTCGTCGCGGTCGGTAATGCCGTGGCGCTTGGGTGCAAACGTGATGTTGTCGCGAATGGACTTGCGGAAGGGATTGGGCTGCTGAAACACCATGCCAATGGAACGACGCAGCTCGTACGTGTTCTCGGTCTTGGTGTTCACGTTGCGCCCGCGGTAGTTGATCTCACCCTCCACGCGGCAACCGCGAATCTCGCGATTCATGAGGTTGAGGCTGCGCAAGAAGGTCGACTTACCGCAGCCCGAAGGCCCGATGAGCGCCGTGATCTCGCCCTTGTGGAAGTCGAGCGATGTGTCGTGCAGCGCATGGTGGTCACCATAGTACACGTTGACGTCCTTGGTGGAGAGCACGACCTCGTCGCTCACGGCCTTGCCGCTCACGCGAACGCGTTTCTCGCTCTCCCCCACGCTCGACAGAAAGTCCTGGGTCTCGGACGTGGCCGCCTCGGTTGCGGGCGTTGCATTCATCTCGCTCATTCGGCCGTCATCTTCCTTGCCAGTTGCTTGCCCACGATACGGGCGATTACGTTAAACAGCAGCACGCAGATCATCAGCAGTGCGGCGGTGCCCCAAACGATCTGCTGAGCCTCGGGGCTGCCCTCGCCGTAGATCTTGTAGATGTGCACGGCGAGCGACTCACCGGGTCGGAACACGTTCCAAGCGCACGTAGGGCTCGACAGGTTAAAGCTCAAGAAGTTGAGGCGAACCGGCGAGCTCATGCCCGAGGTAAAGAGCAGTGCTGCGGCCTCGCCAAAGACACGACCGGCCGAAAGCACGATGCCGGTCACGATGGCGGGCATGGCCTCGGGAATCAGGATGTGCAGCGTGGCCTCCCAGCGGGTGAGGCCCATAGCCAGGCACGCATCGCGCTGAGCTTGCGGCACGTCCTCGAGCGCCTGCTGAATCACGCGCACCAGGATGGGGATGTTGAACATGGTGAGCGCGACGGCGCCGGAGATGATGGAGTACTTCCAGCCCAGCTGCACCGAGAACACCAGAAAGCCGAACATGCCGACGACGATGGAAGGCAGCGAGGACAGCGTCTCGATGGCGGTGGAGGCGATGTCGCGGACGGGGCCATCAGGTGCGTACTCGACCAGGAAGACCGCGCCGCCCAGGCTGATAGGCACCGAGATTACCAGGGTGATGAGCAGCAGGTAGAACGAGTCGAACAGCTGGTAGAGCACGCCGCCCTGGGTGCCGTTGGCGCGCGACGGCTCCGTGAGGAAGCCCGGCTGGAACAGCGTCGAGATGCCCTCGAACAATATGTAGGCCACCATGGAAACGACGATGAGCATGACGATGGCGACGATTGCCGTCAACACGCCCGTGGCGATGCGGTCCTGTTTTTGGACACGCCCGAGTCTCGCCTCGTCGATATGGATGCGCGTGCTAGCCACGAGCCTTCGCCCCCTTGCGGCCAATGAGATGGATGATCAGGATGAAGATGAGGCTCATGCCCATCAGCAGCAGACCGAGCGCCCACAAGACGTCGTCCTGGGCCGTGCCCTCGGCATAGACCGCCATGGATGTAGTGAGCGTGGTGGTGATGGTCGAGGCCGGCGACAGCAGCGAGGTCGGCATGGCCTCGATACCGCCGATAACCATGCGCACGGCGAGCGTCTCGCCAAAGGCGCGGGTCATACCCAGGATGACCGCAGTCATAAGCGAGGGCATGGCGGACTTGAGTACCACGTGCCAGATGGTCTGCCAACGGGTGTAGCCCAGCGCAAGAGAGCCCTGACGGTAGCTTTCGGGCACGGCACGCAGGCCGTCGACCGAAAGCGTTGTCATGGTCGGCAGGATCATGACAGCCAGCACGATGGCGCCGGGCAGGATACCCAGGCCCGTGCTCACGTGGAAGACGCTCTTCATAAGGCCGACGACCACATGGAAGCCGATCAGGCCAAAGACGACCGAGGGAATGCCAGTCAAGAGCTCAATGAGCGGCTGGAAGATCCTGGAGCCAAACTTAGGGCTTATCTCGACCGCGAAGATGGCAGAGCCGATGGCGATGGGCAGCGCGATGAGCGTGGAGAGCACCATGACCGAAAACGAGGTGACGATCAGGGGCAGGGCACCGGTATAAGGCAGGCCGTTCTCGGCCGTACTGGCCAAGTCCCACTTAGTACCGGTGAAAAACTCGACGACCGAGATGCCGTCCTTGACAAAAGCCGAGAGGCCCTTTTGGGCGACCATAAAAATGAGCGCGGCAACGACAAGCGTCACGAGCGCTACGCACGCACCCGTGACGCCCAAGCCCACGTTCTCAAGGTCGCGCTTTGGCAGCTGTTTTGCCATTGCAAACCTTTCCGGGGGCGATTACTTATTTAGCGGAGACCTTGCCACTGGCGTCCTTGACGACCTTCATGGCAGAGACGGGGATGAAGCCCTGCTCCTCGACGAGCTTGCCCTGAACGTCGTCGGAGAGCATGAACTCCAGGAAGGCCTTGGTAGCCTCGTCGGCGTCCTTGGAGCAGTACATGTGCTCGGTCGCCCAAATCTTGAAGGAGTCGTCGGTGACGTTCTTGCTCTTGGGCTCGACACCCTCGACCTTGATGGCGTTGAACTTGGAGTCATCGAAGTGCGAGAAGTCGAGGTAGGAGATGGCGTTGTCGGTGCTGGCGATCTGAGTCTGGACGTCGCCGGACTTGTCGAGCTCGGCGTCGCCCTTAAAGTCGACAGCCTCGTCGCCAAAGACGGCAGCCTCGAAGGTAGCACGGGTACCGGAGCCGGCCTTACGGTTGAGAACGACGATGGTGGCGTCGTCGCCGCCGACCTCCTTCCAGTTGGTGATCTGGCCGGAGAAGATGCCCTTGAGCTGCTCAAGGGACAGGTCGTCGACCTTCACGTTCTTGGAGACGACGGGACCCATGCCCACAACGGCGACCTCGTGGTCGACGAGGTTCTTGACCTGGTCGGCCTCGAGCTTGGTCTCGGCGAAGACATCGGAGTTACCGATGGTGACGGTGCCGGCGGCGACAGCGGTCAGGCCCTTGCCCGAACCGTTGCCCGAACCGGAGATGGAGACATCGGGGTTGGCGTCCATGAACTTCTCGGCAGCGGACTCAACGAGAGCCTGGAACGAGGAGGCACCGTCGTAGGTCACCTCGCCGGAGACGGACTCAGCAGCGGAGGCGCTACCCTCGGCAGCGGTGTCGGCAGCATTAGAGCCACCGCAACCAACGAGACCGAGACCGACGATGCTGGCAAGACCACCAGCGAGGCCGAGGAACTGACGACGAGAATAAGCCTGATCGAGCATGATCTTCCTTTCATACATGCGACTCGCGGGCACCCTGCCCGCTTTGCTGTTTGGAAAGATACGACCCCGATCGGGCGACGGCAGTCTTATCTGCGGTTTCTTACGGGCATTTGATAGACCCTTACCGCAAGCGCGGCGGGGCTTTACAAACTAATAACAAACCCCGTCGCAAGCATGGTCCGCCTTTTACACCGAATAATCCCTTGGGGACGGAGGAAAACGGATCATCGAGTTGGGCAGACCCCAAAATGACCCGTTTTCCTCCGTCCCCAAGGGATCATTCGGCAACGCCGATGTTTTGGCAACGAAAGCGAAAGCCCGCCAGAGCGAGCAATGTGCCTTGAAACAAGGCGGCATTGATCTTTTGATCATGCCGCCGAAGTTGAAAGGCAGATTGCTCGCTCTGGCGGGCTTGCAGCGTCGACTGATTACGCGGTTTGGTAAAACCGCGTAACCATTAAAGCTCCAACTCGTTTAGGCGGAGGATCGCCACGATATAAATCTTGAGCGCTTGCTTGAGCTGGTCCTCGTTGACACACTCGTTGGGGCCGTGCATCTGGCCGCCCCACTCGGGCAGCTCCAGACCGGTCTCCTCGGGGCCAAACGAGACGGCGCGGGCAAAATTGCGCGCATACGTGCCGCCGCCCATGGCAAAGGGTTCGGCATGCTTGCCGGTGAACTCGTTATAGGTATCGATAAGCGCCTTCACGGCCGGATCATCGGCAGAGACCGAGAACGGCACCTTCGCGCGACCCAGCTGGCACGTCACGCCAAAGCGGCCCACGAGCGGCTCGAGCTGCTCGCGAATGGTATCGGCACTCGTGCTGTCGGGGAAGCGCACGTCGATGACCTGCTCGATGTGGCCATCCGCCACGCGAATGACGCCGGGATTGCACGTGAGCGGGCCAAACGCCGGGCTCGTCGCATCGATGCCCAAGCCACGACCATAGGCGTCCGCATGCACAAAGGTCAGAAACTTGACAAACTCGTTCTCGGCAGGCGTCAGCAGGCGCTCATCGCGTGCGCCAAAGGCGTCCTCAGCCTCACGCAGATACGACACGATCAGACAGACGGCATTGATCGTCCCCTCGGGCATCGAGGCATGACCGCCAATGCCGTGGGCGAAAATCTGCGCATGCCCGTTATCGAGCGCTGTGATCTCCAGGCGGTCGGCGTTGTCGACCGGTGCCGGCAGTTCATCGGCGGCAATCGCAAGCTCGCAGATGGACTGCGACGGAATAGCGTTGCTCGCCTCGGCACCGCTCCAGGACACAATGCGCCCCCCGTCGATCTTAGGGCTCACAAATGTTGCCCCAAACTGGCCCTTCTCGGCATTGCATACCGGGAATTCGGCATCGGGCGTAAACAGAAAGTCGGGGTCTGAGTGGTTCTCTAGATAATGGTGAACGTCGGACATGCCCACTTCCTCATCGCAGCCCAGCAGCGCGCGGAAGGTATAGCGCGGCACAATGCCGTGCTTGAGCAGGTAGGCGCCGGCGTAGAGCGACAGCACGGCCGGACCCTTGTCGTCGATCACGCCACGGCCGAGCAGCCAGCCCTCGCGGCGCTCCATCGCAAACGGGTCGGTGTTCCAACCAGGACCGGCTGGCACCACGTCCACGTGGCAGATGGTCGAGAGCTGCTTGTCGCCGCGACCCGGGATGTCGGCAATGCCCACGTAGCCCTCGTCGTCACTTGTCTGGTAGCCGAGCTTTTTCGCGATGCCGAGCGCGCAATCGAGCGCGTCACGGACCGGGCGGCCAAACGGCGCGCCGGGCTCCGCATTGGCAGAAACCGCCACGGACGGATAGCTCACCAGCTGCTCGATATCGGCGACGACATCTTCCCAAACCTCGTCGACATACTCGACAACGCTCTGCTCCACCTGATTCATGGACGACCTCCTTAACAATAAGGGGTAAGCGTACCGCCCCTCACATCAAGAACTTATATAGCGAAAAGTTTAGCAAGCTCGGCCACCGAGTGCGCCACTGCATCGGCACCCGCCGCCTCGTGCTCCCCCGGCGCCGCCGCGCCCGAATAGATGCCGATGCAGGGCACGCCCATTGCGTGCGCGCCCTCCACATCGTTAAGGCGATCGCCGATCATCACGGCATCGTCCGCCGTCGCGCCGAGCGCCGCCAGGGCATCGCGGACCGAATCGGCTTTGGCGTCGCGTCCCAGCGACGGATTCATGCCAACCACCGCCTCAAACTGAGAAAGCCCGAGCTCGCGCACCATATCGATGCACTTCGCCTCCATGCGCGACGTCGCCACGGCCATTCGCTTGCCCTGGACGGCCAACCCATCCAGCAGCCCGGGGATTCCGTCGAACACGGGATACTCCTCCGGCCCCAGCTCATCAAAAAAGGCGCGGTACTCGTCGGCCACCACAAGCGACTCCTCGCGGGAAAAGCCATAAAAGTCGTGAAAGCTCTTCCACAGGGGCGGCCCGATCATGCGGCGCAGATCACCCATCTGCGCTTCCGAAAACCCGCGCGCAGCCAGCGTCTTGCGCGTCGAGGTCATTACCGCCCGACCCGTATCGGCCACCGTGCCGTCAAAATCGAACAGCACAACCGGCCGCTTGCATATCTCATGGGCCTCCATCGGTATCCCTCTTCCCCAGTTGACGATTTCCACACCGACACTTCAAACTGTTGACTATTCAACAATTGAACCTAGTAATGTGGAACGACTCTACTATACTTGTCGCACTTTGCTCTCAGAAGGCGGCGCGTAGACGCCCCAACGAAAGGTGCAATTATGTCTTTTGCCATCATAACCGACTCCACGTCGGACATCTCCCCCGCCCGCGCCCATGAGCTCGGCATTTACGTGATTCCACTGCATGTGATTATCGAGGGCGAGGACCTTCTCGATCAGGTGCAGATTACCGCCGAGGAATACGTCGCCCGCATGGCCAGATCCGAGCAGCTGCCGCACACCTCGCAGCCGAGTGCCGGCGAGTTCAAGGCACTCTTCGACCGCGTGCGTGCTGACGGACACGACAGTGCCATCTTTATCTCGCTGTGCAGCGAGTGGTCCGCCTGCTATGCCAACGCCAGCTTGACGGCCGAAACGCACGAACTCGACGTGCGCTGCATCGACTCACGCACCGGCTCGGGTGCCGAGGGCCTGCTGGTGGAGTACGCACTGGCCATGCGCGAGGACGGCCGCAGCCTGGACGAGACCGAGGCTCAGATCCGCGCGACGCTGCCCGACGCCCATCTGCTGCTGATTCCCCGCACGCTCGAGAACCTGGTCAAAAACGGCCGCGCTCCCAAGCTCGCCGGCCAGCTGACGCAGATGCTCAACATTCGCCTGGCCGTTTCGCCGGAGTGGAAATCGGGCGAGATCAAGGCAATCAAAAAGGGCCGCGGCGCCAAGCGCATCGTTGCCACCACCATGGCCGACTGCCTCGCATTTTTGGCTGAGCACCCGGGCTCCAGCGTGCGTGTGCTCACGACCGGCGCCGCCGAGGAGCAGGAGCTCGTCAGCCAATCGCTCGCAGGCCAAGACTATGTAGACGCCGGCACCGGCCCCATCGGCTGCACTATCGCCACCCACGTGGGCGTCGACGCCATCGCCATCAGCTACTGCCCCCGCTACCAGCCCATCCACTAGGGACACCCATACCACTTGCGGTGGAATAGGGACTGTTTTTGGCTTATCAGCCGCCAATCAGTCCCTATTTCACCGCAACTTTTTACGCCTCCAGCTACCCGCATGACCGCAAATCCTGATTATCAAAGGCCGTCGCGGTCGCGCCTTGGCATCGACCGAAAGCCGCTCGCGGAATATTCCCTCACCATTAGCGAGTTTGAATCGAAATTACATATCCCGAAAAGCCGCAATGTCGTACCCTCGTCTCAGCAACTCCAATACAAGAACGGCATTCAAATGGGCAACGCTATGCATCGATACGCCCTCTTTGGGGCCACACAATTCAAATTCGATAAGACGATCTCACACGCTTCGGCCCCGCACCGACAAATCGTCATTTGCAACAACGGTTCAGACGTACGTTACGCCACACTTGAAGAGTGGGAAGAAGCTGGTGCTCTGTTCGACGAACGAGCACAATTCGAGGGCATCGTCACCAGCGCGAGTCCGGCACGCGACAAGCTCGAGCTCTTTCGCAGTCTCTTTACTGGGCGTAAAGATGTTTACGCCCATGGATATCGCAGAAAGGACGGGGGCATTGGCTATACGCCTGCTTGTGCAAATGAGTGGAAGCCGGGAATTTGCCCCAAAGCAGCCTATCAAAGAGTTAAATGCGTAGAATGCAGCAATCGCGTCTTCCCCGAATTAAACGATGCGGCAATCATTGCTCACTTTAAAGGCAACGATGATAAGTTCCGTGATGTCCTCGGGCAATATGTTCTCGACAGGGACTGCAACACAAAAGTTCTCGTCGTTGATTTTGACAAAGCAGACTGGAAAGAGGCAACAAATGCCGTACGGCTTGTTGCAAAGCGGCGGGGCATTAACGCCGCCGTTGAGCGCTCAAGGTCCGGCAACGGCGCACACATCTGGTTTTTCTTCCTCGAGCCAATCAGCGCAAAGGCTGCCAGAGAGTTTGGAAGTTGCCTTATAACCGAAGCTGCGGCGCATAATAAGACAATCACGTTCGAGGCCTTTGATCGAATGCTACCCGCTCAGGACACTATTCCCGATGGAGGCTTTGGAAACCTCATCGCACTTCCCTTTCAAGGCAAGGCACAACGTGAAGGAAACAGCGTATTTGTAGACGAGCAATTCGAGCCCTTTCCCGACCAATGGCTTTATCTGTCGCAAGTCCAGCTGATTCCACGCTCGACGGTGCAAAAACTGATCGACACCACTGGGAATAACCCACACGGGCTAGCAACAGTTACGGTAGCAAACAAGGCCAAACGATATGCCCAAAAGCCACGAAAGCGGCCACCACTCACATCGCGGGACTTTCCCTCATCGCTGCCCGTCGCACAAGCCGACATGCTGTACATACCCGAGAAATCTCTGAGTCCAGCGGCTCAAATGGAAATCCGCGGACTTGCAACATTCGCCAACCCGGAATTCTATCGCGCGCAGGCCATGCATCAATCAGTATTCGGCAAGCCGCGACTCATAGATCTTAGCGAACTGAGAGATGGTTATATTGCGATTCCCCGGGGCTGCAAAACCCAACTTGAGCAGCTGGTTCAGGAGACAGGCGTTACTGCCCGCTATTCAGACGAGCGCAAATCGGGTAATCCGATTGTTATGGCATTTAAAGGAGCCCTTCGCCCTGAGCAGCAAATCGCCGCTGATCAGATGCTCATATACGAAGACGGAATCATGTCCGCGCCGACAGGCTTCGGTAAAACGGTCGTCAGTGCTTATCTTATTGCAGCCATTGGTCTTCCAACGCTCGTCATCGTTCCCAAAACCGCGCTCATAACCCAATGGAAATCCCAACTCGAGCGGTTTCTCGATATTACGGACAACAGAGAACCTGTCAGGACCCCAAAAGGACGAATCAGCAAAAGACAGCCTCCGCTCATTGGGCAAATCGGAGGTGGCAAAACGGCCGTAAGCGGCCTTGTCGACATCGCTTCGTTCCAGTCGCTGTCTGGCAAAGACCACCAAACCGGAGAGCCGATAGTTAAGGACCTTGTTCGCAATTACGGCCTCATTATCTGCGACGAATGCCACCATGCCGCAGCGCCACAGCTCGAGCTTGTTCTCAAGTCCGCCCCGGCCAAATACGTATACGGCCTTTCTGCGACGCCCGAACGGTCCGACGGCCTTACGCGGGCGCTCTCCATGCTCTGCGGCCCACTCCGTTATGCCATCGATCCCAAAGCACAAGCGATTCAGCAGGGCATCCAGCGCATCGTACGGCCTCGCTTTACCGGAATTCGACTACCCGCCTACGAGCCAGGTGCAAGCTTCAATCAGATTCTCGACCTGCTGTGCGCACATGCAGTCAGAAACGAATTGATTGTCAACGACGCCATTGAAGCTGCGTCAAACGGTCGGCATCCGCTCGTGCTGTCAAAAAGGAAAAAGCATGCCGAGGAGCTGTTCGGAATGCTTAAAGACCAAGGACACAAACCCATTCTCCTGACCGGGGGAAATCGACGCCAAAGAAAGAAAAGCGATACTGAACAGTCTTCCCTGCTTCGAGCATGAACATCGAATCATCGTCGCCACCGAAAGCCTTCTGGGCGAGGGCTTCGATCTGTCCTGCCTTGACACTCTACTCATTGCCACGCCGATATCGTGGGACGGTAGCATAACGCAGCAGGCGGGCAGGCTCCATAGAAGCCACGAGGGCAAGCAACGGGTTGAGATATTCGACTACGTTGATTTGTCGATACCTATGCTTGCCCGCATGTACCAGAAGAGACTCAAGACCTACGCTAAACTCGGGTACGAAGTCTGCGTGACCGAAGGCGGCGAACAGTCCGATCAAAACATTCTCATAGAACCGGCTAATGCCATAGAGACTCTGGTTGAAGACATCGTCGGTACCGCCAAGAGCATCTGCATTGCCGCACCCTACGCATCCGCCGCCTGCCTCGCAAAGCTCGGCGATGCAATCAGAGGTGCCATTGTCCGAGGGATTGTCCTTGAGATTTACCTTGCCTCAACTCCGCGTGAAGATGCAAAAGAGGCTTTGGACGAAATGAACATCGAGTATGCCATTAGAGCAGAAGGACGTTTGTGTGCAGCGATAATTGACGAAGAAACGGTCTGGTACGGAACAATCCCGCTGCTAGCTTTCCCCCAGAAAGAAGACTGCAGTATCCGGTTCAAAAACAGCGAGATCGCAGCGGAGCTCTTAGACGAAATCAGCCAAAAGGGAAAGCCGGATGCTGCATCAGCAAGCGGGACATCCCCATCAGTTGCGGTGGAATAGGGACTGTTTTTGGCTTATCAGCCGCCAATCAGTCCCTATTTCACCGCAAGTTAGAAGTAGGCAATCAGCCCTGTGGGCCCTGGAATAACTCATCATGTGAGCCCATTCTTACCAGCCTGATCACCGGATTAGTCTTATGCGGCAAGTAGAGAACGGCCACATCGACCAAGCCATCAGATAGATGGAAATCGATGTGGCCGTTGAAATTGCCGCCCGGGTTTGAGAGCTCGTGGGCACCATATTCGGCGGGCAGCGATCCGTGAGCCGCAAGCTCGACGATAGCTGCCTTAAACTCGCTTTTTAGCTGCGGAGGGACGCGCATCGTCCGTTTGTAATCCGTCTTAAACTGAGCCTCGACCTTGATCTCAAACATCGCTAGTCCTCATCGAGGACGTTGCGGTAGACATACGCAACCTCCTCGCCCTCGCCTTTTGCATCAGTATACCCAATATAGATGGCAGCCTGATGTTAGATAGCATCAGGCTGCCATTCACAGTTATATCGGCAGACGCGCTCGCCCTACATCAGCCCGCTCAGGGCGATGTCAACGGCTTCGTTGAGGTCATCGGTAATGTGCACCAGGTCCGGATCGAGTGGGCTAATCATGCCGGCGTCCATCACCGGGCCGTTGAGCCAGTCGAACAGGCCCTGCCAGTACTCGGTGCCCACCAGCACAAGCGGCATGCGCTTGACCTTGTGCGTCTGCACCAGCGTGAGCACCTCGAACATCTCGTCGAGCGTTCCAAAGCCGCCGGGAAACGCGATGGCGCCCGAGCTGTACTTAACGAACATGGTTTTGCGCACAAAGAAGTAGCGGAAGTCCATACCGAGGTTCACGTATTTGTTGAGCCCCTGCTCGTGCGGCAGCTCGATCCCTAAGCCGACCGACTTGCCGTTGGCGCTCGCCGCTCCCCTGTTGGCCGCTTCCATGATGCCGGGGCCGCCGCCGGTGATGACCGCCACGCCACGTTGCGCGATCTTGCGGCCGACGGTGCGCGCCGCCTTGTAGACCGGGTCCGTCTTGGGCGTGCGGGCGCTACCGAAGATGGTCACTGCGGGTCCGAGCTCGGCAAGCGCGCCGAAGCCATCGACGAATTCCGCCTGAATACGCAGCACGCGCCACGGATCGGCATGCAGCCAGTCGGTCGACTCCTCGGGCGCCAGCAGGTTGGCGTAGGTGTTGTCCTTAGGAATCATGGGGCCGCGCATGACCACGGGGCCGCGGCGGTACGTCTCGTCGTAGGAAGGCTCGCCCTCGACATTCTCGTTCTTAATCATGGGTACTCCTATCGAGAAAAAGAAAAACGGGCGGGGTCGACGCCATGCGCCAAACACCCGCCCGAACATCAACTATTCGGTATGGTACCCACGATGCATCAAGTGCTTGCAAGCTATCGGTCAGCGATCGCGCAGACGGTGTTGGCGAACGTGACAATCGATCGCCGCTTGGCCCTTGCCGCCGCTCACGCTCTGCAAGCTCGCCCGGCGTTCTTAGTAATCCACCGCGGCAGGACTGTTCATCCAGTCGCTCACAAACGTGCCGTAGCGGCCCTCGATAATGGCCTGGCGAGCACGCTGCATAAGGTTGAGCAGGTAGTAGATGTTGTGCATCGACAGCAGAATGCCGCCGAGCATCTCCTTCTGAGTGACCATGTGACGGATGAGCGCGCGGCTGTAACCGCCCGTGCACACCGGGCAGGTACAGGTAGGATCTATCGGGCCGTCGTCATGCGCAAAGCGAGCGTTGCGGAAGTTGAGACGACCCTCGCTGGAAAACGCCGTGCCCATGCGGCCGGTGCGAGTCGGCAGCACGCAATCGAACATGTCGATGCCCACGCCCACACCGCGCACGAGCGTGGTCGGATTGCCGACACCCATCAGGTAGCGCGGCTTGTGCTTGGGCATGTACTCGCTCGCGAGCGGTACCAGGGTCTCGAACATGGTCTCGTGGTCCTCGCCCACTGAATAGCCGCCGATGCCGTAGCCGGGGAAGTCGCCGCACTCCTCCAGATGGCGCAGCGAGCGTAGGCGAAGGTCCAGATGCATGCCGCCCTGGACGATGCCAAAAAGTGCCTGGTCATCGCGGGTGTGCGCCTTGTAGCAGCGCTCGGCCCACATACTCGACAGCTCCACGGCGCGCTCAACGTAGGAGCGCGTGGCGGGATAGCCCGGGCACTGGTCGAGCTGCATGCAGATGTCGGAGCCGAGCTTCATGGCAATTTCCATGTTATCCTCGGGCGTCCAGAACACGTGGCGACCGTCGTAGTCGTTGACGATAAAGCGCACGCCCTCGTCGGTGAGCTTGACGGCATCGTTGTGGCTGAAGACCTGGAAACCACCCGAGTCGGTGAGGATGGGGCCGTGCCAGTTCATAAACTTGTGCAGTCCACCCAGCTCGGCAATGGTGTCCTCGCCGGGACGCATGGACAGGTGGTAGGTGTTGGCAAGCACGATCTGCGCGCCGAGCTGCTTGACGGTCTCGGTGGGGATGCCCTTGACGTTTGCCTTGGTGCCCACGGGCATAAAGATCGGCGTCTCGATGTCGCCGTGCGGGGTATGCAGCACGCCGGCGCGCGCGTGCGTGGTCGGGTCCTCGGCGATCAGGTCGAATTTAAACAGGCTCTGGTCCATAAACTGGAACTCCTTGGTAGCGGTTCATACGCAGACCATTATAGGGGCGACCCGCGAACGAGCCGCCCCTATACATCAAACGGGCATGTAGACGGTGCGCGCGGACAGGGTGCGCCATCCCGACTGGCGGGTCGGGCGGCGTCGTGGACCGAGCCGCGCCACGCGGTTGGCGCGCGATTAGCGCTGCGCGCGCAGCTTGACCGCGGCGGCGACCATATGCTCGAGCGAGGGCCAGACCTCCGCATCGCTGCGGGTCTTGAGGCCGCAGTCGGGGTTGACCCAGAGCTTCTCGGGCGCGACCTTCTGCAGCATCTTGGCCAGCGCGTCGCTGATCTCCTGCTCGGAGGGGATACGCGGCGAGTGGATGTCGTACACGCCCGGGCCCACCTCGGTCTCAAAGTGGTTTTGGGCCAGCGAATCGAGAATCGTGAGCTCGGAGCGCGAGGCCTCAAACGAAATAACGTCGGCGTCCATGGCGTCGATCGCCGGGATGATGTCGGTGAACTCGCTGTAGCACATGTGCGTGTGGATCTGCGTCTGAGGGCGGCAGCCGCTGTGGACCAGGTTGAACGCGGGAATGGCCCAGTCGAGGTACTCGCGCTGCCAGTCGCTGCGGCGCAGCGGCAACTTCTCGCGGAGCGCGGCCTCGTCCACCTGGATCACCTTGATGCCGGCGGCCTCGAGGTCGAGCACCTCGTCGCGAATGGCAAGGGCTACCTGGCGGGTGCTGTCGCGCACGGGGATGTCCTCGCGCGGGAAGCTCCAGTTGAGGATCGTGACGGGGCCGGTGAGCATGCCCTTCATGGGCTTCTTGGTGAGCGACTGCGCATAGCTCGACCACGCGACGGTCATGGGCTCGGGGCGCGAGACGTCACCCCAGATGATCGGCGGCTTGACGCAGCGGGTGCCGTAGGACTGGACCCAGGCGAAGCGCGTGAAGACAAAGCCGTTCAGGCGCTCGCCGAAGTACTCGACCATATCGTTGCGCTCGAACTCGCCGTGAACGAGCACGTCGAGGCCGATCCCCTCCTGGTGACGCACGACCTCGGCGATCTGCTCGCGCAGGAACTCGTCGTACTCGTCCTGCGAGATCTCGCCGTGGCGACGCTTGGCGCGCATGGAGCGGATCTCGCGCGTCTGCGGGAAGGAGCCGATCGTGGTGGTCGGGAATTCGGGCAGGCCGAGCTCCTGCTTTTGGATGGCCTCGCGCTCAGCGCGGGCAGGCAGGCGCGTCTCGGCCTCGGCG
This sequence comes from uncultured Collinsella sp., assembly GCA_902496945.1. Taxonomy (GTDB): domain Bacteria; phylum Actinomycetota; class Coriobacteriia; order Coriobacteriales; family Coriobacteriaceae; genus Collinsella. The sequence goes on from CABVDE010000014.1 coordinate 43,447, forward strand.
GGCACGGCGGCCACGCGGGCACGGACGGCCTCGTCGACGCTGTCGGGACGGGCGCCCATGAGCGCCGCGTTTGTCTGGGCGGCCGGGGTGGATGCGGGGTCTTCGCTGTCGAGGACGGCAGCGAGCTCGTGCAGCTCGCCGAGCTTCTCCTCGGCAAACGCGAAGTGGCGGCGATAGGACTCATCGAGCTGGGTCTCGTGCTCGAGCGTATAGGGCACGTGGAGCAGCGAGCAGGAAGTGGAGAGGACAATCGTCGCCTGCGTGGCCTGGCGCAGCGCGGCGACAGCGTCGATGGTGCGGCCGTAGTGGTTGCGCCAGATGTTCTTGCCGTTCACGAGGCCGGCGAAGAGCGTCTTGTTGGCGGGGAAACCGTTTTTGGCGACAAGCTCGGCCGTCTGCACACCCTCGATGAAGTCGAGGCCAATGCCGTCGAAGTCGAGCGCGCACACGTCGGCGTAGCAGTCGCGGATGTCGCCGAAGTACGTCTGCAGTAGAACGCGGGACTCGCCACGGGCGGCAAGGACGAGGGCGTAAAGCTTCTTGAAAAGGGCGATATCCTGGACCTCGAGGTCGCGGACAAGCCAAGGCTCGTCGAACTGGACCCAGGCGGCACCGGCATCGGCCAAGCGAGAGAGCAGGTCGGCGTAGGCGCGGGCCAGCGGCTCGGCGACGTCGGCGAGCTGGCGGCTGCCGGTGAAGTTCGCAAGGTTGAGCAGCGTGAAGGGGCCGAGCACGACCGGCTTGGTCTCGATGCCCGCGGCCTTGGCCTCGAGGTATTCGTCGAGCGGCTTGGTGCCGACGAGCGCGATGTCCGCAGCGTCATCGATCTCGGGAACGTTGTAGTGGTAGTTGGTGTTGAACCACTTTTTCATGGGCAGCGCGTGGACGTCGCCGGCCGACCCTTGGTAGCCGCGGGCCATGGCGAAGTACATATCAAGAGGCGAAAGCTCGAGCGCGCGGTAGCGCTCCGGCACCAGGCCAAAGAGCGCGGCGGTGTCGAGCGTGGTGTCGTAGAACGAAAAATCATTCGAGGGAATGAGATCGATGCCTGCATCGCGCTGCGTCGTCCAATGGGCAAGGCGCAGGTCACGGGCGGTCTGGTCGAGCTCTTCAGCCGAGAGCTCGTGGCGGAAGTACTTCTCGCAGGCGAACTTGAGCTCGCGCATGCGACCGATGCGGGGGAAACCCACAACCGAGGTCTTCATGATGATTGACCTTTCAAGATTTTTGGCAGGAATCGCACCCGGGCGCGTGCACGTCCGCCCAAGAGCTTGGCAACCATTAGACCACCGAAGGCCGATAATCGGAACTACGAAAAAACTGGTCCCGGCCATAGATAGCGACTATGGCAAATACATATTTGCAATAACTGACCACATTCGGAATTGCGACTGTTTTTGCAACCGCGAAAACAGGGTCAATAAATTCGGGGCCAGACGAAAAGCCTGGCCCCGCTAAGGTCATTTTGCTTGAAAGGAGACCCGTTTAGCTCTACGGGCGCTGGCCCATGCCGCCCTCGAGAGTGACGGTCTCACCGTTCATGTACTTAAAATCGGGGCCGCAAAGCTGAACGACCACGCGGCCGATCTCCTTCTCGACGTCGCCGTAGTGACCAGCCGGCGGCATGTGGACGTTGGCCTTGAACGCCTCGGGATAAGCATCTTGGAAGTTCTCGAGCGCGGCAGTCCAGGCAAGCGGGCACACGATGTTGACGTTGATGCCATCGGGACCCCACTCGTTGGCAGCAACGCGAGTCAGGCCGCGGATGCCCTCCTTGGCAGCGGCGTAGCTGCACTGGCCATAATTGCCAAACAGGCCGGCGCCCGAAGCAAAGTTGACCACGGAGCCCTTGGTCTCCTTCAGGTGCGGATAGGCCTTCTGCATGTACAGGTACGTGGCATACAGGCCGGAGTAAATGGCCAGGTTGAACTGGTCCATGGTGTGATCGGCGATCGTCACGCCCGAGGCGCTGGCCTGGGCGTTGTTGACGACGGCGTCGATGCGGCCGAACTCGGCGATAGCCTGGTCGATAACGTTCTGAACGACAGCCTCATTGTCCTGACCAGCCGAAACATCGGCCTGAACGGGCAGAACCTTAACGCCGTACTCGGCCTCGAGAGACTCCTTGGCGGCCTCGAGCTTGGCAACGTTGCGGCCGGTGATGACGAGGTTTGCGCCCTCCTTGGCAAAAGCGATATCGATGCCGTAGCCGATGGAGCCAGCAGAGCCGTCCTTAAGCGTGGCCTTGCCGCCGCCGGTGATGATCACGGTCTTACCAGTGAAAAGTCCCATACAAAGTCCTTTCAGAATCGCGACGGGCGTACCCGCCGACTGCGCGCATCCAAATAAACGCGCCAAAAGCTGAGATGTAACTTTAGCGTGTTCAAGTGATAATAAAAGACCGCGGTAGGCGAACGGCATCACGTCGTTCGGCGAAGGGATTGTCAAGTACAAACTCGGTACAGCCGCAGAGTTTTTGTTGTCGCGACGAGCCATCGAACACGTTTTGAAACTTTGCTGCGGCGCGCGGGATGTCGGCGCGAGACTTTATCATAGGGTGACAAACAACGATGAGGAGCACATGCCTATGACAAACGAGCTGGACCCCCAGACTCAACAGCATATTGATGATTCCGCAGACGCCATCGCAGAGGCTGACGCTGTGACCTGCAACGATACCGACGTCGACGGCCCCACCTTGGACGAAAGCGCTACGACGGAAACCCCTGCCGCAGAAGTCGCCGACGAGCAAGACGACGATGCGCCCGCTCAGGACGACGCCCCTGTACAGAATGCCGCCCCACAGGCAACAGGTCCCATCGAGGTGTCTTCGGAAGAAGAGCTCGACGCCGTCATGGACTCCATGATGGATGCCGTCAAGGCAATGAAAGACGCCGTCGCCGATGCCGATGTCGACACCGAGGAAGAGGAGGCCGCCGAGGCTGCCTCGACCTTCGTGCCCGGCGAAACCCCCGTTGCCGACCAGGGCAGCACCATGCCCTCGTTCCTGCAGCTCGAGCACCCCACGATTGGTGCCGATGCGGTTGACCCGCACGCTGCCGGTTTTTCAGTGATTGAGGGCGGAACCGGCAATGCCGCCGCGCCGCAGACTGCCGACACGAACGCCGCCGACGCCGGACACCCGACCGCCCTGCGCTCCCCCGCCACGAGCCGCGATCTGGGGACCGCCGTCTCGAACACCGCCAACGCCGTGGGCACCTTTATCGCCCAGGGCGCCTCGGCCATGCGCGAGATGAACGCCGCGAAAAAGGCACTCGCCGATGCCCGCGCCCACCTAGCCGAACTTGAGCAGCGCATTGCCGATCAGGCCGAGGAACTCGAGACGCGCCAGGACATCGCAGGCCGCTACGACCAGATCGTCGCCGACCAGCGCCAGGCGATTGCCACGGCCCAAAAGACTGCAGCGGCCGCCGAGATTGACCGTGATGCCCACGCCGCCAAAACGACAGAGCTCAAGGGTCAGCTCGAACAAATGAAAACGGAGGATGACGCGGCCGAGCTCCGCCTGAAGGCCGCGCTCGACGCCGTGGAGGCCCGCGAGGCGAGCTCGCGCGAGACCGGCAACCGCCTCGTTCGACGTCTTGAGGATTCCAAGCGCATCCGCGACAAGGTGAAGGCCGAGCGAGACGCCGGCGTTACCGCCGCACAGCAAACCGTCGACGCTACGCGCGCCCAACTCGAAACGCTGCGTCGCGAGTATGCCGAACTGCAGCGCAATCCTTCGGCAAATCCCGCCAATTACACGGTGCGCACCAGCGAGCTTTCGATGCAGATCTCCGACACGGCCGATGCCCTGCGCAAGGCCGAGGAAGACGTCCCGCGCATCACCGCCGATCTTGAGCACTCGCTCGCGGCGGCCGAGCGCGCCGTCGAGCAGGCACAGGCTCCCATTGCCGATGCCAAACGCGCCCATCAGGCCGTGACAGCCGAGGCCGATGCTGCGCGCGACGAGTTGCAGACCGCAAAGGCCGCCGCCGCAACGCGCCAGCGAGAACTGCGTGAGAAGATCGCCGCCGAGGACAAGGCCCGTCGAGAGCAAGAGCAGGTCATCACCAATGCTCAGGCAGATACCGTGCATGCACAGTCGATTATCGAGCAGGCGACCGAAGTACACGACCATCCCGAGATCACCGAATCGCTCGCGGGCTCTCTGGCCCGCGATAAGGCCGAGTACGCCGAAACCGAGCGCGAAGTTGCCCAACTCGAAGCCACCGAGGACGACGTACGCGAGCGCACCCGCGACTCACGCATCAAATTCACCGGCGCCATCGTCTGCATCATCTCCGTGGTCCTGGTGATCATCGCAATCTGGCTCTTCACGAGCAAGTAAGCCAGTCGCCAAATACACCCCAACGCAGTTGCGGTGAGATAGTTCCTGCCTAGCCCTCAAAAAGGCCAATCCAAGCACTATCTCACCGCAACTTTTTGGTAGTCATTGGGGACGTTCTTAAACGACTAGTCAAACAAGAACATCCCCAACGACTACTTTGCCCAATGTGCCAAAACTAGGACTGTCCCCAAGTGCCGGCAGAAAAGGAGCGTCCCTAACTGCCGCATCCGGAGTATGACAACTCCGCAGGTAAAGGATGGACAGCGAGCGGGTCGCATTTGAGGCAAGGTGACGTGAAACGAAAGGGCGCTGACCTT
>CABVDE010000015.1 GCA_902496945.1 uncultured Collinsella sp.
TCGCCGCCGGTCGAGCCGCCAGTGGAGCCGCCCGTCGAGCCGCCGGTCGTACCGGTACCGCCGGTGGTGTCGCCACCCGTGGTCTCTGTGGTCGTGGTCGTCGTGGTGGTCGTGGTGGTCGTCGTGGTTTCCTCTTCGTCCTCGTTCTCGTCCTTGTTGTCGTTCTCCGTCTTCTTGGTGTTGTTGGTGCCGTAGAACTTCCAAACGCTGTTGTTCTTGTAGGTGGGCGCCGTTCCGGTCGCAAACTCCTCGCGTTCGGTACCGGCTAGGACGGTGTTCATAAACCGCTTAAAGACGGGCAGGTTGGTGCTGTCACCCAGCAGGTCCGTGCCGTACTTTTGGATGGGGATCTCGCCCGCGGAATAGCCGGTCCACAGGGCGCACGCCAGCTGCGGGGTATAGCCGCAGAACCACAGGTTGGTGGTGTTGTCGGTGGTGCCTGTCTTGCCGGCATAAGGCTGATTGACGCTCAGGGCGCCAGCAGCACCCGTACCGCTGCCCTGCATGACGCCGGACAGAGTATCGGTGACCGCGGCGGCCTCGCCCTCGGTAAGCACCTGTGAGGGATTGTCGGTGTGCTGGTACAGCACCGAACCGGTACGAGAGTCAATCTCGGTGATGGCGATCGGCTGGCGATAGTAACCGCCATTGGCAAACGTCGCGTAGGCGGCGGCCATCTCGAGCGGCGAGATCGAGCCGGTGCCGAGGGTCATGACGGGAACATCCTCGATATTGTCCTTGGCGGGATCGATGCCGAGCTTTTTGACGAGTGAGATGATCTTGCTGTTGCCGACGGCTTCCGCCACCTGGATGTAGCCGGTGTTGGAGGAGTATGCCGTCGCCTGCTTAAGCGTGATGTTGCCATAGCTCTGCTTGTCGAAGTTTTGGACCTCGGTCGTGGTGCCCTTGGCCTTGAGCGGCGAGTTGCAGTTGAGGGTGACGTTGGGGTTCATGCCGTTTTGGATAGCAGTTGCCAGCGTAAAGGCCTTAAAGGTGGAGCCGACGGGACGCTTGGACGTGGCATGGTTTACGTGGTTCTCGTCGGCGTTGTAGTCGTAGCCGCCCACCATGCACTTGATGTAGCCGGTCTTGGGGTCGACGACGACCATACCCATGTCCAGGCCGTCGAGCGAGAGCGTGTCGAGCTGCTCGCGGACGGCGTTCTCTGCCACCTGCTGCATCGTGGGGTCGATGGTGGTCTTGACGGTCAGGCCGCCCTTAAAGAGCACATCGGTCGAGAACTCCTGCTCCAGCAGCTGTTTGACGTAGGAGACAAAGTAGGGCTGCGAGTATACGTCGACGCCGCTGCCCGAAATCTCGGTCACGTTGAGGGTGATGGGCTCGGCCTGTGCGGCATCGTGCTCTTCCTGCGTGATGTGGCCCAGGCGCAACATGTTGTCAAGGACCTTGTTGCGACGGGACAGCGCCAGGTCGGGGTTGACCGTGGGGTCGTACTGCGAAGGCGAGTTGGGAAGGCCGATCAGCAGCGCAGCCTCGCTCAGGGTAAGGTCGGCGGCGCTCTTGGACAGGTAGGTCTCGGCGGCGGCCTCGATACCGTAGGCGCCGTGACCGTAGTAGATGGTGTTGAGGTACATCATGAGGATCTCGTCTTTGGAGTACATGTCCTCCATCTTGACGGCGATGTAGGCCTCACGCACCTTACGCTCGATGGTCGAGTCGAATTGCTCCTCCTGCAGAATGGTGTTGCGCACCAGCTGCTGGGTGATAGTCGAGGCGCCTTCGTGGCCGCCGCCGAGGGTTGCCACCGCAGCACGCGCGATACCCCACAGGTCGATACCGCCGTGCTCGTAGAAACGCTCGTCCTCGACGTCGATCGTGCCCTGCAGGACGTACGGGGAGACCTGGTCCTTGGTGATGGACTTGCGGTTTTGGGTATAGAAGCTGGCGATCTTGTTGCCGTTGCAGTCAACAATCTCGGTAGGCTCGCTGACCAGATAGGCGTTGGCGTCGGTGTAGTCGGGCAGATCGGACAGCCAGCGGTTGACGTTGCCGATCATGCCGATGCCAAATGCTACGCCCGCGATGAGCAAAAAACCCAAAAGCGAAAGCAGGATGACGGGCAGAGCGTGCGTCTTAGAGCGACCGTGTCCCTGTCGTTGGCGAGGACCCATATATTGACCTCCAGTGTATGTCGTGCCGGACGGTGGATGCGCCGTCGGGGCAGGATGGACATAAGTTATTACACGATAAACCAAACGGGGCGCGCGAGGCCTCGTGTATGCTGGAAGACGGCATTTTTCAGAGTGAATGCATACCTTGGTAAGGAGTTTGTCGATGGCGATTCGGACGATGGGGCCGAGCGGACAATACGAGACCGGATTGGATGCAGCCGATGCGGCGCTGCCCGAGTTGCTGGCGCCGGCGGGCGGACTCGACCAGATGCTTGCGGCCATCGCCGCGGGTGCCGATGCCATCTATGCGGGGTTGGGCGGCTTTAACGCCCGCGTGAGCGCGCACGGCTTTACGGATGACGAGTTTGCACGCGGCTGCGCCGTGGCGCATGCCCATGGCGTGCGTGTGTACGTGACGCTCAACGTGTTCGTGTTTGACGATGAGTTGGCCGACGCGGTGGCGTTGGGGACGCATGCGCTGGAGCTGGGCGCCGATGCTCTGATTGTGGCCGATGCCGGGTTGGCCTGCGCGCTGAGCGCGGCGATTCCCGGGGTCGAGATTCACCTGTCTACGCAGGCGGGCGCTCATAGCGAAGGCGCCGTGCGGCTTGCCGCCGATGAGTTGGGGATCGAGCGCGTGACGACGGCACGCGAGCTGACGGTCGACGAGATTGCGGCGCTATGTGCCACGGGCGTGCCCATCGAGGTATTCTGCCACGGTGCGATTTGCATCGGCTATTCGGGGGCGTGCGAGTTCTCGGCCCTGCGGCGCGGGCGCTCGGCGATGCGCGGCGACTGCACGCAGCCGTGCCGTCTGGCGTACGACCTGGTGGACGAGGCGGGGCAGAGTGTTGTCGCCGTCGAGGGAGATCGCCTGCTGTGCCCGCGCGACTATCTGGGCATTGCGCATCTGCCCGAGCTTGTAGATGCTGGCGTGGCGTCGCTCAAGATCGAGGGGCGTATGAAGAATCCCGATTACGTATTCAATGTGGTGCGGGTGTGGCGCCGGGCGCTCGATATGCTGTGCGACGGCGCGTGGGACCCCGGTGCCGTGGAAGAGCTTGAACGCGAGCTGGGAAGGTCGTTTAACCGTGGGTTTACCGATGCGTACCTGCGAGGGCGTTCGGGTGCCGAGCTGATGAGCTTTGAGCGCGCAATTAACCAGGGCGTGCACGTGGGTCGCTTGGTCGCTGTGGGCCACGAAGAGGTAACGGTTGAGCTCGATGCCGCCGTGGCGGCGGGCGACACGCTTGAGATTCGGTTCTATCCGGGTGCCGGCGCGCGTCCCGACGTGCCCAAGCGCTGGCCGCAGGTGCCCTGCCCGGTGGATGCCGCAGCGGGGGAGCGCGTCGTCGTGCATTGCAAGCGCAAGGTGGACACGGGCTGCGAGGTATACCTGATTCGCAGCGCCGGCGTGTTGGATCAGACGGCGGCGGTGTTGGAGCGCATGCGGGTCGAGGCGGATGCGGTCACGCCCGTTGCGCGCGACGTTGAGGTGCTGCCCTTTGAGGACGTTGCGGTGGATGGCGGTGCGTCGACGGAGTTGGTGGAGTGCACGCTTCCCGCTCGCATGGTTTTTGCTTGGCAGCTGATGGATACCAACCCGCACGGAGAGCTCGATTTGTCCGACGCCGTTGTGGTGCTTGACGAGGTCTGCCGCGCGGGCGACGCCGTGCGGACTCGCTCACTTATGCAGCGTGCCGGGCGCGTCGTCTGCCGCAACCTGGGGCAGGTAGCGATGGCTCGCGAGCGGGGCGTGGCGTTTGACGTGGCGGCGCCGGTGTTCTGTGCGAACCGGGCCACGCTTGCCTGGCTGCGCGGGCTCGGTGCGGGGCGGGTGTACTTGCCGGCCGAGTTACTCGGCAATGATGCGGAACGTATTGCCGAACTGACGGTCGAGCCTGGTGTTCTGGGCCCCGTCGATGCCGACCGCCCCGAGCTCATGATGTGCGAGCACTGCCTGCTGACTGCCGAGGGCATCTGCGCTACGGATGCGACGGGGCAGGTCCATTGCCGTGACTGCTCGCGCCGTCAGCAAACACGCTATTTGGTCGAGCGCGACGGCACGCGCCTGCCGGTTGCCGTCGATGCATACGGCAGGACGAGGATTTTCCTGTCGTAGGTGCCGCGTCTCGTTGTTTTGGTTATTATTAGTGGGTTTATGAACTTCGAGCACCGCCGTATCCGGTGAGGGTGCTATAGCAAAAGGAGGATACCCAATGCTGTCTGTTGACGAGCAAATGCGTATCATCACCTCGGGTGCTGCCAAGATCGTCCCCGAGGCCGACCTTCGCAAGAAGCTTGAGAAGGGCGAGCCCCTCAACATCAAGCTCGGCGTCGATCCTACCAGCCCCGATCTGCATCTGGGCCATGCCGTGCCGCTGCGCAAGATGCGCCAGTTCCAAGACCTGGGCCACAACGTCACCCTTATCATCGGCAACGGCACCGCGCTGATCGGCGACCCCTCGGGCAAGAACTCCACGCGTCCGCAGCTTTCGCAGGAGCAGATTGAGGCCAATGCCGAGACCTACGTGAGCCAGGCCATGAAGATTCTGGATCCCGAGAAGACCACCATCGTGCACAACGGCGACTGGATCCTGTCGATGGACCTGGCCGGCCTGCTGCAGGTGTGCTCCAAGTTCACCGTCGCCCGCATTCTCGAGCGCGACGACTTTACCAAGCGCTACCAGTCCCAGACGCCGATCGCCCTGCATGAGTTCCTGTACCCCGTGATGCAGGCATTCGACTCCGTGCAGATTAAGGCCGACGTGGAGATGGGCGGCACCGACCAGCTCTTCAACCTGCTCGCCGGCCGCGAGCTCATGGAGAAGATGGGCATGGAGCCGCAGATCGCGCTCACCATGCCGCTGCTCGAGGGCACCGACGGTGTGCGCAAGATGTCCAAGTCCTACGGCAACTACATCGGCCTGACCGATGCTCCCAAGGATATGTTCGGCAAGACCATGTCCATTCCCGACGAGATGATTGGCAAGTACTATCGTCTGGCGAGCTCGCTCACCCCGGCCGAGGTCGACAAGATCGACGCCGCCCTGGCCGATGGCTCTGCCGACCCCTACGAGCTCAAGCGCGCTCTGGGCCGCGACCTGTGCGACACCTACCACGGCGCCGGCGCCGGTGACGAGGCTCAGGCCGAGTTTGACCGCGTGTTCAAGGAGGGTCAGCTCGCCGACTTCCCCGAGAAGCATGTCGAGCTGGCCGTCAACGACGAGGGCCAGATCTACCTCGCCGGCTTGCTCAAGGACCTGGGTCTTTCGGCCAGCTCCGGCCAGGCCCGTCGCGATATCGACGGCGGCGGCGTCAAGATCAACGGCAAGGCTGTGGCTCCCAAGAGCTACAACATCGACCCGAGCGCTCTCAAGCTGGGCGACACCCTCTCCGTAGGCAAGCGCAAGGGCTTTAAGTTGATTTAGCAGGCAAGTTAACCAAACATGTGTAAAAGGGCCGCAGCCGGAATGACCCCGGCCGCGGCCCTTTAAGTTGCGGTGAAATAGCTCCTAAAAACGCCCGCGCGACCCCCAACAGGAACTATTTCACCGCAACTTTGTTGGTGCCTTGGATGTCAAGGGTTTGGTGCAATGGGGTCAGGTTACTTTGCACCATCCCATTGCACCGAGTTGGCGGTGCCGTTAAGCGGAGAGGTGTGCTGCCGATCCTCCTTTTGGGCATACAATGGCTATTGGCTTGCTGCGGTGAAGGCCCGTCCGCCCCGCAGCTTTTTTCTACGGTTAAAGGAGTATGTATGTCCGTTGAGGTCATGAGGTCTGTGATCGACGCTGCCGAGGGCCGCGTGCCCGTCGACACGCTGTTTACCAATGCACAGATCGTCGACGTGTATGGCCAGCGCGTGGCGCCCGGTGGCGTTGCCGTCAAGGACGGTGTGATCGTCGGCGTGCTCTACGACGGTCGCGACGATGCCGCCGGCACCTACGAGGCGGCCGAGGTCATCGACTGCCAGGGCCGCTATATTGCTCCCGGTTTTATTGACGGGCACCTGCATATCGAGTCTTCGAACATCCGCCCTGCCGAGTATGCGCGTATGGCCGCGACGCGCGGTACCACCACTGCTATTGCCGACAGCCACGAGATTGCCAATGTTGCCGGTCTGGACGGCTTGCGCTTTATGATCGAGGATGGTCGTCGCGCACCCATCTCCATCAAGTACATGATGCCCTCGTGCGTGCCCGCGTTGCCCGATGAGCAGGCCGGCGCCGTCATTTCCGCCGCCGATATGCAGGCGTTTTTTGCCGAGTATCCGGGCGATGTCTTTGGTCTCGGCGAGATGATGAACCTGCCGGGCGTCCTTATGGCCGATCCCGAAACCTGCGCCCGCATCGATGCCGCCAACCAGACGCCGTCCAAGCAGGTCGACGGCCATGCGCCGCTCGTTGCCGGTAAGGACCTCAACGCCTATGCCGCAGCGGGCATTATCGCCGACCACGAGTCGACGATTCCCGAGGAGGCGCTCGACAAGCTGTCCCGCGGCATGTATGTGATGCTGCGTGAGGGCACGTGCAGCCACGACCTGGCCAATCTGTCCCCGATGCTGCTGGAGAACCCCGCCCGCGCCCGCCGTTGCTGCTTTGCGACCGACGACCGCGCTCCTTCCGATGCTCTTTCGACCGGCATGATCGACAATGCCTGCCGCGTGGCCATCGAGGCCGGCATCGACCCGGTGGTCGCTATCTCCATGGCTTCGCTTTCTGTCGCCGAGGCCTTTGGCCTGGATCACGGCTGCCGCGACCCGCATGAGCTCCGCGGCGCTATCGCCCCGGGCAAGCGCGCCGACCTACTGGTGCTCAACGACCTGACGTTCGCCGCGGCTCCGCATCGCGTGTATGCCGCCGGTACGCTCGTGGCACAGGATGGCGCCTTTGTGGGTGAGGTCGCGCCCGAGACTGCCGAGGTCGCCTCTCTTGCCGACGAGCTGCGTGCCTCCGTTAAGCTGCCGAAGCTTTCGCTCGACGTGTTTGACTATGCCTTTAAGCCGGGCGAGGCCGCTATCGATGTCATCCCGGGTATGGCTATCACGGGTATGGCCCGCCCCGAGAGCGCCGAGGACTTGCGCCGCATCATGCTGATTGAGCGCCATGGCCGTGGCGTGTCGCTGCAGGCCGAGGGCGTCGACGGTGACGGCCCCGCGGGTCTGGGTCTGGTCGGCAAGCATATCGGCCGTGGTTGGGTGCGCGGCTTTACCATCACGGGCGGCGCCATCGCCTCGACGATCGGTCACGACTCACACAACGTGTGCGTTGTGGGCGACAATGCGGCGGATATGATGGCTGCCGTTGAGGCCGTGGGCCAGGGCGGCCACGTACTGGTGCACAACGGCGAGGTCGTGGCGCGCATTCCGCTGGCGCTCGGCGGCTTGATGAGCGAGGGCACGGCCGAGGATGTCGCGGCGCAGCACGACGACTTTATGGTCAAGGCGCGCGCCATGGGCATCGAGCCGCCACTCGACCCCATCATGGGCATCATATTCTTGCCCCTGCCGGTCATTCCGACGCTCCGCATCCGCCCCGAGGGCATGTTCGACGTTACGACCTTCACCTACGCCGACTAGTCATTGGACGTTCTTAAACGACTAGTCGCCCGGGACACTCTTTGACAAGCTTCTCGGCGCCGCACGCGTGTCGCGCGGCGCCGAGGAATGTGAAACGTCCGCCAGACCCTTGTAATGGTTTTGTCTGGGCGGTCTGCTCGAGCTCCTTTTGGGTACGGTGGAGTTGGATATATGTCTGATTCCATCAAGCCCGAAAGGAGCTTTTCTATGATCAAATTGATTGCATCCGATATGGACGGCACGCTGCTTGATGAGAACAGCCAGGTTCCGCCCGAGACATACGAGTTGATTGAGGCTCTGCGCGAGCGTGGCGTGCATTTTGCCGCGTCGTCGGGCCGCCGCTACGACCGCCTGTGCGAATTCTTTGCGCCCGTGATCGACAAGATGGACTTTGTCGCGGCGAACGGCGCCCAAGTCTATGCGGAGGGGGTCGAGGTCGATCGCGAGGTTTACTCACATCTCGCGATCCGCAAGCTCGCACGCACGGTCAAGATGTTTCCCAACATGCATCTGGCGCTCTTCGATCGCACCAAATCCTTTTTGCTCGACGACGAGGACAAGTTTGTCCGCGAGATTGACAAGGATCTGCCCAATGCCGAGCGCATCTGGGGCTTGCCCGACCCGCATGTGAATATCATCAAGGCATCGATTATCTGCGATGACGGCAACGTGATGGACAACGCCTACGTGTTGCAGCGCGAGCTGGGCGACCTGTTCGCTTTCGCGCCCTCGGGCAACGCCTGGATCGACGCCATGCAATCGGGCGTGTCGAAGGCATCGGGAATCGAGCAGCTCATGGAACACTATGGCGTCGAGCGCGACGAGGTCATGGCGTTTGGCGACTCGATGAACGACTACGAGATCATTCGCTTTGTCGGCATGGGTTGCGTGATGGAAAACGCACGGCCTGCGCTTAAGGCCGTCGCCGACCGCGTGGTGGGTTGTAACCGCGACCACGCCGTCCAGCAGGAGCTCCGTCGCGTGCTGGAGAGCCTCGCCTAGGCCGGCATTTGGGGGCGGGGTAGCTGCCGCTAGGCGAGGGCGGCCATGATGGTGCGGGCGACGCCGTCACGGTCGTTGTCGAACTCGGTGATGGCGTCGGCGGCGCCGCGGTCCTCGGGCTCGGCGTTGATCATGGCCATGCCGTGGCCCGCTGCCTGCAGCATGGGAATGTCGTTGATGTTGTCGCCGAAGGCCCAGGCGTCGGCGAGACGCTCACCCAGGTGCTCGCATAGCCACGTGAGGGCCGTCCCCTTGGTAGCGCCCTCGCCCATGACCTCGATATTCATGGCGTACGAACGCGTGACCTCGATGCTGTCGAGTGTATCGAGCGCTGCGGCGATGGCGTCGCGGTCGGCCGGATCGTGCCAATACATGGCGATGCGCTCAAGCGTATCGACCTCGTCGATCTTGCTGTCGACGTCTACGTCGATGGGCGTGCGCGTACGCCTGAGTGATCCGGCAATATGTGGATCGCCGCCGCAGAACTCGTCCAGGCGCTCGTAGAGCGAGCGGAAGAGGAAGCACTGGCCGTCGGCGAAAATGTCGAAGGTAACGTCGTGGCCAGCGGCAATACGGTGGATGCGGTGGGCGATGGCGCGGTCGAGCGGTCGGCTCAAAATGCACGTGGCGCGCGAGGCGTCGGTGGGCGTATCCTCGTCGAGCTGCCAGACGCTGGCGCCGTTGGCACAGACCGCGTAGTGTACGGCGGGATGGGCGAGAATGGGCTCAAAGATGCCCGACAGCGGACGGCCCGTGCAGGGCACAAATTCGATGCCACGACGTGCAAGCTCGTCGAGCATTGCCCACGTGGCGTCGCTCATCTGCTTGTCGCTCGTCAACAGCGTTCCATCCATATCGGAAAACACAATCATCTGATGTGGTCCTTTCCAAGAGACATAAAAAGCGTGGCCGAGGGCTTGGGGCCCTGGCCACGCTCAAGATCTATAGCGGTACGCGTCCTAGCGGTCGGCGAGCGGCTTGTACTCCAGCGGATCGATAACCGGGCGATACGCGGGGCGGATGATGCGGTGCGCGCAGAAGAGCTCTTCCATGCGGTGTGCCGACCAGCCGGCCATGCGGGCGACGGCGAATAGCGGCGTAAAAAGCGTCTCGGGTACGTCGAGCATCTTGTAGATAAAGCCTGTGTACAGGTCGATGTTGGCGCAGATAGGCTTGGTCATGCCGTGGTCGCGCATCACCTGCGGTGCCAGGCGTTCGATGCGCTCGATGAGTGCGAACTCTTCGCCCAGGTCCTTCTTGGCTGCCAGTGAGCGCGCGTAACGGCGGCAGACCTCGGCGCGCGGGTCGCTAAGCGTATAGACGGCGTGGCCCATGCCGTAGATGAGGCCCGTGCCGTCGAAGGCCTGCTTGTCGAGGATCTTGCCCAGGTAGGCCGCGACCTCGTCCTCGTCCTCCCAATTGGAGACATGCGCACGGATGTCCTCGTGCATAGACACGACCTTGGCATTGGCGCCGCCGTGGCGCGGGCCCTTGAGCGAGCCGATAGCCGCGGCGTAGGCGGAATATGGGTCGGTGGCCGAAGACGACAGCACGCGGCAAGCGAAGGTGGAGTTGTTGCCGCCGCCGTGCTCGGCATGCAGCATGAGCATAACGTCGAGCAGCATCGCCTCATCGCGGGTAAACGACATGCCGCCGCGCAGGACCTGTAGGATGGTCTCGGCGGTGGAGAGACCGGGCGTGGGGTGCGGCACGTGAACCTCGGAGCCGCGAAGTTTGGCGACTGAGGCCATGTGTGCGAAGGCGGCGATACGCGGGAGACGTGCGAGCATGGAGATGGCCACGTCGATCTCGTGCTCGGGCGTGATCACGTCCGGTTCGGCATCGAAGGCGTAGAGCAACAGTACGGCGCGCTGGAGCACGTTCATGATGCTCGACGACACCGTGGTCATAGGGAACTCTTTAACGTACTCGTCGCTCAGATGTCTAAAGGCGCCCAGGCGCTCACAAAAGCCGTCGAGCTCTTCCTTGTTGGGCAGCGAACCCGTGATAAGCAGATAGGCGACTTCCTCGTAGCCGTAGCGATTCTCGGCCTGGGCATTGTTGACCAGATCCTCGATGCTGTAGCCGCGAAGCGTGAGCTTGCCCTGATCGGGCACGACCTTACCGTCGACCTTGTTGTAGCCGTGCACATCCGAGATACGAGTGAGGCCCGCGACCACGCCCGAGCCGTCGGCATTGCGCAGGCCGCGCTTGACATTGTGCTCGACAAACAGGCCCTCGTCATAAGGGTCGGTCGGCAGACCGTGGTAGAGGTTTTCGCTTTCGGGCGAAATCTGGCGGCTTGCTTCGTAATCCAGAACCAGGCGGCTCAGGTGATCATCGAAGCGGTAATAGATTTTCTTGGCGTCGTAGGCCATGCGCGCTCCTCTCCGGGCCGCATCGGGGTGGCTTGCATGGGCATGCGCGCGTCAGGCTATCCCCAGCGGCTTGTTCGCTACAGGCGGTACAGTTCGCTACAGGCGGTACATAAAGTTAAAGACGTCCTCGCGCTGGATGGACACGTTGACGCCCGAAAGCTCGCCGGCCTCTGCCAGCGCCTTCTGCAGCTCAGCGAAGTCGAGCTTGGACTCGGCGGTGTCAGCCATCATGGTCATGGTGAAGATGTCCTCGATAATGGACTGCGTAATGTCGCGGATGTCGACGTTGGCCTCGCCCAGAACACGGGTGACGCCGGCGACGATGCCGGGGCGGTTCTTGCCAAGGACGGTGATGACGATACGGGAGGACGAGATCTCGGCCATGGGAAACCCTTTCGCGTGGTTGCGGCGCGCGCGGGGCGCTCCGCTACGGTACAGTGTTCATCATTGTACCTGTCCTGCGCAAAAAGGGGCACCTTTGCTGCGGCGTTACACGTCTGCAACATGGGTGAAGGTTCGATGGGGTGCGTGCTCGCTGCGGTTGGGCATATCGCATTGCACAAAGACCGTGAACCTTTTGTGGGACGCGCGGCGCCGTGGTACCATAGCCGAGTTTGTTGTCTTGGTCGGAAACCAAGATGCCTTATGCGCTGATCGGTAACCAGCGCCTGACCAATAAGGAGTCCTACCATGAAGCAGGGTATCCATCCCCAGTATGTCGAGTGCACGGTGACGTGCTCCTGCGGCAACACCTTCAAGACGCACGCTACCGTGTCCGAGATGAAGGTCGAGCTTTGCAACGAGTGCCACCCGTTCTACACCGGCCAGCAGAAGTTCGTCGACACCGGTGGACGCGTCCAGCGCTTCGCCGACAAGTTCGGTGGCGCCGCTGCCGCCCAGCTCAAGAAGGCCGAGGAGGCCAAGGCCGCCAAGGCCGCCAAGGCCGCTGAGGCCGAGGCTGCTCGCAAGGCCGCCGCTGAGGCTAAGGCCGCCGAGAAGGCTAAGCGTGCCGCTAAGTTTGCCGAGGAGGCTGCCAAGCAGGCCGCCGAGGCTCCCGCAGAGGCTCCCGTCGAGGAGGCCGCTGCCGAGGCCGAGACCACCGAGGCTGCTGAGTAAATAGCTCGCCGCGGAATCACTCGCATTCATGGCATGAGGGCCGCGCATCCATTTGGGTGCGCGGCCCTTTTCTTTTTATTAGTGCAGACTAACCTGTCCCCATGGCACCAATTGGCAGGGAGATGGCGTTTGCCCAGATAAAACATGCCATAATAAACCTGTCCCATTGTGGCAGGTTGGTCGTAGTTATTACGTGGCGGTCGAGGTCGACCGTATGGGCCGCGCCTTGTTTGGCTAAAGTACAATTATCTGTGTTTAACTCGCCCGCAGCTGCACGGCGTGGGCGATGGCCAAAAAGGAAAACTATATGGGATTCATGTCAAAGCTGCTGTCCTTTGGATCCGATAAGGACCTTAAGCGCTACTACAAGATCGTCGACCAGATCAACGGTCTTGAGCCCCAGTTTGAGAAGATGACCGAGGAGGAACTCCGCGGCCAGACCGATAAGTTTCGCGAGCGTTACGCCAACGGCGAGTCGCTCGACGACATGCTCCCCGAGGCCTTTGCCACCGTGCGTGAGGCTTCCAAGCGCACCATGGGTATGCGCCACTTTGACGTTCAGCTCATTGGCGCCATGGCGCTGCACGAGGGCCACATCGCCGAGATGAAGACCGGCGAAGGTAAGACCCTCGTCTCCACGTTGGCCGGCTATCTCAACGCTATTGCCGGCAAGGGCGTGCACGTCGTTACTGTCAATGATTACCTTGCCAAGCGCGACTCCGAGTGGATGGGCCGCATCTATAAGTACCTGGGCATGACCGTTGGTCTGCTCCAGAACAACATGCCGCTCGAGCTCAAGCGCCCGGCCTACCAGGCCGACGTCACCTATGGCACCAACTCCGAGTTCGGCTTTGATTACCTGCGCGACAACATGGTTACCCGTCCCGAGCAACGCGTGCAGCGCGGCCACAATTACGCCATCGTCGACGAGGTTGACTCCATCCTGATCGATGAGGCCCGCACCCCGCTGATCATCTCGGGCGCTGGCACCAAGTCCGCCAGTACCTACAAGGACTTCGCGCGTGCCGTGCGTGGCCTTGAGCGCGGCGAGGACGTGTCGCACGACATGCTCACCGCCGCCGAGGACGTGGAGCCCACGGGCGACTACGTCATGGACGAGGCCAAGCACACCATCGCCGCCACCGAGCGCGGTCTTAAGAAGATCGAGCGCCGCCTGGGTATCGATGACATCTATGCCGATCTCTCCGGCCAGCTGGTCAACCACCTGCAGCAGGCGCTGAAGGCCCAGTACATGTTCCACCGCGACAAGCAGTATGTGGTCACCAACGGCGAGGTCAAGATCGTCGACGAGTTCACCGGCCGCATTATGGAAGGCCGCCGTTACTCCGAGGGCCTGCACCAGGCCATCGAGGCCAAAGAGGGCGTGCTCGTACGCGAGGAGAACCAGACCCTGGCCACCATCACCCTGCAGAACTACTTCCGCCTGTATGACAAGCTCTCCGGCATGACCGGTACGGCGCTCACCGAGGATGCCGAGTTCCGCGAGATCTACAAGCTGCCCGTCGAGGTCATCCCCTCCAACAAGCCCGTGCAGCGTGTTGACCACGAGGACCTGGTGTATCGCACCATTCAGGCCAAGTACAACGCCGTCGCCGACGATGTCGAGCAGCGTCACGCCAAGGGCCAGCCGGTCCTGGTGGGCACCGTCTCCATCGAGAGCTCCGAAAAGCTGTCCGCCGCCCTTACCAAGCGCGGCATCGCACACGAGGTCCTCAACGCCAAGCACCATGAACGCGAGGCCCGCATCGTTGCCCAGGCCGGACGCTACGGCGCCGTGACCATCGCCACCAACATGGCCGGTCGTGGTACCGACATCCTGCTGGGCGGCAACCCCGACGAGCTGGTGCGCGAGCGCCTGGAGTACGAGGGCCTGACCATGGAGGACGTGACACCCGAGCAGCTCGAGCAGTTTAACGCCGAGGCAAAGGAGACCTGCAAGGCCGAGCGCGAGCGCGTGCTTGCCGCTGGCGGTTTGACCGTTATCGGCACCGAGCGCCACGAGTCCCGTCGTATCGACAACCAGCTGCGCGGCCGTTCCGGTCGTCAGGGCGACCCGGGCGAGACCCAGTTCTACCTGTCTCTTGAGGACGATCTCATGCGCCTATTCGGCGGCGACAAGATGGACCGCGTCTCCAAGATGATGGTCACGGCCGACATGGGCGACGATATGCCCATCCAGCACAAGATCATCTCCAAGGCCGTCGAGAGCGCCCAACACAAGGTCGAAAGCATCAACTTCTCCATGCGTAAGAGCGTCCTTGAGTACGACGACGTCATGAACAAGCAACGCCAGGTCATCTACGCCGAGCGCAATAAGATTCTGGACGGCAAGGACCTGACCGACCACATCACCGAGGTCATGCACGACACCGTGTACCGCTGCGTGCAGGAGTTCTGCACCAAGGACAGTCACGAGGGCGAGCGCGACCTGGAGGGCCTGCGCAAGTGGGTTGTGGAGCTCACCGGCCACATCGATACGCCGAAGTTCCCCGACGAGGATTATGAGGCCCTGGCTGCCGATGTTCTGGCCTACGTTGAGAAGTGCTACAACATGAAGGCCGAGCGCTTGGGCGAGGACCTGATGCGCGAGCTCAACACCCAGGTCATGCTGCGCGTCATCGATACCCGCTGGATGAACTACCTGCAGGAGATGGACTACCTCAAGACCGGCATCGGCCTGCGCGGCTTTGGCCAGCGCGACCCGCTGGTCGAGTACAAGACCGAGGCCTACGGCGCGTTCCAGATGCTCGTCGACACCATGTACGAGGACTACCTGCGCACCGTTCTGCGCATCGAGATTAAGGCCGCCCCGCAGGCTGTGGAGCACAAAGAGGACCCCGCGCTCGAGGGCGCGCACTTCTCCGGTCCTGCCGAGGTCGATGGCGACAACGGCGACTCGGTGCTGCGCAAGCAGGCACAGGTGCAGGCGCGCACTGCCGTCCAGGGTGGACCGGCTGCCGTCAACAACGGCGGCAAGGTGACTACCTACCGCAAATCCGAGAGCGACGATCCGTACGTCAACGTGGGCCGCAATGACCCGTGCCCCTGCGGTAGCGGCAAGAAGTTCAAGCACTGCCACGGCAGGAATCGTTAATGACCGAGGCTTTAGAGGTAACGCCCGCCGAGCTGGACGCGTTTGCGGACCGGCTCGGCGAGGTCGAGTCGTATCTCCATTTGGACGAGAAGCGCACGCGCGTGACCGAGCTCGAGGCCAAAAGCGTGGCCCCTGGCTTTTGGGATGACGCCGATGCCGCTCGTGCCACCATGGAGGAGATCGCGCGCACCAAGGAAGATATCGCTGCCGTGGACACCGCGCGCGGCGACCTGTCTGACGCCCGCGCCGCACTGGAGCTTGCCGAGGAGATGGGGGATGACCCCGATGCCGCAGCCCTTCGCGAGGAGGCTGCAGCCACGGCCGAGCGCTTGGCTCGCGCCATCGATGAGCTTGAGCTTTCGAGTTGGTTTACCGGTGAGTTCGATCACGGCGATGCCATTGTGACCATCAAGCCCGGACAGGGTGGCCTGGAGGCGCAGGACTGGACCTTCATGCTCTTTAAGATGTACATGAAGTACTGCCAGCGTCGCGGCTGGAAGGTCACCATCAACGACTGTCCCGCGGCCGAGGTCATCGGCATCGACCGCGCGACCTTTACCGTCGAGGGCAAGGACGCCTTCGGTATGCTGCGTGCCGAGGCCGGCGTCCACCGCTTGGTGCGCATCAGCCCCACCGACGACAAGAAGCGCCGCCAGACCACGTTTGCCGGCGTCGAGGTCATCCCCGTGCTGCCCGACGATATCGACATCGGGATCAGTCCCGACGACATCCGTGTGGACGTGTACCACGCGAGCGGCCCGGGCGGTCAGGGCGTCAACACCACCGACTCCGCCGTGCGCGTGACGCATTTTCCCAGCGGCATTGTGGTCACCTGCCAAAACGAGCGCAGCCAGATTCAAAACAAGGCCGCGTGCATGCAGATCCTCAAGGCTCGCCTGTACGAGATCGAGCTCGAGAAGCGCGCCGAGGCACTCGATGAGATCCGCGGACCCAAGACCACGATTGGTTTTGGCAACCAGATTCGCAGCTACGTGCTCTACCCGTACCAGATGGTCAAGGACCTGCGTTCGGGCGTGGAGACCAGCAACGTCGAGGCCGTTCTTGACGATGGCGACCTGGATCCGTTTGTGATTGGCTACCATCGCTGGGCCACCGGCAACGCCGATGCGGAAACGCCGGACGCCTAAAACATCGGGCGGCTTCAAGCCGATGCTAAGCCCAACGGTTGGACGGGTTTGTATCCAGGATAAACCTTGCGCAGGGGTGGTTTTTGTTCGGCGAATCGGTAGAATCGAATACAGCAAGAAGTTCGAAGCGCATCCGTTTGGGTGCGCTTTTTTGAGGGAGGTAGCATGGCATATCGTATGGACATCAAGCGCATTCTTTCGATGAACTTCTTTCACGACCTGCCCCAGATTATGTTGGGGTGCGCTCTGGCCGCCATCGCGACCGACCTGTTTTTGATTCCCAACGGCCTTGCGGCCGGTGGCGTTACGGGCCTTGCTACCATTATCCAGGCGGTCGGCGCATCGCGCGGCCTATCGCTTCCCGTCGGTATTCAGACGATCGTGATGAACGCCTTGCTGTTGCTGATCGTTATGCGCGAGGGCGGCATGTTCTACGTGGTGCAGACGGCCACGGGTTTTGTGCTGCTGGGCTTTTTTACCGACCTGTTCGCCCCGTTTGTAGCGCCTTTGGCGGATGCGGACCTGATGCTCCCTGCCATGTGGGGCGGCATTATTACGGGCATCGGTTACGGCATGGTGCTGCGCGCCGGCGCCAATACCGGCGGTTCGGACACGATTGGCCAAATCATCTCACGTAATACCTCACTGCCCGTGGGCTCGACCGTCATGGCGATCGATGTTGCCGTATGCGCGCTGTCGGCTCCGGTCTTTTCAATCGAAAACGCACTATATGCAGGTCTTTCGATGGTCATTAGCGGCTACGTGATCGATGCCGTGGTCGATGGTGGCAACAAACGCCGTATGGTACTCATCATCTCGGACAAGTTCCCTGATATCGCTGCCGATATCATGTATGGCCTGGGTCGTGGTTGTACCAAGTTTAAGGCGACCGGCATGTATTCGGGTGCCGAGAAGCCCGTGATTATGGTCATCGTGAGCCGTCGAGAGCTCAACGCGCTCAAGACCATTGTGCGCGAGCGCGATCCTCATGCCATCGTGACGGTTGCCGACGTTACGGAAACATTCGGCGAGGGCTTTAAGGACATCAACGCGTAGGATTGAGCGTGCCCGCATCCAAAAGACGTTCACATTGCTAAACCGTTTCATCAGGGCGTCTGCCTGCTCAATTGCTCAAATACTGATAAAAACTCTGGTAAAGACTTCACTTTCCCGCATAATGGATGGCGTACGTGCATCGCGGCTGGGTTGGGACTACCTTTCTGTGCCGTGCGCATCTTGTCTAAAGAGGATGAAAGGAAGGCACAATGAGCGACGAAGAGCTCAAAAAGGTTGCCAACGAGGTAAGGAAGGGCATCGTCACCGGCGTGCACGCTGCCAAGTCCGGCCATCCGGGCGGTTCGCTCGGCGCTGCCGACATCATGACCTATCTGTACTTTGAGGAAATGAACGTCGACCCGGCCGATCCCCGCAAGGCCGACCGCGATCGCTTTGTGCTTTCCAAGGGCCACTGCGCGCCTGGCCTGTACGCCGTGCTCGCCGAGCGCGGGTTCTTCCCCAAGGAGGACCTCGAGACGCTGCGCCATATCGGTAGCCACCTGCAGGGTCATCCCAATATGAACGACACCCCGGGCGTCGACATGTCCACCGGCTCGCTCGGCCAGGGCATCTCCGCCGCCGTGGGCATGGCCGTTGCCGCCAAGCATTGGGGCGATACTTACCGCACCTACGCCCTGCTGGGCGATGGCGAGAGCGAGGAGGGCCAGGTCTGGGAGGCAGCGATGTTTGCCGGCAACCAGCAGCTCGATAACCTCTGTGTGATCGTCGACCACAACGGCCTTCAGATCGACGGCCCCGTCGAGGAGGTTAACGATCCCATGCCGCTCGCCGACAAGTTCCGCGCCTTTAAGTTCCACGTGGTGGAGCTCGCCGACGGTAACGATTTCGACCAGATCCGCGCCGCCTTTGCCGAGGCTCGCGCTACCAAGGGCCAGCCGACCGCCATTATCGCCGAGACCCTGAAGGGCAAGGGCGTGTCCTTTATGGAGAACCAGGTTGGTTGGCACGGCAAGGCCCCCAACGATGAACAGTTTGAGCAGGCCATGGCAGAGCTCACGGCCGCCGGAGAGGAGCTCTAGGATGGCAGACGTCAAGAAAATCGCCACGCGTGTAAGCTACGGCGAGGCCCTCGTCGAGCTCGCCAACGAGCATGACGACTTTGTGGTCCTCGACGCCGACCTGGCCGCCGCCACGCAGACCGGTAAATTTAAGGCCGCTTGCCCGACACGCTTCTTTGACGTGGGTATCGCCGAGAGCAACCTGATGGGCGTCGCCGCCGGTATCGCGACCACCGGTCGTGTTGCCTTCGCGAGCACCTTTGCCATGTTCGCTGCCGGTCGCGCCTTTGAGCAGGTTCGCAACTCCATCGGCTACCCGCACCTCAACGTTAAGATCGGCGCCACGCACGCCGGTATCTCGGTGGGCGAGGACGGCGCCACGCACCAGTGCTGCGAGGATATCGCCCTGATGCGCGTCATCCCCGGCATGACCGTGATTGTTCCCGCCGACGACGTTGAGGCCCGCGCCGTGACGCGCGCCGCCTACGAGTGCGACGGCCCCGTGTACATGCGCTTTGCCCGTCTGGCCTCGCCGGTTATCAACGGCCCCGAGACCTACAAGTTCGAGGTGGGTAAGGGCATCGTCATGCGCGAGGGTGCCGACGTCACCATCATCGCCTGCGGCCTGATGGTCGGCGAGGCCCTCGAGGCAGCCGAGCAGCTCGCTGCCGAGGGCATCGATGCCGAGGTCATCAACATGCACACCATCAAGCCCATCGATGCCGACCTGATCGTCAAGAGCGCTACCAAGACCGGCCACGTCGTGACCGTCGAGGAGCACTCCGTGATCGGTGGCCTGGGCAGTGCTGTCGCCGACGTCCTGTGTGAGCAGTGCCCGACGCCGCTTAAGAAGATCGGCGTCAATGACAC
Organism: uncultured Collinsella sp.; assembly: GCA_902496945.1. Taxonomy (GTDB): domain Bacteria; phylum Actinomycetota; class Coriobacteriia; order Coriobacteriales; family Coriobacteriaceae; genus Collinsella. Next base: position 19,418 of record CABVDE010000015.1, read on the forward strand.
CTTCGGCGAGTCCGGCCCGGGTGCCGAGCTCCTGCACAAGTATGGCCTGGACGCCGCCAACATCGTGGCGACCACCAAGGAGTTCTTGGCATAAGGCAAGACGAGCCAAGACATTGTCTCGACAACTTGACCAAACCCGAATAGGGGCGTCCTTCAGCAGGACGCCCCTTTTTAAGTTGCGGTGAAATAGGGACTGATTAGACCCTTTAACTGCTAAAACAGCCCCTATTTCACCGCAATTTCCAAAGATGCCCCGCCGCGCGAAGCGCACAGCGGGGGCTCCGACATGTCCGAGGACGATTTGGAGAGTAACCCTGTGCCCGACCGACGGGACCGACGGGATCCCTAAGCACGCCATGCTTCTTATGTGCAGCAAAGCTAATGCTGCTAAAATACAAAGCGCTCATGTAGTTTAAACGCACGACGATAAGGAGCACCAGTGGGTAACCACTTCCGTACCTCCGGTGCGGGCGATGATGCCCCCAAGACGCAGACAGGCGTCCAGGGCAGTCGTTTCGCCACTCCGGATTCAGAGGGCCAGCCTGTTGCTCAGGCCCCCGCTCAGCCGGCAGATCAGGCACAGCCGGCATCCGATCCCTTTGCCTACAATCCCACCAGCGATGTCGTCCTTTCCGGCACGGCGGGTTTTGAGCCCGTTCAGGCCGTGACCGCTCGCGTGGAGCAGCCTCAGGCTGGCGCCGCCACGCCGCAGGCTACCATGGCCGGCATTCCCGACCCCATGGCCCCTGCGACGCCGGTTCCTCAGCCTGCGCAGTCCGGTCTTTTTGCCGTTATTCCCGATCCCACGCAGCCTGCTGCCCCGGTGGTCGAGAGCGATCAGGCAGCCGAGGTCGCAAGCCTCGATAACGCGCTCAACAACCCCGATTTTACGTCGGTGTTTGCGCCCATCGATCCGCAGGCCAGCCGCAAGAAAATGGCCAAGCAGGCCGGTGTCGAGCCCGTCATCCTTATGGAGCATGTCACCAAGATCTATCCGGCACAGCCCAACAAGCCTGCACTCGACGACATCAATATCGAGATCTATCCGGGCGAGTTCGTCTTCCTGGTCGGTCACTCCGGCTCGGGTAAGACCACGCTGCTGTCGACGCTCAACCGCGACGTCAAGCCTACGAGCGGCCGCATCCTGGTTGCCGGTCAGGACCTCATGAAGATCAAGAACCGCAAGGTTCCGTTCCTGCGTCGCCAGATTGGCGCCGTGTTCCAGGACTTTAAGCTCCTGCCGCAAAAGACTGCCTACGAAAACGTGGCGTTTGCCCTGCAGTGCATCGGCAAGCCTAAGGGCGTCATTCGCAGCCAGGTGCCCGAGGTGCTGCGTCTGGTCGGTTTGGCCGATCAGATGGACTCGCTGCCCGACCAGCTTTCCGGTGGCGAGCAGCAGCGCGTTGCCGTCGCCCGCGCCATGGTCAACCGTCCGCCGCTACTGATCTGCGACGAGCCGACGGGCAACCTCGACCCGGCGATCTCGTTGGGCATCATGAAGCTGCTCGAGCGCATCAACCGCACCGGCACCACCGTGATCGTCGCCACGCACGACCGCGAGATGGTCGATAGCATGCATCGTCGCGTGATCGCCCTCGAGGGCGGCCACGTTATCCGCGATCAGGAGAGGGGAGGTTACGGCAACTATGGCACCAACTAACGTGGGCTATTCTTTTAAAGAGGCAATCAGCCACTTCTTCCGTAACTGGACTACCTCGCTCGGCGCCGTCATCACGATCTTCCTTTCGCTGTTTATCATCGGCCTGTTCATCATGGGCTCCGCGATGCTGAACTCCGTGATCGGCACCGTCGAGGATCAGGTTGTCATCAACGCGTTCATTAGCGATGACGCCGATCAGGCCGATGTTCAGGCTTTTGAGGCCGAGCTTAAGACGTGGAATAACGTCAAGTCCGTTACCTATAAGGACAAGGACGACGCGCTGGCCGAGTACACGAGCAAGATGTCGGGCAACGCCGACGCCACCATGAGCGCGCTCGATGGCCAGAACCCGCTGCCGGCTTCGTTTGCAATTGAGATGGACGATCCGTCCAAGGTCGAGAGCACGGCCGAGAAGCTCAAGAAGGATGCCGATTTCCAGAAGATCGCGGATGACGGCGACGTCAACGCGAGCGTGCTGTACGGCCAGGAAGAAGTGAGCCGCCTGTTCCAGGTGACCAACTACATCCGCATCGCTGCCGTGGTGCTCGTTGGCCTTCTGACCTTTATCGCATTCATCTTCATCAACAACACGATTCGCCTGTCCATTACGGCGCGTCGTCGCGAGATCGCGATTATGCGTCTGGTGGGCGCCAGCAACGGCTTCATCCGCGGCCCGTTTATCACTGAGGGCGTACTGCAGGCCATTTTGGGCTCGCTGCTTTCCATCGGCGTTCTGGAGCTGCTGCGCAATCTGATGATTCCGCGTCTGCAGGAGAGCATCGGCTGGATGTCGTTTGCCCTGCCGATACAGTACTACCTGGTGACCTATGTTGCGCTGATTCTGGTCGGCGTGATTATCGGTCTCTTTGGTTCTGCCATCGCCATGCGCCGCTACCTGCGCGTGTAGGCATGCCTGGAATTCATCCCTTCTAACGGGCCGTCTCTTATGGGGCGGCCCGTTTTTTGATTCCTAGGGGACGGCAGGAAAACGAATCATTTGGGTAGACTCTTTGGAGTTCGCAATCGATAGCAAGGAGGCGCCATGGGGCGCAATAACAAGCATAAGCGCGGGGTTCGCAATAAGCGCGGGCCGGTGCGCAGCGAACGCCGTCCGAGTCTGACCGGGCGCGTTCAGCTCCATGAGCACAGTGCCTATGTCATAACCGAGAATGGCGACTACAAAGTCATGGGCCGCGGCAAGCGTGAGATCATGGATGGCGATACCGTTGCCGTGAGCATTAAGAATAGCCCGCATGGCGAGCGTCGCGCCGTGATCGAGGGCGTGGTTGAGCGCTCAGCCATAAGCGTGGTGGGCACGTACCAGACCGCCGGTCCGCTTGGTGTGATCGAGCCGCTCGATTCGCGCCTGAAGGCCGACTTCTTCATTCTGCCCGAGGATACCTCGGCGGATCGCCTGGGCGTCCATCCGGGTGATGCCGTTGTCGCGCGCATTTTGACCTACCCGACGCGCTTGGAATCGGGGACTGTGACGATCGAGCGCCGCATTGGCGGAGACGACGCGCCCGATTTGGGCGTTCAGTATGTGATGGCGCGTTACGGCTATACCGATAGCTATCCCGAGGCCGCGCTGGACGAGGCAGAGGGGCTTTCGCTCGATGTGTCCGCGGCGCTTAAGGACCCGCTCCGCCGAGATCTGCGCGACCGCTTTGTCATCACGATCGACCCGGTCGACGCGCGCGATTTTGACGATGCCATTTCGCTGGAGCGCACGCCCGAGGGTGGCTACAAGCTGGGTGTGCATATCGCCGACGTTTCACATTATGTGGCTTGGGACGGGCATATCGATCTTGAGGCTCGCCATCGCGCGACATCGGTGTACCTGGCCGATCGCGTGCTTCCCATGCTGCCCGAACGTCTGTCCAATGACCTGTGCTCGCTTCGCCCCGACGAGGACCGTCTTGCGTTTACCGTCGATATCGAGCTCGATGCGCAGGGTCGCGTGCGGCATTACGATCCGTACCCCAGCGTGATTCGCTCGCGTGTGCGTATGGACTATGACGGCGCCGAGGCGCTGCTGGTGCGTGCCGGCGCGGTTGAGTATTCGGTGTTGGAAGGCGCCGCTGAGGATGTTGAGGCTGCCGAGACCTCGCGCGAGGAAGCGCTCGATCGTGGGCTTGCATGCGAGGAAACTGCTCGCGGCTATAACGTCGACCTCGGCGATTTCCTCGTGGCCGCCAACGAACTCGCCGAACTTCGCCGTCGTATTCGTCGCGCCCGCGGCTCAGTCGATTTTGACACGGCCGAGATTCGCGCTCTATTGGATGAGGACGGAGTACCCGTGCAGATTGTGGCGCGTGAGCGTTCGTGTGCCACGTCGCTTATCGAGGAAGCCATGCTGCTCGCCAACGAGTGCGTTGCAGAGTGGCTGGCAGACCGTGATATCGAGGCCTGCTATCGCGTGCATGAGGATCCGAGCCCCGACAGCCTGCACGGTGCCGCCGTGGCACTGGCTCAGCTGGGTATTATCGACGATCGCCGTGCTGCCGGTATTGCCCTAGGGAGTCCCGATGAGCTGCAGGCTGCAGTTGATGCTGCCACCGGTACGGCCAACGCACCGCTCGTCAACACGCTGCTTCTGCGCAGTATGCAGCGCGCGCTGTACAAGCCGCGCAACGAGGGTCACTTTGCGCTCGCCGCGCCGTGCTACTGTCACTTTACAAGTCCTATCCGTCGCTACCCCGATCTGGTGGTACACCGCGTGCTCAAGTTGCAGTTGGCCTATGAGCGGCTCGGCGGCAAGGATGCCCTGGTCCGCACGATGCGGCTGATCGGCAAGGGGCGCGAGTCGCTGCCGCGCATTCTGCCGCAGATCTGCCGCGCCTGCAGCGATGCCGAGCGCGCAGCCGATGCTGCCAGCCATGCGACGCAAAAGGTCAAGATCGCCCAGTACTATGAGGATCGTCTGGGCGAGCGCTATGCCGGAACCGTCTCGTGGGTTAGCAGCATGGGCCTCTTTGTGCGCTTGGACCTGACGCAGGTCGAAGGCTTGGTTTCGATTAAGAGTCTGGGTAACGAGTGGTTCGAGTTCGGCGAGGATGCGCTTACACTGACAGGCGCCGACACGGGGACTCGCTATGAACTGGGCCAGCGCGTGATTATCGAGGTCTCGCGCGTCAATACCACGCGTGGACACTTGGACTTCAAGCTTATCCATTAGCCAAATCCCGACTCGTGGCGGGAGAGCGGAGGGTGGTCTTTCGGGGCCGCCCTCCGCATTTTAATCGTGTTTACCTTGCCGTCTGCTCGGCCGCCCGCTTACTTGCTATTTGAGAGGTAAAACCTACCAAAATAAACCTGTCCCATTTTGGCGGGTTTACAAGAAAGCGGGGATGAGATGGCGACGGTGTACGGTTATGCACGGGTGAGTTCGCGCGATCAGAATTTGAATCGGCAGCTGGACGCGTTGGGCGCCTATGGCGTGGGCTCGGAGAATATTTATGCCGACCATGCGAGCGGCAAGGACTTCGATCGACCACGGTATCGCGAGTTGCTGCGCACCCTGGGAGACGGGGACGTGCTGGTGGTGCTTTCTATCGACCGACTTGGCCGCAACTACTCCGAGATTCTTGAGGAATGGCGACGCATTACCAAGGAGCTCGGGGTTGCCATAGTGGTGTTGGACATGCCGTTGCTCGATACGCGCACCAGGGTCAGCGGTGCGCCGGATGTGACAAACACCCTGATTGCCGATATTGTGCTGCAGCTGCTGAGTTACGTGGCGCAGGTGGAGCGCGAGAATATCCATCGGCGCCAAGCGGAGGGAATTGCGGCGGCGCGGGCGCGAGGGGTTCGTTTTGGCCGACCTCGCAAGCCGTGCCCTCCTCAGTTTGAGCTGGTGCGCGATAGCTATGAGGCAGGCGATATCACCCGCAGCCAGGCAGCAAAGTGCCTGGGCGTGTGCGTGGGGACGTTCGATCGCTGGATGCGCGAGGCGGGGTAGGGGTTTGCGTCGCTTTGTTGCTTCCTGTTGCGATTCAAATTTTGATACGGTGACGATATCATTTGGGGCTACACTCGCTGATGTCCAAAAAACGGAGGTTGGCCTTTGGCGCGCGTAAAACAAATAATCGGATGGACCGCGATCGTTCTGCTCGCTGCGACGCTGGCGGGCATCTGGGTGCTGACGGAGCAAAATGCGGTGCAGACGTCGTTGCTGAGCGAGTCCACCGCGCGTGTGGTGGAGGGTCAGGCTGCGGGCGTTCAGGCCGCCGATGCCACGGGTGAAGCTCAGACGGAGAACGGAATGACCGGGGGCACCGATTCGGCTGCCTCGAATGTCCGGTCTGGCCGACTTGCTTTCATTCGCATGTGGGTGGGCATGAACGTCCGTCGCGTTGCCCATACCGTAGAGTTTTTCTTCGTCGGATTGTTTGCCTCGGTGGTCGTGGTTTGTTTTTCCAGGCGTCCGTGGAGCGTATGCTCCCGTTGCGTGCCCGTGTTACTCTTTTGCGCCGCCTGCTCCGTTGGCGATCAGGTACACAAGATCTTTGTTCCCGGTAGGCATTTCGACGTTGTCGACTTAGGATTCGATGCTGCGGGCTATGTTACCGCCATGCTGTTGGTATTGCTGGCGGCGGCGTTGATGCGCCATGCGACTCGGCCGATCGGCGCCCATGCGAGGCGCTAGCCGGTAACAAACCCGTTTCTGATAATGCGACCTCGTTGAATTATTTTGTGTTGCTCGTATTTCCGAGCGGTCGGATTTGAGGGGCGAGCGGTAGAGCGCTCGCCCTTTGTGCACCACGATGCGGCACAATGTACCGTAAAAGCTGTTTGCATCCGGTACGAATCGTTCGTTGGTCTTTAATTCTTCTCAACGGAGGTGTTTGAGATGGCAAACGGATTGCTTTTGCGGCTTCGCGAGCGTGAGCTCAGCGCGAGCCCGGCGGAACGCAATGTCATCGCATATGTAAGCGCTCGCCCGCACGAGGTTGTCGGGCTGTCCGTCCGCGGTCTTGCCGATGCCACGTTCTCCTCGCCCTCGAGCATTTTGCGCTTTTGCAAGCGCTTGGGTTTTGCGGGCTACAAGGAGTTCCAGCGCGAACTGATTGCCGAACTGGCGCTCTTGGGTGACAAGAAAGACGTTGCCCTCGAGGACATCTCCATGGATGACAGCGTCGAACGTATCGTGGGGAAGGTGATGAAAAGCAACGTGCGCACGATCGAGGCGACGGCGCGAACACTCGACTACGCCGTTTTGGAGCGATGCGCAGCCCATCTTAAGCGGGCGCGCGCAGTCAATCTGTTCGGTATCGGCGCCTCCCGTTTGGTCGCACACGATCTGGCGCAAAAGCTCATGCGTGTCGACAAAGAGTGCCATCTGTACGACGACTGGCATGATCAGCTCTTGTGTGCCAAGAACATGCATGAGGGCGATATGGCAATCGCCTTTAGCTACTCGGGCTTGACGCAAGAGGTGCTGGACTGCACCGTCGAGGCTCAACGCCACAACTGTCCCGTTGTGGCCGTGACAAAAGTAGATGGATCATCCAAGCTTGCCACCATGGCCGATGCCGTGCTCGGCGTCGCTGCGAGTGAACCCTTGGTCCGCAGCGGTGCCATGGCTTCGCGTATGGCCCAGCTTATGGTTGTCGATGCCCTGTACGCTGCTTACGTTGCCAGCGACTACGAACGGGCGACGCATGTCATTAAGCAAAACTACATCGAGAAACAGGAAAGATGAGGTGAATGAAATACTCGATTTAACAAAATTCACGACCGAACAACGCAATCTTAGGTCAATGGACCTCGATACGATGACATCGCTGCAAATCGTCACGACGATGAACGATGAGGATCTTCGTGCCGTCCAGTCGGTCACGAAAGTGTTGCCCCAGGTTGCCACGGCAATCGACTGGGCTGCTGAGGCGCTCGAGCGCGGCGGGCGCGTCTTTTACATGGGCGCAGGCACCAGCGGTCGTCTGGGTGTACTCGACGCTTCTGAGTGTCCGCCCACGTTTGGCGTGTCACCCGATCTGATTGTCGGGCTCATTGCCGGAGGCGAGACGGCGTTTATCAAGGCTGTCGAAGGTGCCGAAGACAGCGAGGAGTTTGGTGCGAGCGACCTGCGGGAGCGTGGACTCTCGGACAAGGATCTTATCGTTGGCCTGGCGGCAAGCGGTCGTACTCCCTATGTGGTGGGCGGCCTTGTGTACGCCAAGGCAACTGGGTGCAAGACCATTGCAATTGCCTGCAACCAAGGGTCGAAGATCGGGGAGAGCGCAGATCTTGCCATTGAGCCCGTGCCCGGTCCCGAGGTGCTGACCGGCTCAACGAGGCTCAAGGCGGGGACGGTTCAAAAGCTTATTCTCAACATGATCTCGACCGGTGCCATGGTCAAGATCGGCAAGGTATACCAAAACCTGATGGTCGATGTGCAGCAGACGAACGAGAAGTTGGTGGTGCGCGGCCAGAACATCGTGATGGAGGCGACCGGCTGCACGCGCGAGCGCGCTGTTCAGGCGCTTGCAGATGCCGGCGGCCACGTAAAAACCGCTATTGTCTCGGTGCTGCTGGACTGCGATGCCGAGCAGGCTGCGGTAGCTCTTGAACGGGCGCGCGGCCATGTCCGTGCTGCGGTGAGTGGTCATGAGAAGAGCAATGCCGATTCCCAATAGGTGCGCGGCGTGAGCTGATCCTGCCACTGCCATTCTGCTACCGCTCACCAATGCGCAGTACAACCCTGCAGCGGGCGGCATGATCGCGGCTCTCATCGCTGGCGCATTTTTCGCCTGGATGGAGCGTCAGATTCGCAAGGCCATGCCCAACGCGCTCGACACGTTCCTGTCCCCGCTGCTGGTGCTCATCATCGGTGCCTTTGCTCTGATGCTCGTCATTCAGCCGGTTGGCGCATGGCTGACGGCGGCGATCTTTAGCGTTTTGACCTTTATCTTCGAGAAGCTGGGCGTCCTGGGTGGCTATATCCTGTCGGCAGGCTTCTTGCCGCTGGTGTCCGTTGGCCTGCATCAGGCTCTCACGCCGATCCACGCTATGCTCAACGATCCCGACGGCGCCACCAAGGGCATCAACTACCTGCTGCCCATCCTTATGATGGCTGGCGGCGGCCAGGTCGGCGCCGGTCTGGCACTGTACTTTAAGACCAAGAACACCAAACTCAAGAAGTACGTCGCAGAGTCCATTCCCGTTGGAATCCTGGGTGTGGGCGAGCCTCTGATGTATGCCGTTACGCTGCCGCTCGTTCGCCCGTTTGTGACGGCCTGCCTGGGTGCCGGATTTGGTGGCGCGCTCGCGGCGCTGCTTCACATCGGCACGGTTTCTCAGGGCGTTTCCGGTCTGTTTGGCCTGCTGATCGTCGTTCCTGGCCAGCAGCTCGGCTACGTTGCCGCTATGCTGCTTGCCTATGCCGCCGGCTTTGTCCTGACGTGGTTCTTTGGCGTCGACGAGCAGAAGATCAACGAGTTCTTTGGCGAGTAGTTTGATGGCGCGGGTCGTGTTGCTCAGGGCGCGCGGCGCGCGGCAGATTTCTTGATGCTATGGTTGTGCCGGCGGGGCTAACTGCTCCGCCGGCCTTTTTTAAAGGAGCGTTGAAGCGTGAAAACGGGTATTTCGATTTATCTTTCCAGCCCTCTACAGGATATTGAGCGGACGATTGAGCGCGGTGCCGAGGCGGGTGCGCGCTATGCGTTTACCTCGCTGCATATTCCCGAGGATGGGGGAGCGGCGTATGCCGATAAGGTTCGTCAGGTGCTGTCGCTGCTTTCTTCCCGCGGCATTGCGTTAATTGCAGATGTTGGGCCGCGCACGTGCGATTTGCTCGGGCTTGACCGCATCGAGGACCTGTGCGATCTGGGACTGGAGTACCTGCGCTTGGATTATGGCTTTAGCGCCCAGCGGGTCGCGGAGCTGTCCGGTGTGTTTCGCATTGTGGTCAATGCCTCGACGGTGAGTTCTGATGAAATCGCATCGTGGCGAGAAGCCGGTGCCCATGTGACTCGTTTTGCCGCCTGCCACAATTTTTATCCCAAGCCTTATACCGGCTTAGCTCTGGAGGACATTGCTCGGACGAATCTTCGTCTTGCGGCGCTCGGCTTCGAAATCATGGCTTTTGTGCCGGGCGATGCTAATGTGCGCGGGCCGGTATTCGAGGGGCTGCCGACGGTCGAGGCGCAGCGCGGTCGCGCGTCAAAGGTTGCCCTCAATATGCTTGAGCTCGCACATGGCGCCGATTGCGACATTGTGTTGGTCGGCGACCCCGATCTTTCCGATGCGGGCTGGGCGCAGTTTGCTCAAGTTTCCGCCGGATACGTGGACCTGCAATGCGAGCTTGAGTCCGGCTATGCCTATGTACGTGGGCAGGTTCATCACGACCGGCCCGACTCGAGCGCCCTCATCTTTAGGTCTCAGGAGTCACGCACGACGCTTAAGCCGGATTCCGTGCCGACGGACGCCGGTACCTGTCTGCCTCGAAAGGCGGGGTCGATCGCTGTGAGCAATAGCGGATATGGGCGCTACGAAGGCGAGCTTGAGGTCGCGCGGGTCGATCTTCCCGGTGACGAGCGCATGAACGTTGCGGGCCATATCACGCCCGAGGCAATGGAGCTGCTGCCGTTTATCAAGCGCGGATTCGGGGTACGGTTCGTTTAGCGTGTGACCCGTGGGCTACAATTGCCCCATCATGCGAAGACGCCTCGTATGGCGTGTACCTGCGTTGGCCAATCTATATTCGGAGGATTCCCATGACCGTGCTGTTTGTTGAATACCCCAAGTGCTCGACCTGTAAAAAGGCCAAGGCATGGCTGGACGAACATGGGGTTGAGTATATCGACCGCGATATCGTTTTGGACAATCCCACGGCTGATGAGCTTGCGACCTGGATTGCTCGTTCGGGGCTGCCGGTGCGACGCTTTTTTAACTCGTCGGGCATGAAATATCGAGAGCTGGGCCTGAAGGCGCGCCTGGATGCGGGCATGACGGATCGGGAGTGCTACGAGCTGCTGGCGACCGACGGCATGCTGGTTAAGCGCCCGCTGCTGGTGGGCGATGACTTTGCGATTCCCGGCTTTAGGGAAGCGGCTTGGACCGAGGCGTTGCTGTAGCGGCTGCGGAAATCGCGTCCCGCTTTGGGCGTTGATTGTGGGATGCGCTTTCCGGTTGAGGGCTCTATCGGAAATGGCGTCCCGTTTTGAGTGCTCAGGGTGGGACGTGTTTTTCCGCTGGCGGGCTCGCTCGCCTCAATCCTCGAGCTGTGCCCATTCGCGCGGATCGTAGACCTTTACGTGCTTGTTGGGCTTGCCGCTCCAGTATTCCTCGTCCATAAAGGGCAGATATGCCTGAACGCCGGGACAGATAAAGGGAATCCGCTGTTGTTGCAGTCGCTCACGCTGGCGCTGCTCCAGATGCGCCTCGGATATGACGGTCGGCATACCGGACAGCTCGACGAGGCTTGCCTGGATTCGCTTAAGGTCGGGGAGTCCCGCGTGCCATGACATCCGCATGATCAAAAAGGATGCACGGCGGTATTTTGCCTGCATCACCGTAATGGCGGGGCGTAACGTGGGGTGAATTTTGCCGCTGCCAGGCCATGGGGCGGCGCTTATCTCGAGACCGAGGGCCTCCCACAGGTAATCAAGATCTTCATTCATGGTGCCTCGATATCCGTGCGATGATGACGCCTCGATTGTGCCATCCGCCGTGAGTGCTGCATTGTTGTAATCTACCAGCGGTAGATGTGGGCTGTTTTACGGGCTTTGGCGCCGTACGTGTCGCTGGTGCTTCACAGGTCCTTCACGTGTTGGCCGTATTTGACTGAATTTCAAAAAAGTCAAAATTGGGGCTTGCGTCACGGTTGGACTTCCCGTATATTTCTTTCTTGCGCAAAGGCACAGCCGAGCGCAGCGATGCAGTCATTGGGATGTCGTCTAATGGCAGGACAGCGGATTCTGGTTCCGTCAATGGGGGTTCGACTCCCTCCATCCCAGCCATTGCATTTGCTACATATGGCCCGTTCGTCTAGCGGTTTAGGACGCCGCCCTCTCAAGGCGGAGATCACCAGTTCGAATCTGGTACGGGCTACCAAAATTGAACGCCCGGGCCTCGTAAGAGACCCGGGTTTTGTGTATTGACCGCAAGCGGCATCTGCCGCGTTTCGTTCCGTTCGAGGAGTAGCCATGGACCTGCCCATCAGCTTGCAAGACATCACGTATGCCGAGAACTACCTGGCGCAGGGCGACCTGGCCACGGCGACACCGCTGCTGGAGCGCCTGGTGGAGCTCGCCGAGGAGTATATCGACGCCGAGTGCAAGACGGGGGAAGGTCGCCAGTACTTTAGCTTTGACAGCAAGTTTGAGCGTCTGGCATACCGTCGCGTGGAAAAGGATCCGCGCGAACTCGTGCAGGTCGAGGTTCCGTTTGACCGTCTGTATTCCGACATGGCGTTTGCCTACATTCGCCAGCAGGATTATGTGAGCGCTCGCAATGCCCTGATGCAGGCCGTGCGCTGGGATCCCATGAATTGCAACTATCGCCTGGATTTGGCCGAGCTGTTCCGTGCGCTCGAGGACAAGCAAGAGTGGGCCTCGCTTTCGTATTCGGTGTTGGAGCGTGCGAGTGACGGCAAGTGCGCCGCTCGCGCTTACGTCAACTTGGGCCAGTACTTCTTGGAGCCCGAGACCGAGAACGTCTCGGCTGCCGTGGGCTGTGCTCGCCTGGCGCTGCGCCTGGCGCCCAACGATGCGCATACGACGCGTCTGCTCAACAAGATCCATACAACCTATCCGGATGCCGCCGATGAGAGCGACGATCATGTGATGGGCGAGCTGTCGCTGCAGGGCGTGCCGACCTCGCCCTCGGCCGAGATTGCCATCTGCCTGATCATGTGCGCGACCGACGCCGCGAGCGACGGCGACAAACAGGAGGCAACGCGTCTGACGGTCCGTGCCCGCGACCTGGTGGGCGAAGAGGCCTGTGCGGCGATCATCAAGCTGGTGCGCGAGAGCGATGCCGAGCTCAACGCCGAGCGCAAGGCAAAGCGCGAGGCTGCGAGCGAGGGCGACGGCAATGGCGCCGACAATGTCGAGGAGGCCGGCGATGCCCAGTAAGCGCGAGCGTAAGCTCATCTCCAAGAATCGCTCGGCACATCACGAGTACTTTATCGATGAGACCTTTGAGTGCGGCATTGAGCTAAGCGGCACCGAGGTCAAGTCGATTCGCGAGCGTGCCTGCCAGATTACCGACACGTTTGCGCTGATCCGCGGAGGTGAGTGCTGGCTCGTTGGCCTGCATATCCACCCTTATAGCCATGGTGGCGTGTGGAACCGCGACCCTGATCGCCGTCGTCGTCTGCTGTTGCACCGCAAGGAGATCGATTTCCTCGACGGTAAGCTGCGCAACCGTGGCTATGCGTTGGTGCCGCTGGAGCTCTACTTTAATACCGACGGGCGCGTAAAGCTGCTGCTGGGCCTCGGTCGCGGCAAGAAGCTCTACGACAAGCGCGAGGATATGGCAAAACGCGATGTCCAGCGCGAGATTGACCGCGCCCTCAAGGAGCGCAACCGGTAGGCGTTCTATATAGGTTGCGGTGGAATAGTTCCTGTTTGAGGCCAAATACCCGACAAACAGGAACTATTTCACCGCAACTTGGTGGAGGGACTTGGCTGACTTACAATCTTGGAACATATGTGTATGGGGCGGCGTCCGTTATGGGTGCCGCCTATTTTGTGGGTACATACATCCATGAGGTTCTGACCCGAGCTAGGGGAGTGATTGTTATGGACAAGACTGCGTTCTTTACTATGCCGAGTGGTCTGTACGTGGTGAGCGCCGCGGCGGACGGGCTGCGTGCCGGCTGCGTCATCAACACGGCGGTGCAGGTGACGTCCGCCCCGCCCCGCATTTCGATTGCCGTGAACAAGGAAAATGTCACGTCCGGCGTAATCGCATCGGCAAAGGCCTTTGCGCTGACCGTGATCGACCAGACGGCCGACATGCTCTATATCGGCAACTTTGGCTTCCGCACCAGCAGCGACTATGACAAGTTTGCCAAATACGAGACCCGCAAGACCGCTCTGGGCATGCCCTATGTGCCCGAGCACGCGGCGGCGCTGTTTAGCTGTCGTCTGATTGATACCGTGGATGTGGGCACGCACCTGCTCTTTATCGGCGAGGTCGAGGATGCCGAGCGCTTGAGCGGCGAGACCCCGCTGACCTATGACTACTATCACAAGGTTTTGAAGGGCAAGACACCGCCCAAGGCCTCGTCGTATCAAGGCTAGAAATGTTCTAAGAATACTTGCATTATATTATTGAGGATCTATACTGATAATCGAAGTACATCAGCAGTCACGTTCGAGAGGAGAACATCATGGCTGAGGAGAAGAAGACCTATAAGTTCGTGTGCGTCGTTTGCGGTTACGAGGTAGAGGTCGACACGCCCGAACTGCCCGAGGATTACGTGTGCCCGGTGTGCGGCGTCGGTCCCGATCAGTTTGAGCTCGTCGAGGAGTAACTCGCACGCGCACGGCGAAAGCCGAACATAGCTCTGTCCAAGGGCCCCGGTCGGATTTCTCGGCCGGGGCCCTTTTGATCCCTTGGGGACGGAGGAAAACGGATCACCTAATGCCAGCGGCGCCTCGGTGATCCGTTTTCCTCCGTCCCCAAGGGATTATTGAGGTTTGCACCAAACGGATGGGATGGAATGTCTCGATCTGTAACAGTTGGCAGCCAAAACTAGCCCTTCGTGTTATAGATCGAGATAAACCAAAACCATCCTGCAGAAAATCTCAATCTGTAACATCTAGGTGCCAAAATCGGCTCCTCCTGTTACAGATTGAGATGTTTGAAGCTGTGGGCTTACAGGCCGAACTTGGGGGCCTTGCTGTCGCCCTTGAGCTCGGCGGTGTCCAGGCGCATCATGCAAAAGTCCGCGTGGCCCTCGTCGGATTCCTCGTCCTCGGCATTCATGCCGGTCAGGCAGTCTGGTAGGGGTCGATGCCGCCGACCGCGGTCACGTTGAGTTTTTCGCTCGAGGCGCCCGGTACGCGGAAGGCAGCGTTGTCGATGGGCTCAATCGACACCTCGGGCGCGTGCTCTACCTGCGGCACCTACTCATAGGGCGCGCGATAGGCTCGGTAGACCATGTTGGAGCTAAAGCCGGGTGCCGGTGCCTTAAAGTACGGGCTCAGGTACTCCCAGACAATCTCGTGATCGGGCGTGACCTCGATCAGATGGCCGTCGGAGCCCTCGGTAATGAGCGTGATTGGGTTGAACTGCAGGATGCGAGAATAATCGCGGTGGACGGCGTTTGTGCCGTCGGGCGCGATGGCATTGGGCGCGTCGTATCCCGCGGCGCCGCCGTTGTCAAAGACCAGCAGGTCGCCCTCGCCGGGCAGGCCCTTGGGAATCATATGGAAGTGGTGCTGGCCGATAATCCAGCCGATCTTTTTCTCGGCATCGCTGCCGTCAAAGCGCGGGCCGAGCTCCGAGACGCAATTGATATGGAGCCAGTCGCCGCCGCGTGCGCCCGAGGTGCCAAAGACCTGGCCGCCCGGCAGCAACTTGTTGGGAAAGCCTCCCAGGCCCGCCCAACGGTTGACTTCGCGACCGTTCATGTCGAGGAGCGGCGCGCCGCCTGGGATGGGGAAGATGGTGTAGCCGTTGTAGGCACGCTCTTTGTTGTAGATGAGGGTGCCGGTAGGATGAATGCACGGGTAGCCCATGAGTGACTCCTGTCTGTAAGTTCTCGGTCCCGATGGTCTACAACCTACTAAACAAATATGAATATATGGAATTGAGGTACTCGGTATCGCTTTTTCAGAATGATCCCTTGGGGCCAGGACATGCGCACTGACTGTCCCCGCACTAAAACGTGTACATCAGCCTCCAAAGATGTCATATTTCGACAAGTTTGGACGCTGGTGTACACGTTTGATCAAAGGGGCGCATTGCGTCAGCCCCTTAACATAAGGAGTGCCCCAAACTGCCGGCAGAAAAGGAACACCCAAATGCCGGAAAAGGGATCATTTGTTTCGTGCGTTACGCAATTGTTTCGAAACGGGTGGGAAACACAACGGGCCGGCGATGCTCCTAGCATGCCTATTCAACTGACTGTCTAATATCTAGGGGAGGATCGCGATGCAGGCAGATTTCGCTCAGCAGCAGGGCCTTTATCGCCCCGAATTCGACCACGATGCATGTGGCATCGGCGCGCTTGCCGATATCAACGGTGAGCGCCATCACCAGATTCTGGACGACGCGCTGTCCATTCTGGTCAACTTGGAGCACCGCGGCGGTACGGGACTCGAGAAGAACACCGGCGACGGTGCTGGCATCCTGTTCCAGGTTCCGCATCACTTTTTCCGCAAAGAGGCTCAAAAGTGCGGACAGATTCTGCCGGCAGAGGGCGACTATGGCGTGGCCATGCTGTTCTTCCCGCAGGACGACAAGGGCGTAGAGGATGCTCGCCGCGTGTTTGAGGAGGGCTGCGCCGAGGCTGGCGTGCCGCTGCTCTTTTGGCGCGAGGTGCCGGTCGACCCGCACGATCTGGGAGAAACGGCCCGCGCCTGCATGCCCACCATCTTGCAGGCTTTCCTGGGCCGTCCCGACGACACGCCTGCGGGTGACGCCTTCGAGCGCCGCCTGTACGTGTGCCGCCGCACCATCGAGAAGAAGGCCGACGCCGAGTTCGCCTTGCGCGACAAGATTTTCTACGTCTGCTCCATGAGCTCGCGCACCATCGTGTACAAGGGCATGCTTGTGGCCACGCAGATGCGCCGCTTCTTCATCGACCTCAACGACGCCGCCGTCAAAACGGCCGTGGCGCTTGTCCACTCGCGCTACTCCACCAACACCACGCCCAGCTGGGAGCGCGCACACCCCAACCGCTTTATCATCCACAACGGCGAGATCAACACCCTCAAGGGCAACGTCAACTGGATTCGCGCCCGCGAACCCAGCCTGTACAGCCCCGTGCTGCAGCACGATCTTGAGCGCGTGATGCCCATCATCAACCGCGAGGGTTCCGACTCCGCAATTCTGGATAACGTGCTCGAGTTTTTGGTCATGAACGGTCGCCCGCTTACGCGTGCCGCGTCCATGTTGCTGCCCGAGCCGTGGGACCACAACGAAAGCCTGAGCGAGGAGCGCCGCGCCTACGACGCCTACCAGTCCATGCTCATGGAGCCCTGGGATGGCCCGGCCGCGATCGCCTTTACCGACGGCCGCACCCTGGGCGCCGCCCTCGACCGCAACGGCCTGCGCCCCGCCCGCTACTACGTGACGCGCGACGGCCGCTTTATGCTGGCAAGCGAGGTGGGCACCATCGAGGTGCGCCCCGAGAACATCCTGACGAGCGGCTGCCTGGGACCGGGCCAGATGCTCGAGGTCGACTTTGCCCGCGGCCGCGTCATCTACAACGACGAGCTGCGCGCCCGTTACGCCAAGGAAAAGCCCTACCGCGACTGGATTGCCGAGGAGACGCTGACCGTCGACGCGCTCGACAAGCCCGTCGCGCCCGCGCCCGCCGAGGACGCCGAGGTGCCCGCCGCCGTGCGCATGGCCAAGCTCGGGTATCACTGGGATGATGTTGACGAGGTCGTGCGCCCCATGGCCCAGCAGGGCAAGGCCCCGCTCGCCTCGATGGGTATCGATGCACCGCTGGCCTGCCTGTCCAAGAAGACGCGCTCCTTCTACGATTATTTCTATCAGCTGTTCGCTCAGGTCACGAACCCGCCCATCGACGCCCTTCGCGAGCATATGGTCACCTCGACCACGCTCTACCTGGGCAACCACGGCAACCTGCTCGAGGACTCCCGTACGGCCTGCCAGCTGGTTCGCTTGGAGCGCCCGTTGCTCAACGAGGAGGAGTTCGAGCGTATCTGCGCCATCGACCGTGTTGGCTTTAAGACCCGCCGTTTCCGTGCCGTTTACCGCCGCGATGCCGGCGAGGGCGCGCTGCAGGCTGCGCTCAAGCAGCTTGCAGAGGGCGTTGAGGCTGCGGTCCGCGACGGCGTGAACATCGTGGTGTTGAGCGATCGCGCCGGAGCGGACGAGGTGCCCGTGCCGTCGCTGCTCGCCGTGGGCTGCGTGCACAACCACCTGATCCGCGCCGGCGTGCGTACCTTTGCCGACATTGTGGTGGAGTGTGGCGACGCCGTGTCTCCGCACGACTTTGCGGCGCTGGTGGGCTACTCCGCGAGCGGCATCTATCCGTACAACGCGCATGCGTGCATTCGCGACCTGGCGGCGCACGGCGATCTGGACGTGACGGCCGAGCAGGGCATCGCCAACTACAACAAGGCCGCGACCGCCGGCATCGTTTCCATTATGTCCAAGATGGGCATCTCCACGGTGCAGAGCTACCATTCGGCGCAGATCTTCGAGGCCGTGGGCTTTACGTCGGAGTTTGTCAACGCGTACTTCGCCGGCACGGTGAGCCGTGTGGGCGGTATGGGTGTCGAGGACGTTGAGCGCGAGCAAAACGAGCGCTACGACGCCGCGCTCGCTATCCTTAAGAGCCCGGCACCTGCGCAGCTGCCCACGCTGGGCCTGACCAAGTGGCGCCCGCTCGGCGGTGAGGATCACCTCATCGACCCGCAGACCGTCTACCTGCTGCAGACCGCCTGCCGCGAGGACAGCTACGACACCTTTAAGGAGTACAGCGCCCGCCTGCACCGCACCGGCCGCGCCGTGCGCCTGCGCGACCTGCTGGACTTTGACGCCAGCGGCCGTACCCCGGTGGCACTCGACGAGGTGGAGCCCGCGCTCAACATCGTTCGCCGCTTTAACACCGGCGCTATGTCGTATGGCTCTATCAGCAAGGAGGCGCACGAGTGCATGGCCATCGCCATGAACCGCCTGCATGGCCGTTCCAACTCGGGCGAGGGCGGCGAAGACCCGCGTCGCGAGACTCCGCTGGCCAACGGTGACTCCAAGAACTCCGCGATCAAGCAGGTGGCAAGTGCGCGCTTTGGCGTGACGAGTCGCTACCTGTGCAGCGCCTTCGAGATTCAGATCAAGATGGCCCAGGGCGCCAAGCCCGGCGAGGGTGGCCACCTGCCCGGTAAGAAGGTCTACCCCTGGATCGCCGAGGTCCGTCAGTCCACGCCCGGTATCGGCCTGATCTCGCCTCCGCCGCACCACGACATCTACTCCATCGAGGACCTGGCGGAGCTCATCTTCGACCTTAAGAACGCCAATCCCGGCGCACGCGTGTCGGTCAAGCTGGTCAGCGAGGCCGGCGTCGGTACCATCGCCACCGGTGTGGCCAAGGGTGCTGCCGACAAGATCTTGATCAGCGGCCACAATGGCGGCTCGGGTGCCGCTGCGCGCGACTCTATCTGGCATGCGGGTCTGCCGCTGGAGCTCGGCCTTGCCGAGGCCCAGCAGACGCTGCTGCAAAACGGCCTGCGCTCGCGCGTGGTGCTCGAGGCCGACGGCAAACTCATGGACGGCACCGATGTCGCCGTCGCCTGCTTGCTGGGTGCCGAGGAGTTTGGTTTTGCGACCATGCCGCTCATCTCCATGGGCTGCCTCATGCAGCGCGACTGCCAGCAGGACACCTGCCCGGCCGGCATCGCTACGCAAAACTGCCGCCTGCGTCGCGGCTTCCGCGGCAAGCCCGAGCACGTCGAGCACTTTATGCTCTTTGTTGCCGAGCAGCTGCGCGAGGTCATGGCGAGCCTGGGCTTCCGCACCGTCGACGAGATGGTCGGCCATCCCGAGTGCTTGCGCCAGATTGAGGTGCCGGGCAACCGCAAGGCCAACCTGCTCGATCTGTCGCCCGTGCTGGCGAGCGCGACCTGCGAGTTCGGTGCCCATATTCCGGGTGCCGACGGTCGTCACTTCCTGCCGCAGATGGCCGCGGACAGCGAACTCGACAAGACGCTCGACTCCACGTTGTTTGTGCCCTATACGGCCGATGCCCGTGCGCACCTGCGTCCGATTCGCTTCCGCGCCGATATCGCCAACGTCAACCGCTGCGTGGGCACCATCTTGGGCAACGCGGTGACCAAGGCGCATCCCGAGGGCCTGCCCGCCGGCTCCATCACCATCGATTGCGACGGTTCGGCCGGTCAGAGCTTTGGCGCCTTCCTGCCGCGCGGCATTACGCTCAACGTGTGCGGCGACGCCAACGACTACTTTGGCAAGGGCCTTTCGGGCGGCGAGGTGTCGGTGCGCCCCAACCCGCATGCGACCTACAAGTTCGACGAGAACATCATCGTGGGCAACGTTGCGTTCTTTGGTGCCACGAGCGGCCGCGGCTTCATTAACGGTCTGGCCGGCCAGCGCTTTGGCGTACGCAACTCCGGTGCCACCGTGGTGGTCGAGGGCTGCGGCAACCATGGCTGCGAGTACATGACGGGCGGCCTGGCGCTCATCTTGGGCGAGGTCGGACAGAACTTTGCCGCCGGTATGACGGGCGGCGTTGCCTATGTCTTTGACCAATACGGTACGCTCGATGCCCGCGTGAACCACGAGAGCGTTGAGCTCAAGACCCCGACGGCCGGCGAGCTGGCGCAGATTCGCGAGCTCATCCAGGAGCACGTGGACGCGACGCAGAGCCCGCGCGGCATTAAGCTGCTCTACAGCTTTGAGACGATGAGCAAGCACTTTGTGAAGGTCATCCCGACCGAGTACGAGCGCGTGCTGGCGATTGTCGCCGCGGGCGAGGCCGCCGGCAAGACGCATGCGCAGGCAGAGGAGCTGGCGTTTGATATTGTGACCAGTCGCGCGAGCGCCGCGGATGTCGCTCGCTTTGATGTTGCGGGCGGTGCTGCGGGCGCTGTGCCCGTGGCTGCCAGCCCTGTTGCTTCGACCAAGAAGGAGGCGTAAGTGCCATGGGTAAGCCCGGTGCTTTTCTTGATATCGATCGCGTGACCCACGAGCTTCGCCCCGTGGAGGAGCGCAGCCGCGATTTCGATCCGCTGTACGTGGAGCTCGACGACGACGCACGCCGTGCCCAGGCGAGTCGCTGCATGATGTGCGGTGTGGCGTTTTGTCAGATGGGCGCGAGCTTTGGCAAGGCGCGTCCGAGTGGCTGTCCGCTGCACAACCTGATTCCCGAGTGGAACGAGCTGGTGTACCGCGGCCGCTGGGACGAGGCTGCCGATCGTCTGTCGCTCACCTCGCCCATGCCCGAGTTCACGAGCCGCGTGTGCCCGGCGCTGTGCGAGGCCGCGTGCAACCTGGGCTCGGTCGATGGCCAGCCCACGACGATTCACGACAACGAGCGCGCGATCAGCGACCATGAGTGGGCAAATGGCGGTCCGCGTCGCTTTGAGCCGGCAGGGGAGGGCGCACCCACGGTTGCCGTGGTGGGCTCCGGTCCTGCTGGTCTGGTGGCAGCATGGGAGCTTGCGCGTCGTGGCGCCCGCGTGACGGTGTTTGAGCGCGACGACCGCCCGGGCGGTCTGCTCATGTACGGCATTCCCAACATGAAACTCGAGAAGTCTGTGGTCGAGCGCCGCGTGGCACTTATGCGCGAGCTGGGCATTGTGTTCGAGCTGAGTGCCGACGTGAGCGATCCAAAGGTTGCTGCCAAGCTCGACGACTTTGACGCCGTCGTGGTGGCTGCTGGCGCCCGTGCTCCGCGTGGGCTTTCGGCTGCGAACATTGATGCCCCGGGCGTGGTGTATGCCGTGGACTATTTGACGGCTTCGACCGTCTCGGTGCTCGATGGCGGCGAGCCTGCCATCGATGCACACGGCCTGGACGTTGTGGTCATTGGCGGCGGCGATACCGGTAACGACTGCGTGGGTACCGCGGTGCGCCAGGGTGCGCGCAGCGTGCGTCAGTTTGAGTTCTTGCCGGCCGCGCCCGATAAGCGTGCGGCCGGCAACCCTTGGCCGCAGTGGCCCAACGTTAAGAAGACCGACTACGGTCAGCAGGAGGCTATCGCTGCCATGGGCGGCGAGATGCGTGCTTGGGGCGTGGATACGCTCGAGGTGCTGCTTGACAAGAAGGGCGCGGCCGCGGGCCTGCGCGTGGTCGACCTGGATTGGTCAGCCGGCAAGCCGGAGCGCATTGCGGGCTCTGAGCACGAGGTTCCGGCCCAGCTGGTGCTTATCGCCTGCGGCTTTACGGGTCCCGAGCATGGCGTGTTCGATGCGGTGAGCGTGCCTGTTGCCACCGCTGGTCGTCCGCTGCCGGTGATGGCCGCTGAGGGCTCGCATCTTGCGGCTCGCACGGAGGGTGTCGCCGCAGATGCCGCGCCGGTGTATGTGGCCGGTGACGCCCGCAACGGCAGCTCGCTCGTGGTGAACGCCATGGCAGACGCCCTGGCCTGCGCAGCCGAAGTCGCCGACGCGCTGGCGCTGTAGGGTAGCCGCCCACAACCGAATCAACAAGGGCTGTCCCCA
Organism: uncultured Collinsella sp.; assembly: GCA_902496945.1. Classification (GTDB taxonomy): domain Bacteria; phylum Actinomycetota; class Coriobacteriia; order Coriobacteriales; family Coriobacteriaceae; genus Collinsella. Next base: position 41,411 of record CABVDE010000015.1, read on the forward strand.
GCGGCCGGCCCAAAAGGAGCGTCCCCAAGTGCCGGCAGCTGGGGACGTTCCTTTTGGGCTGGCACTTGGGGACACTCCTTGCGGATTTGCGAGCGATTTGCTCGTTTGTCGACGTGTGGGTGTCCATTCGGCGTCTTCTTGAGCTGTGATGATCTGCTGTTTCTGTGGTGGCCGGGGCGCTTGGCTCAAAAGGGCGGGTTGCCTGTCTATATTTACCTGCGATTTTGTTGCGGTGCGCATTTTCGGTCAAGCTTTTCGTCAAGTGTTTGGTCAGCATCTGGTTTGCAGCCGGAGGCCTAATTTGCCCGCGCTGGTCGTGGTTGCCCATCTTCCTCGTAAGCTCAAATTGAGGTCCATCAGTTTGAGGAGGATGCCATGACTGACCAAGTTTTTGACCGAGCAGAGCTGGCCGAAGCCGTCGGCAACGATATTGCCGACATGGCTCACTTTTGGATGCTGCGGAAGTTTCAATTCCTGGAGCCGGCATGCGAACAGTTCGAGATTATCGTCGATCCGTGGCTCAGCTATTGCGAAGAACCTTCTCAAAACGAAATCATGGCCTACAACATGGCGTTTACCGATTGGCTGCTGTTTGAGCGCCCCTATTACCACGGCAAGACGCTATTGGAGCTGTATGTGGACGAGCCGCCAGCGTCAATTTCTCCTGCATCGCTCGGGCGACTTAAGCAGGTGCGTGACACGCAGTATTTCTCGCGCTTTGGCATTTTGGACAAGGATCCTGCGAACGGCATGGTTGCGCTGAAGGATACGCTCACCGACCGTCGCTTTGATGTCTACGACCCACATATCGTGCAAAAGGAGCACTGGAACGATGGCGCGATTGCGGTGCGACTCGCGTACGTCGACGATGTCTGGCTGACGGCGGGGCAGCTCTACCTGTATGACATCGCGCGCCTGAGCGACACGGCGGTCGACGGGCCTGGCGCCGTTCATCCGGAGGATCTGCAAGACGGCTTTGACACCTCGTGCATCAGCTTCTTCTTGCGTCTGGTCCGCGACATCATGGGCGCCCAGGGGCGGTACGTTAAGTCACTCAATATTTACGAGCAGGAATGGGAGTAGGGGATGTGACTGGTGTCGCCCTGCTGCCCTGACTTTGTCTCAATCTGTAACGGGAAGGGGTCAAAAACCGGTCTACCTGTTACAGATTGAGATGAAGGGGTGCGGTGCTGCACGAATGTCTCAATCTGTAACGTCTACAGGGCAAAAGTCGACCTAACTGTTACAGATTGAGATAAAGGCTGGAAGCGGTGCCGAAAGATCTAAATCCATAACAACTAGAGGCTCAAAGACGGTCTTCCTGTTATAGACCAAGACATTTCTCGGCGGGGCAGCGGCGGTGACGATTTGTTTGTCTATTTTGGCGGTGATGAAGGTGTCCGATACTGTTTGCAAGCATAAACACTCGACACGTAACACCTTGGCGCGGAACAGGATGCTCGCGCGGCTCACGGAGGCGACCGAGCAAGGTGCGCTGCTTGCAACCCATGACAATGCCGAGCTCATGTGGCTGCGACGCCATGTTGGAACCGACGATATCGCGGAGCCCGAGACGTATCTGTTCTGTTTTCAGCATGATTGGGATGCATTGACGCCGGCGGAGCGAGCGCTGCGGACTATTAAGGGCCTTGCGGAGTTTCATCCCGATTGGGCGTTTTGGGGCTATGACGCGGCGCTTTTGTGGGGTCTGGAGGTGCCGAACGATCTGCTCGGGCCGCGTTTTCTTGTTAAGACGGGTTGTTCGGTGACGTTGAGCAGCGGGTGCAGGTTGTTGCGTCCGCAGATGGCGGGCGCGCTCGATCGTGTTGACGGCGTGCGGGTGACGTCGTTTTGGCGAACGGTGGATGATTGCTTGCTGCGTGCGCCGTTCTCCTACGGGTTGGCGATTGCCGATTCTGCACTGCGGGCGAAAGGCGTATCGCGTGGGGATTTGTGCGAGCGCCTCCGCGCCGATTGCGAGGGCAGGCGAGGGTATCGCAGGGCGCAGGTGATCGCGTCGTATGCGGACGGGCTGTCCGAAAACGGCGGCGAGTCGCGGTTCCGAGCGTTCTTTATTGCGTACGGCTTTCCGGTTCCGGAGCTGCAGGTGGAGTTTCGCGACCCGCTCGATCCGAGCCAGGTGTTTCGGGTTGATTATTTCTGGAGGCTCGAGGACGGGACGTGCGTCATCGGCGAGCTCGACGGAAAGGGGAAGTACACCTTGCAGAACGGCGAGGCCCGGGAGTCGGTCGACCCATTCGTGGCAGAGCGTCAGCGGGAATCTCATCTGACAATGCTCGGGCATAAGGTGCTTCGGTTTACGTTTAACGAACTCAAAGATCCGGGGAAGCTGGTCGAGAAAATGAGGTTGGCGGGTATTCCTCGGCAGGCTGAATTGGCTGAGGGGTGGAGACGACAGTGGTATGGGCGCTGAGAGGTTTTGTCTCGATCTGTAACGTTTAGAGGTTGTTTGAGCTCGTAACTGTTACAGATCGAGATAAACCGGTGAAACGTCGACCGAATGTCTCGATCTGTAACATCAAGGTGCCCAATAACCCTGTACCTGTTACAGATCGAGACATTTCCCTGATGTTGCTGGGGTGGGGCTGCAACGTATTCCGTCTCCCGCATCCCCTCTTCCCTCCGTTAACCGATGCGTCTGCAACAATCCAGCGGGATTAGGTAATAATGGACAGATGTTCAAGTTTTCTGAGGGGGAGGAGCTCGATATGGCGTCTGCCGATCGTTCCACGTTGTTTATCAATGCGACCATTCTGGATGGTTCGGAGCATATGGAGCCGCAGCCCGATATGGCCGTGGCTGTTGAGCGCGGCGTCATCACCTGGTTGGGCCCGAGTGCTGTGGCGCAGGCGCCTGCGGGTGCCGAGGTTATCGACCTGGCAGGTGCATATCTCATGCCTGGCCTCATCAACATGCACGTGCATCTGTGCGGCTCGGGCAAGCCTGTCTCGGCGGGCGACGCGGGCGCGCTCATGAAGAAGCTCGATAACCCCGTGGGTCGCGCCATCGTCCGCCATATCCTCAAGGGCAGTGCCCAGCAGCAGCTGGCAAGCGGCGTGACCACGGTGCGCGGTGCGGGTGACCCGCTGTTTGCCGATATCGCCGTGCGCGACGCCATCGACGCCGGTAAGTACCAAGGTCCGCGTCTGGTAGCGCCGGGAACGGGTGTCACGGTGCCGGGCGGCCACGGTGCGGGCCTGTTCGCGCAGGTCGCCAACAGCCCTGCCGAAGCGGCCGAGCAGGTGCGCGACCTGTATGCGCGCGGTGCCGATGTCATTAAACTGTTCGTGACGGGCGGCGTGTTCGACGCGACCGAGGTGGGCGAGCCGGGCGTGTTGCGCATGCCGGTCGAGGTTGCCGCGGCGGCGTGCAAGGCTGCGCACGAGGTGGGCTTGCCGGTAATGGCCCATGTCGAGAGCACCGAAGGCGTGAGGGCTGCACTTCAGGCGGGTGTCGACACGATCGAGCACGGTGCTCCGCTGACGCCTGAGATTCTGGAGCTGTACCGCGGCGCCGCGGGAACACAGCTCGAGGGACGCGCGCCGAGCGTGACCTGCACCATCAGCCCGGCACTGCCGTTTGTGCTGCTCGATCCGGAGAAGACCCATTCGACCGACACGCAAAAGAAGAACGGCGACATCGTGTGCTCGGGCATTATCGAGAGCGCCCGCGCCGCGCTGGATGCCGGCGTTAAGGTGGGCCTGGGTACGGACTCGAGCTGTCCCTTCGTGACGCAGTACGACATGTGGCGCGAGGTGGCTTATTTTGCCAAGTACGTGGGCGTGAGTAATGCCTTCGCGCTGCATACGGCTACGCAGATCAATGCCGAGCTGCTGGGCCTGGGCGGCGAGACCGGCACAATCGAGTGTGGCAAGGCGGCCGATATTTTGGTGACGCGCGAGAATCCGCTCGATGACCTGTGTGCCCTGCGTGAGCCGATGCATGTGATGTGCCGCGGCAACCTGGCGCGCAAGCTAAAGGTGAAGCGCATCTCCGAGGTTGACGCCGAGCTCGACGCAATTATGGCCATGCCTGCCGAGGCACTGGCCGAGGAGCTTGCCCGCGACGGCGTTGCGTAAACGAGACAAAGGGACGGTTCCGTTGTCGCATACAAAAAGCCGAGGTCTCAGCGCGAGGCCTCGGCTTTCTATCGAACAAATACTTAAGATTTGGGACAAACAAACCTGATTATTATGTCCCACGGCACGTCGGCTAGGAGCGGGTTTCCATCTTGGCGTGGCACTTGGGGCAGGTGACGCGAATCTTGCCTTTGCCCTTGGGGACGGAGAGCATCTGGCCGCAGTTGGGGCACTTGAGGTAGGCCGTGGTCTTGCGGCCCTTCCACATCTTTTTGGCCGTGCGCTTGGCGCGCTCAAAGTCTTCCTTACTGGCGCCGGCTGCGCGTGGGGTGCTGGCCGCTGCAGCGCCGCCGCCCAAGCTGGCGACAAACTTGCCCAAGCCGGGAACATTGGCGGTCGCGGCGACAAAGACCTCGTTCTCCTTACGGCGTGCGTCGACGTTCTTGGACAGGCCGCGCAGCACGCCGATCACGATGACAGCGATGGCGATCCAGCTGAGCCACTGGAAATGTGCGAGCGATCCGATCATTGCGAGGATGATGCCCGCGAAGCCCAGCACGATGGTGAGCTCGTCGGCACCATTGCGACCCTTCATAAAGTCATTCATGCAAATTGCCTTTCGTTCGATATGCTGCACGCCTTTATACCCCATTTGGTGCAATGGGGACAGGTTAATCTGCACCAAGGTGGTGCAATGAACTGCCCCCGGAACACCAAGACGGTGCAAAGCAGTCTGTCCCCAATGCCCCAATTACTTGGAGAGTTTGTCGACGACGCGTTCGATCTCGGCGAGTTTGGCGGCCTTGAGCTCTTCGTCGCCCGACTCGATCGCCGAAGTCACGCAGCCCTCGATATGCGCCTTGAGCACGTCGGCGTTGATGCGGGCGATGAGCGCCTGCGTGGCCATGAGCTGCGTGGAAATGTCGACGCAGTAACGATCCTCCTCGACCATCCTCAGGATGCCGTCGATCTGCCCGCGTGCCGTCTTGAGCATGCGGGTCACCGATGTATGGTCTGCCATCATGGCGGGTCC
>CABVDE010000016.1 GCA_902496945.1 uncultured Collinsella sp.
GCGAAAACTATGGTGGGCCGTCAGGGGTTCGAACCCTGGACCTTGGGATTAAAAGTCCCCTGCTCTGCCAGCTGAGCTAACGGCCCGCGGGTGGCATTGTACCACGGTCTGGGACTATTCCCAACTCCATTGGCCGTTCTGGAAAATCACAACTTCACGTCCATCAGGCGTAATGCCCGTAATATCAATGTCGTCCGTGCCGATCATAAAATCGACGTGCGTGCTCGAGACGTTAACGCCATGCTCTAGGAGCTCCTCCTTGGACATGTCATACCCACCCTCGATGCACTCGGGGAAACCGACACCCAGCGCGAGATGGCAGCTAGCGTTCTCGTCATAGAGCGTGTCGTAGAACAGGACGCCACTTTCGCGGATCGGCGTGTTCTTGGAGATAAGCGCGACCTCGCCCAGACGAGCGGCACCTTCGTCGGTGTCAATGATGCTCGCAAGCGTTGCCTTACCAACGCGCGCGTCGTAGTCCACTACGCAGCCACCCTCAAACTTAATCCAAAAATCGTCAACCTTATTGCCGTGGTGGATGAGCGGCATAGCCGAGTACACGATACCGTCGGCGCGCATGCGATCAGGCGAGGTGAAGACTTCCTCGGTGGGAATGTTGGGGAAGAAGGGGTGCCCATCGGGCGTCTTACCCTTGCCACCTGCCCACTCATGACCTTTCGTCATGCCAATCGTCAGATCGGTTCCATTTGCCGCGGTGTAATGCAGGTAGTCGAAACGATTGCCGTTCAGGAAACGCAGGTTCTTTTCGAATGCGGCGTCATGGAGTTCCCAGTCGCTCTCCGGGTCCTGGCCATCGGCGCGAGCGGTGTGCAGAATCGCATTCCACAGCTTATAGATTGCAACCTCATCGGCGTCTCCCGGGAACACCTCGCGTGCCCAAGCCACGACCGGAGCACCGGCGATGCACCACGGATTGATGTTGTAATCCAGTCCACGGCGGAAAACCTTGCACTGCGTATTCCTCGCCTTGGATGCCGCAGCGGGCTTGGCCGGATCGATGCCCTTGAGGGCCGCAGGATCCGCACCCTCGATAAAGACAAAGCAGGCACCATCCTGAGCCAAGGAATCAAGCTGCAGGCGCTTCCACTCGGGTGTCTGCTCAAAATAGCTTTTCTCGACATACTCGTACGTGAGTCTCGTCACCGCATCATCGGCCCAAATGACCGTCACGTGACCGGCGCCGGCAGCATAGGCCTCCGCGACCACCACGCGCGCAAACGGCGCGCACTCGACCGGAGACTGAACGACGACCTCCTGGCCGGACTTGACGTTTACGCCCCTGCGGACAACCAGGCGCGCATAGTTTTTAATCTTGGGCTCCAGGGCCTTCATGCCCTCCAGGGCCTCTTCGACTGTCAGGGCAGCTCGAATCATGTGCCACTCCATCTATCTATAGAACAGTAAAAAGGCGCGCCGTAAAAACGACGCGCCTTATATCTTAGCGATAAGTATGGATACAAACGCTACTTCTTCTTGGAGGCCTTCTTGTCCTCCTCGGCAGCCGCGCGCTCAATAAGAGCGTTGAGCTTGTTCTCGGACATGCCCTCGGCCTGCGTGCGGTACATGTTGCGAAGGGGACGAATACGAACGAAGTCGTAGATAAAGTCACCCAGAATGATGACATAGGACAAAACGATGCCGACCATCTGGACGGGACTGGACACCATGCCAGCGGTAGCGAAGTACAGCGAAGCCCAAATTGCCACGACGAGCACCATGCCAATGGCGAGCACAATCCACCAGATGCGACGGCGCTTGGTGTAGTCCTCGTCCTGCTTGAGGAGGATATTCGACACCGTGTAGATGCGGTCCTCCTTGGCGCGCTGCTTAGCCTTGCGGGCGCGCTTCTCCTCTTTAGAGAGGCCCTCGAGGTTTTCACCCTTCTCGAGCTCTTTGCGGCGAGCTTTAGACGAAGCCGGCACGACGCGAACGGAGCTCGCTGCCTGGCGGGCGGGCTTAGCAGATGCGGCGGACTTGCGCGCAACCCCGGTAACTTCGTGGGATTGCGTGCGCTTGTTCGTGGCGCTACGGGTACTCACTTATGCGTTCTCCTTCATGCTTGTGAACTGGGAGCCCGTGATGATCTGGAAGGCCTCGCGATAGCGCTCGGACGTGCCATCGATGACCTCGGCGGGCAGGTGCGGGGTCTCCCCCGTCATATCCCAGTTGGCTTTGAGCCAATTGCGGACGAATTGCTTGTCGTAGCTGGGCTGAATCTTGCCCTCCTCGTAGCTGGCGGCAGGCCAGAAACGGCTGGAGTCGGGCGTGAGGCACTCGTCGATGAGCGTAACCTTGCCATCGATGACACCGAACTCGAACTTGGTGTCGGCGATGATAATGCCGCGGGTCGCGGCGTACTCGGCAGCGGCCTTGTAGATCTTGAGGGACAGGTCGCGAATCTGCGTGGCGATGTCCTCACCCACGATCTCGCAGCAGCGCTCGAACGAGATGTTCTCGTCGTGGTCACCGATCTCGGCCTTCGTGGACGGCGTGAACAGCGGCTCGGGAAGCTTGGAGGCCTCGGTCAGGCCCTCGGGCAGCTGGATGCCGCAGACGGTGCCGTTCTCGTCATAGGTCTTCTTGCCCGAACCGGTCAGATAGCCGCGGACGATGCACTCGATAGGAATCGTCTGGGCCTTCTTAACCAGCATGGCGCGACCAACGAGGTAGTCACGATACTCAGCAAACTCCTCGGGGAAATCTGCCGGGTCGATGGAAACGAGATGGTTGGGAACGATGTCGGCAAACTTATCGAACCAGAATGCCGATATGCGGTTGAGCACCTCTCCCTTAAACGGAATCTCGTCGGGAAGAATGAAGTCGAACGCAGAAATGCGGTCGGTGGCGACCATCAGTAGGTTTTCACCGGCATCGTAGATATCACGAACCTTGCCACGGGAATCCGGACGACGCTCCATCGTTGTCACGTGAGTCACTCCTTACCAAAATACGACAGTGATGCGGGTTCTTTCCCGCATGATTTCGCAAACTCGGAGCGGCAGGGACGAAACCCCTCCTTCACCGAATAGCGAAAAGCTAGTGCTCCATTGTAGTAGATGCCGCGTCCGCCGTGTGCTCGCGGGGCAGATGAATCGTAAAAGTCGTACCCTTTCCAAGCTCCGACTCCACGGATATGTAGCCGTGATGACGCTCGACAATCTGCTTGGTCACGGCGAGGCCCACGCCCAGGCCACCCGCCTCGCGGGCGCGACTGGCGTCGGCACGCCAAAAACGACCGAAGATGCGCGACAGGTCATCCTTGGCAATACCGATGCCGGTATCCGAAACGGCAATGCTGACGTTCTTGCGGTCGCTGAGCACCGACACCACGACCCAACCGCCCTCGGGGGTGTAGCGCATGGCGTTGCTCATGAGGTTGATAACACATTGCGTGATCATGTCGGGATCGGCCTCGACGACATCGTCGTGACCCTGGGTCTCATCCGCAAAACGCAGACGCAGATCGCGGTCGACAAACAGGCGCTCCTGGGCATTAACGATGGAGCGCACGAAAGGAACCATGTCCACCGGCTCAAGGTTGAGCGGAGCCGTGCTGTTTTCCATGCGCGACAGGTCGAGCATCTGCTGCACCAGACGGGCCAGACGACGCGTCTCGGATGCAACTGTCTCCAGGTGCTCGTCGTCGGTGGGATACACACCGTCTTGCATGGCCTCGACCGTTGCGAGCATGGCCATGAGCGGCGTGCGCAGTTCATGAGCCACATCGGAAGTCAGGCGCTTCTCGTGCTTCATGTCCTTCTCAAGCGACGTGGCCATCTCATCGAATGTCTCGCCCAGCTGGTCGATTTCGTCGTCACCGCGCAGGCCCGTGCGAGCGGACAGGTCTCCGTCGCGAATCTGCTTAGCGGTGCTGGTAATGCGATGAATCGGCTTGGTAAGCATGCGCGACACGAAAGATCCGATAACGACCGAGATGCAAACGGCCACAACCGCGGCAAGCGCCATCGCGTTAAAGGTTTTCTCTCTAAACGCGGAGTCTGCCTTGGTGAGTAGGGCATCGGAGCCGATAGCCCACAGCTTTACTTGTCCGACATGCTCGCCGGAAGACGTTACAATCTCGACGTTAGCAACGCTATCGGAGTCGGTAGGAGCAGACGAGACTGGGCTGTGCGATGCCCTCTTTCCGCTCGTACCGTCGGTTGTCGCCTGATTTTCGCGTACATCGGCAGTAGCGCTTGCCGAGGGCCACGAGTCGTCGTAGACGATGACGCCCTTTTTATTGACGACCTGCATACCAAGGTCGTCGGACACCAAGCTCGATGTCGCGACCGCACGCAGCTCCCCTGCGGTCCAAGAATAGTTTTCCTCATATGACGTTGCCAACTTTTCGGCAGCGGAATTAGCGATTTCGACAATATTGGAGCGCGTGTAATCCGTAAAAACCGTACCCCACACGACGGAGACCACGCCCACCAGCACCAATACCGTCATGAGTGATGTCAGGGCAAAAGCCAGGGCCATGCGCGAGGGATAGCTCATCGTTGGCCGTGAATCGGAACGAGGCGTGTTCCAACTAGCCTTGGAACCCGCCTCGCTCTCCTGCTTATGCTTTTGCCCGATTTCAAAGCGCGCAGGTGTCATATGTGATTTCCTTTATTTCTCGTCCGACTTATCGGTCTTGGTCGGAGCCTCGAAGCGGTAGCCGACACCGTGGACGGTGTAGAGCCACTTGGGCTTCTTGGGGTCGTCGCCCAACTTGGCGCGAAGATTCTTCACGTGGCTGTCGATGGTGCGCTCATAGCCCTCAAAGTCGTACCCGAGCACCTTCTCGACCAGCTCCATGCGGTTATACACACGGCCGGGATGGCGGGCAAGCGTGGTGAGCAGCTTGAACTCGGAAGCCGTCAGATCGACTTCCTTGCCCTCGACCAAGATCTTGTGGCCCGAGATATCGATGACCAGATCGCCGAAGTCGAGCACCTCAACGGCAGGCTCGTCGGCCTGGTGGGCACGACGGAACAGAGCGCGGACGCGGGCGACGAGCTCGCGCGGCGAGAACGGCTTAATCAGATAATCGTCGGCACCGAGCTCGAGGCCGATAATACGGTCCTCGATCTCGCCCTTGGCCGTCAGCATGATGATGGGGACATCCGAGGTGTCGCGAATGGTGCGGCAAACGCGCTCGCCGGGAATCTTAGGGAGCATGAGGTCGAGCACGACCAGGTCGAACTGATGCTTCTCAAACTCCTCGATAGCGGACTGGCCGTCGCCCACGCCCACAACCCAATAGCCCTCGCGCTCGAGATAGGCAGCGACGGCGTCACGGATTGCCTTCTCATCCTCGACCAGCAGAATCTTTTTTGCATCTGAAGCCATAACACGGCCCCCCTGTCTCAATTAGCTAAGAACAAGCCCATTTTAACGCACCTGAGCCCACCGGACATCGCATGGACGCGACAGCTCGGCGGGCGGTACTCATAGTTACAACGCGTTTATTCCCTCGTCGGCGCCTTTTTAACCCCACGTAACCTAAAGAGAAAACAGACGGGCCGTGACCGTCTCTGGTACGCCTTGGCTATTTCGAACCGTGGCGTAGGTCAAAAACGTATCCGATTTGCCTGCTGTAGCAGGATAATCGCCATACTCAAGGGCGCGATCGGGAGATAGCAGCGAGCCATAGGTCTTGGCGGAGGTGTCGATCAGGAAATGCGACGCCTGCACCTTGACAAGGTATTTATTCTTCTTGCCAGCCGCACATGCGAGCGGCTCGCGTGACAGGAAGAGGTACGGCCCTCCCTCATTACCGATATACGTGCCCATGTTGCCCAGGCTGCCCACGCCACTATAGGCCGCCTCGATGGAAAACACGAAGGTATCACCCATATATACGGCCTCGAAAGGTGAGACCGACGAGGGAAGGACTAGCTGGGCACGTTTGGTATTGTTGCCGTCGGTCAGGTCGATTGCCGTCATGCCGTAGTAGACGCCCTCGTCGTTGCGGACGCGCGGCGAAATGGTCAAAATACCATCGCTCACGCGCGGGGCCGATGCAAAGCGGCCCGTCGATTTCCAAATTGTCTCGACCTTGGATTCATCAAGCGAGCGACGATGGCAAAACGAATCACTACTCGTTTTATTGCCGCCTGCCGAAGGCATTTTATACCAGATGACTGATGACCCGAATGCCGTAAACAGTGGCGGATCATAGTCCTTGCCACCTCGATCGAGCTCAACCACGTCGCCAGAGAGCGAAGCACCTGACAGATTTTGCGCGTAGAGCTTCCACGATGAATTGGCAAAGTTCATCTCAACCCACGCGAATACGCCATCGCCGACACGGACATCGTAAAATGCATATCCAGTGCCCTCGATAGGATCCTCGATTAATGTGGTAAGCGAGCCATCGCCCAGGTTGAGCACGCCGAGCGTATTGGCGTGCAGTGCCGACGCGGGCGCCATCATTGCCGCGGCGTAGTCGCCATCGCAGTAATACAGCAGCGTTCCCAACGGCAGCGTCCACGAAGCCGCCGGCTCAAGGTCGATGTCAACGGCCTCGTACTCATCCGTAATCGAGACGATCTTGGAATCGTCCTTGATGACCTGCGGCTCGCCGGCGGCATCATCACTGGTGCCCGTCTTTTTCGAGCATCCTGCGAGCAGCGTGGCTGCGCCCGTGGCAGCGCCACCGAGCACGAAGCCACGGCGCGATATTCCGTTCTTGATGTAGTCGGTAACGCCCATTAGGCGATCTCTGCGCGGGCGGCCTCGATGGCGCGCGTAAGCTGATCGGCGCAAGAGGTCTTCTTCATGCCACAGGTATTGCCGGCAAGAACCTCGATCACACGGTCGGCAGGAGCGCCTTCGACCAGCCTGGAGATGGCCTTGAGGTTGCCATCGCAGCCGCCAGTAAACTCGACGCCCAGTACCTTGCTGCCGTCGTCGGAAAGATTGAGATGTATATTGCGAGAGCACACACCCTGCGGCCTATAGTCAAAACTAATCATGAAGATCCCCTCTCAAATGCATGGTAGGGCATTTATTATCGCTGTCTATTCTCGGATACAACAAGGCGCTTTGCCGGCAACACACATTACCAGCAAAGCGCCAATCAAATTAATGTCGCGGTAGAGCCTACTCGAAGCTCAGCTGCTCCAGACGGTCGAAGACCGTATCGATGCGGGTGAGGAAGTCCCACGGATCAAAGATCTCGTCGAGCTTCTCCTGGCTGACGGTGCAGCGCGGGTCGGCCTCGAGACGATCCTTAAAGGTGGGGCCGGAGACACAATCCTGCACCTCGTGCCAGGTTGCCATGGCGTTCTCCTGCACAATGGCGTACGCGTCCTCGCGGGTGATGCCCGTGTCGACGAGGGCGAGCAGCACCTTGGAGGAGAAGATGAGGCCGCGGGTCTTATTGAGGTTGGCCATCATACGGGCAGGGTACAGCTGCAGGCCGTCGATAACGCGGATGAGGCACTGGAACATGTGGTCGAGGGCGATGAAGCTGTCGGCCTGGGCGACGCGCTCGGCAGAGGAGTGCGAAATGTCACGCTCGTGCCACAGGGCGACGTTATCGAAGGCAACCTGGGCGTTGGACTTCACGACGCGCGAAAGACCGCAGACCTTCTCCATGGTGATGGGGTTGCGCTTGTGCGGCATGGCGGAGCTGCCCTTTTGGCCCTTACGGAACGGCTCCTCGGCCTCGAGCGTATCGGTCTTCTGCAGATTACGAACCTCGGTTGCGATGCGCTCGCAGGTGGCCGCGGTGGTGGCGAGAACGCCGGCGAGATAGGCGTGATGGTCGCGGCTGATAACCTGCGTAGACAGCGGGTCGTGAACCAGGCCCAGGTGCTCGCAGACATACTCCTCGACGAACGGTTCGATGGAGCTGTAGGTGCCGACGGCGCCCGAGATGGCACCGAAGGCGACGTTCTTGCGAGCATCCTCAAGACGATCGAGGTCGCGCTTGAGCTCCCAGGCCCAAGAGCCAAACTTCATGCCGAAGGTCATCGGCTCGGCATGGATGCCATGGGTGCGACCGGCGCAGAGCGTATTGCGCTCCTCGAAAGCACGACGCTTGCAGATCTCGCCGAGCTTCTTGACGTCCTCGATGATCAGATCGCAGGCCTGGGTGAGCTGATAGCACAGAGCCGTATCGCCCAGGTCGGAGCTGGTCATGCCGTAGTGAACCCAGCGGCTGGGCTTGGGCTCACCCTCGGGAACGTCGGCGTCGATGTACTCCTTCATGTTGGTCAGGAAGGCGATGACGTCGTGGCGCGTGACCTCCTCAATCTCGTCGACCTTTGCCTTCTCAAAGTTGGCGTGGTCGCGAATCCACTGGGCCTCGTCTTTGGAAATACCGATCTTGCCGAGCTCCGCCTGGGCCTCGCAGGCCAAGACCTCGATCTCCTGCCAAATGGCGTACTTGTTCTCGAGGGAGAAGATATGTCCCATCTCCGGGCGGGTATAGCGATCGATCATAGCGGCTCCTTTTTGGTTATTGGCACGTTGGTCGTAACTTGACCATTGTACCGTGCGCTGGCGCCCGTATAGGCAACGGGCATCAACCTAACATTTTGCGTTATGGACCGCCATTCCCGAAATCCGCCGGTTCGATGGAGCGGGCAACGGGACGTCCGCGTATTTGCTTCGCAAATCCGCACCGGCTTCAGGCGCCTGTCGGCGCCTTCGCCTGCTCGCTACAAACGCTTCGCGTTTGCTTAACGCTCGCACCCTGGCGGGTTCGAGTCCCGGCACTTTATTGAAAAAAGCACGGCACCGTGATGGTGCCGTGCCTGTGCCTTTAACTGGAGCGGGCAACGGGACTCGAACCCGCGAGTGTCAGCTTGGGAAGCTGATGCCTTACCACTTGGCGATGCCCGCTTGTGTGTTGGCTAGTATAACGCTGTTGTCTTGTTCGATACAAGGGTGTGGATGTTTGTTTTAGCTGTGGAGAATTGCCTAAAAATCACCTCAATTGTGGAGGTAGGGACCTCAAGCGACTTTTTCTCACCGTCTTTTACCTGCGCTTTTATTTGATTGTTCTGCAGGAGCTCAATTTGCCAGAAATTGGTCAAGCTTTTGGTCGGCTTCCGGTACTTACCCGCATGAACCTCGGGGGTAGCCTCATCCCAAGCGCCGCGGCCTCCCCGTGCGGCGCACGAGGGATAAGGAGCAGCCATGTCCAACGCACCCACGCACTCTGTCCACAGCGCAATCGCAACAGGCCCGCTGCTCCTGCTCCTCTTCTTGTTGATCGGATGCCTGGCACCGGGAACCGCATTTGCCGCCGATGGCTACGACCAGCTCGGCTTCCGCACTATTAGCGATGATTGCGGCCCCTTCCTCATCGGCAAGTATGAGGCTCAAGACGCCTCGATTGCCTACTGCATGAACCAGGAGCGCCCCGGGCCCACCAAGCCGGGCGGCCCATGGCTCAACTATGATCAAGGCTGGGTGTGGCTCGACGACAAGTTCGCGGCGATCGTTTGTCATGGATATCCTACCGCCACGTCGTTTGGCGGATACCATCTTTCACCCGACCGCGCCCGCGCCGCCACCCAGCTTGCCGTATGGATGCTCAACGGCACCACCCATGTCGACGGCACCTACTCCTACACGACCGCTCAGGGCAAAACCAAGAGTGGGCACTTTACCGCCGACAATGAAGTCGTGGCGGCTGCGCGGTGGCTCCACGACAGCGCAAAATCAGGAAGCATCAAGGCCGCTCCGCACCGCGCGCGGCGCTATCTAGGAGCCGTATCGGGCGGCAGCAAACGTCAAGACATGCTCTATGTACTGCCGGCGGTCTCTGTTTCCTTCCAAAAGCAGTCTGCGAACACCGTTATTACCAGCGGAAACAATACCTATCAGCTTACCGGGGCGACATTCGATATCTTTGAGAGCGCCAGCGACGCACGTGTTGGCACCATCCAGATGGACGGCAACGGTCGAGCGCAGGCAACACTCCTACCCAACACGGCGTACTACCTGGTTGAGACATCAGCGCCAACTGGTTATATCCCCCGGCACGATCGCATTGCCTTTACCACGACGGATAACGGCGGATACGTCACCATTGATGAACAACCTGGCACCATTACCTTGCGCATCGTAAAGCTCGATGCCGCGACGAATGCCGGCCCCCAGGCTGGAGCTTCACTCACAGGAGCAGAGTTCACGTGTGTGTCGCAATCCACCCCTGGATGGGCGCAAACCCTCACGACCGATGAAAGCGGTCGAGCCACCCTCACCGATGTCCCCTTAGGAACCTTTACCATCTATGAATCAAAAGCCCCCGAGGGCTACCTGCCATCCAACGGCAGCTGGTCCTACACCGTTGGAGCTGACCAGCTCGGCAATTCGGGCGTGGTCGAGATCGAATCTCGCGTTTCCGATATTCCCATTGCATTTGACCTTGAGATTTCAAAATTCAAGGACTACGGCAATAGCGACCAATCCGGCCTGGAGCAGCCGGCAGGAGGCGTTGCCTTTGAGGTTGTCAGCAACAGCTCTCAGCAGGTTGTTGGTACACTGACCACAAACATCTATGGCTTTGCCTCCACCAAAGATCAGCCCGAAGCATGGTTCGGCGCAGGCAAGCGACCTGCCGGTGCCCACGGAGCCGTCCCATACGACCGTGCCGGCTACACGGTTCGCGAGGTTCCGGAAACCGTCCCCGAGGGTTTTAAACGTGCAGGGGAATGGGCCGTCGAGGCCAATCAGATTGCCGATGGCGCCGAGCTTCATTATATCGTGGACAACCACGCTCTCTCGACGCATCTCCAAATCGTAAAGCGTGATGCCCAAACTGGCGCTCCTGTTCCCCTATCCGGATTCACCTTCCAACTCCTCGACAGCAATCACGAGCCTGTCTCGCAAACATGCTGGTATCCAGCACATAACGTAATGGACACTTTTACGACTGACGCGACCGGCACCGTCACACTGCCCGAATCACTCGTGCCGGGCACCTATTATGTACGCGAAACCTCGTCCAAAGAGCCCTATCTTGTCGGCGAAGAGATCGAGGTAAACATACCCGCCGACATGAACCTAACGCCCGTTGCAATCGCCTCGTATTATGACCACGCCGCGACCGGAAACATCAGGATCGTTAAAACCGATACCGTAGACGGCAGCAACCTCGCGGGCGCCATCTTTGAGATCCGTGCCTTGGGTGATATCGTGCGCCCCGACGGCAATATTGCCGCGCTCGACGGTGAGACTGTCGCTACCGTCACGACGGATGAAACTGGAGAAGCACGCGCAGACGACCTCCCACTGGGATCTGGTACCGTGCGCTACGAGGTTATCGAGACGCAAGCACCGGCCGGCTTCCTACTCGACCGGACGCCCCATATCGTCGACCTTACTTATGCCGACCAGAAAACATCCGTTGTGGAAGCACGGCTTAACGTATCCGATGATTACACCAAGGTTGATATCTCTAAGGTCGATGCAAGTGGTGAGCAGGAAGTGGAAGGCGCACAGCTCACCTTATATGGTCCCGATAAAACCGAAATAGACTCTTGGACCTCATCCGACAAACCGCACCGCATCGAACATCTTGGGCCCGGTACTTACTCGCTGCGCGAGGTGATGCCCCCTCGGACCTACGACCTTGCCGAGGAAATAACGTTTGAAGTGAAGGATACGGGAGAAGTCCAATCCGTCGCGATGAAAGACGCACCCATCGAGATCAAAGGACAGGTCGACAAGCGTCAGGAGCTTGTCCAACCTATCGGGAAGGGTCTGCTGGCCAACGGCGATGGTAAAAACCGCGCCGCAACGCAAACCAATGCGGATGGGCTGTTCTCCTATACCATCGACGCTCGAAACGACTCCGCTACCTGGGTTGATGAGTTTACGATTACCGATGATCTTGAGTGCGCCAAAGACGGCACGGCGAGGTTCGTCTCAATCGAAACTCCCATCGCTATCGGCGACCTCAACGGTCTGTGCAATGTGTGGTATCGCACGACACCGCCCGGCTCGACAGATGCCGATGAGCCGGCAAACGCGACACTTGACGATGGGCATGAAAATCCTTGGCTTGAGTCCGACGAAGTAAAAGAGAGCCTGGGTGAGGATCGCCGCCTCGTCGATTACGACGGCTGGCACCTCTGGAAGGCTGATGTCTCGACCACGGAATCCACCACACTCGAGGCGAAAGAGCTAAGCCTTCCCGCCAATACCGTCATAACAGGCATTCGCATTGAATACGGTGCGGTGGACGCCGACTTTACGACTCGAAGCGATGCAGATTCTTGGACCCGTGATGATCTCAAAGATGAGCACGACGACCTTGACGATACCGAAGCAATCCTTGGCACAGACGCTCGGGGCGCAGTCGTGCACATGCAGGCAACGTCGGCTTATACGCCCCAAACTGCACTCACCAACAGCGCACGCGTCGATCTTTGCCGCAACGGCGGCGGCGATAAACTTGAGGCACATGACGAGGACCGTGTCATTCAGCGCTGTGCTCTACCGCAGGACCTACCGGCAACAGGATCAGTTCCCATCGCCGCTTGCATCACCGCGCTTTTGACCTCGGGTGCCGCAGCCCTATGGTTCGCTCGCCTTAGGTCGATCCCAAAGAAGCGCTAGCGCGATGAAAAAGCGGGCGAGCCAGTCTCCCGGCTCGCCCGCTTTCAATCATTTAAATCGCCGCATCTACTCTGCAGATGAAGAACCACCATCGACGATTGCCTGCTCGGACTCAGGAATCCCATCGGCACCCGTGCTTTGTTCTTGCTCTACCTCTTCGCTAATCGCAGAGGCGGGGGTCGAACCCTTCACACCCACGATGTAGGCGGCCCCAAATCCTAACGCAATGGCGATCAGGGTCAAAATCACGTAGACAGGCCAATGGCGCTTAATATACGAAAACACGTTGACTCCTTAGGGCTCCACCTACGAACGGCGGATAACCTCGGTCACGACCTCGGATACCGTGGCAATGTTCGTCGGGTTGACATTGTGGGGCAGGTCGTCCTCGGTACGAGCACAAGCCAGACGCGTACCGTCCACGCCGGCGATGGTGAGGGCACGACGGCTCGCCTCGAGCGCGGCAAAGGCATCGGTCTTGGCATAGGGCATCTCGAGCGCGCCACAATCGACATGGAACGACTTGCACACCTTGCTGACCAGGTTCATGATGCGGCGATCGCCCTTGAGCAGCTGCTGTTCGCCCTCAACCGTCACAACCGAAAGCCTGCCGGCGCCGACAGATTCAAGATTGATGAAGAATACGCCGCGGAGCTTATCGCGATGCGAAGCCAAGAAGGCCTTCATGCCGGCGCCATCACAATCCGAGGCGCCCGTTGCCACAAACCAGATATCGTGACCGAGCAGCTCATCATCGCCCATAGAGGCGACAGCCGAGAGCATATCTTCGGAAGAAGCGCCATCGGAAGACGTAGCGCCGCCCTTCCAGCCATCGTTATCGTCCTCGAAATTATCCCACGAACCGATACCGCGACCGGACTTCTTGGCATCGTAATCGTCTTCGACGCCCAGCCAGTCACTCATGCTGTCCTGTTCGTTTTTCTTTTTACGACCGAACAGGCCGCCCAGGCCGCGCTTGCGAGACTTGGCTGCCGCCGGGGCGGGAGCCGAAATGGTCTCGATCGGCTGCGCACCCGACGCAACGGGCATAGGAGGCGCAACGGGTGCCGATGTGGGCTCGGGACCCTGGGCGGTAGCAAAGGGGTCGTTGACCTGTGCAGAGGGGTCGGGAAGATCGAACAGCGACGTGCGAGACGCAACGTTTGCCTGTTTCATCGATGGCAGCGACGGATCGGGGACCGAAGCCAGCGGAGACGAGGAAGGCGCAGGCGACGGAGCCGCCGCCGGATCGGGAACATTCATCTGCGGACGCGGTGATGCCTGGGAGGAAATCTGGGCCATAAGGGAATCAACCGTCTCGTCCTGGGTAGGGGCGACATTGGCAACCGTGGCACTAGAACCGCTCGGCGTCGGCATGGTAAAAATCTGCGTGGAGTAAGGCCTCGACTCATCCGTCTCGGGAGTCTCGGAAACCGCAGGCACTTCCTCCTGCTCGACCTCGGTCGAATCATCTTGCTCGGCTGCCGCGTATTGCTCTTCGTCAGAGTTGGACTCGGCGGGCTCGTCCTCGACAGCACCCTGGATTTCGGCAGCATCAATGGGCTCGTCATCGTCTGCCGTGTCGTCCTGCTCATCGGAAGCAGGAAGGGGTTCGGCAATCGCGGTGCCCTGCTTTTCAAACGTTATCGTGGAATCGAACTGCGCGGCATCAAACGACATGGTGCTATCGACGTGCTGCTGAGCCTCGAAAGACGTCGTCGCCTCCACAACATCCGCGGACGTCGGTTGCTGGGACTCAAAGGACGTTGTAGCTTCGGCGGCGTCGACGGACGCGGACTGCATAGCCTCGTTCTGCTCGAACTCTTGCGCCGCGAGCTCACGTGCCGCCTCGGCCGCCTGCTGCTGAGCGATAGCCTCCTGCTCGGCAGCCTCGCGTGCGGCAGTGCGCTTCTCCTCGAAATCGTCGACAAATTTCTTGCCCTTTGCAAGCGCACCCTTAAAGAAGTTGGAAGCGCTGGCGCCAATCGAAGAGAACGCGGATGCAATATCGGCATGAGGCGTTGCCGCGGAAATCTCGGCCGAGAAATCAGTATCGCTCTCGTAAGACACGCGCCTCGGCTGCTCGGCGTAATCGTCGTCGGACTCGTCCGCAACGTCTTGCGCCGGCGCGGCGGGAGCCAAAATGTCCAGTCCTGCCGCGGAATCGACCGCGGACGCCGCCTCGGGCTCGGCAACGGCAGCGGTAACCGCGGCAGACTCATCATCCACGGCGACAACGGGCGCAGGCGCAGTCACGACGGGGGCAGGCTCGGGCTCAAACGTCGGCTCCTCGCCCTCCTCGTAATCGAGCGTACAGGACTCGGGAAGCATGCCGAGCGCGCGGATGGCATCCGAACCAAAGCGGATGTTGCCAGCGGCATTGCGATAGAGCTTGGGCTCGGGCTCGGCGGGCTCGACCGCGACAGGCTCCTCCGCCGGCTCGGTAGCGGGAACCTCGGCAGCGACCTCTTCGCCCTGGACAGTCTCATCTTCGGGCACAATGGCGCCAATCAGCGTCTCGTCGGCAGACGCACCCTCAAAGCCCTCGATCTGCTCGTCGAAAGCCTCACCCTGTTCGGGCTCGGTCTGAGCGTCGGGAGCAATCGGCTGACCGAACTCGTCCTCGGCGTAGGTAGGCTCTTCATACTCGATGGTGTTGCCGTAGTCGTTTTGTTGCTGGGCCGCGGCATACTCCGCCGCCGCGCGCGCCATTTCCTCGGCACGACGCTTCTGCTCCCCAAAATAGGTATCGAACGGAACATCGTCGGGAAACTCGTTTTCGCCCTGGAAGGGAGCAACGTTGTCCATAACGCCGAGCATGGCGGCGACAGATGACTTGTTGCACACCGCGCCGGACGTATAGGGAAGAATGTGGCGGTTAGAGATGATGTTTGCCGCGTTGGCAAGCGCAATGAGGGAGGCGAGGATTGCGATAATCCACAGCAGGACCTTGAGCGCGCCGGGGAGCGGCAGGATACGTAGGATGGCAACGGCAGCGGGGGCAACCGTGGCAACGGGCAACAGCTTGGCGATGAGCGCACGATACGAAGCATAGGGCTCGCGGGCAAGCAACTCAGCACGGGGAGAATCGTAGTGTGCAACAACGACCACCGGACGGTTGCGCGGAGACGCGAGCGGGCCCGAGGCCTTGTGGTAGGCGATGACATTTTGGCTCACGCCCATCTTGCCCAGGCGCGAAACCACAGGGTGGCCCGTGCGCTCGAGCACGTAAAGAACGGCGCCGACAATGGCCAGCAAGGTGCCGACCAAGCCGATACCGCCGCCGATGCCCATCAGCAGGGCGCCGGCAAACGCAAGAATACCGGTAACGGCAAATGCCAACCTATTGGGCGCCGGGGCATTGAACTCCTGAACCTCGGGATCAAAGCCGTGATTGCGGAAAATCTGAGCGATATCCTCGGCAGCCAAGCGCTCTTCTTCGCTGCATGCCGGCGTAATGCCGGTGTTCTGCAGCAGGTGGTTAATATAGTTCTGGGTGTTCGCCATGCGCGCTCCACATCCATAATCCGACAAATAGGCCCAATGCATGCACATTAGAACCGTATATAGTCGAAAGTATACCCCGAGCGAGCGCAAACGACCGAATTCGGGCCATCTTAACGCCCCGAGCGGACAAGGATATAGCCTAATCTCCATATCGGACTAAAATCATGGCAGCAAACCACCTTCTCATGCGAGGACTCTATGACGGCAAGCGACACGACCGCGACAATTAAAAAGGGGACTTCGGAGCCCAGTTTCGATAAAACGGCTCAACGCATCCTCAATCTGTTCTTTGTGCTCAACAGCTCCCCCGAACCGCTGACGACCGAGCAGATCGTCTTGGATTCCGACCTGGGATATGGCTCGGGCAATATCGACTCGGATAAGCGAAAGTTTCGTCGCGATCGCGACAAACTGCTCGAATGCGGCATCTTAATCAAGGAGGTTCGCCCCGCCGGCGCGCAGGAGACCGAGGAAAGCTCGTGGACAATCGACCGCGAGCACACGTTTGCAGCAGGCGGCCTCATCACCGCAGGCGACGCCGACATCCTACTCAACGCCATCGACCAGACGTTAGCGGCCGGCTCATCCACCTTTGCCACACCGCTTGCCGATATTCGCTCCAAGATTGCCTACCTCACCGGCATGTCGGAGATGGACGAAGCACCGATCCGTCGCTCTCCCACCGTCGATGCGGTATGGAGCGCCTTTGCCGAGCGTTGTGCACTGCGATTTTTATATCAGAACGGACGCGGCGAGCAGAAAGAACGTACCGTTTGCGTCTACGGCATGTTCGAGCGAGAGGGCGTGGCGTACTTCTGCGGCCTCGACAATGCCACCGACGACATCAGGACATTCCGCTGCGACCGTATCATTCGCGCTTGGCGCCCCTCAAAGGTCTACGCCATCCCTGCGGACTTCAACCTCAGCGACTACCTGTTCTTTGAATTCGATTTTGCCGACCGACCGCCCGTTGCAGCTACGTTCTCGTTCGCCCCTCAGACGCAGATCGATATGATCAACGGTCTCACGCGCGGTCGAGGCCAACTCACGCACGCCGAAGAAAGATGGACCTGGACCGTTGACGTGCGCGATCTTGAAGCCGCCGCCTCATTTTGCATGGCCCATGCCATGGACGGCATGAGGCCCGTGGCCCCCAAATCACTCAAGCAGGCGTGGAACCATCTCATTGAAAGGACGGTGCACGAGCATGCCCGTGCGTAAACTCACCAGCGAGCAGAGACTCTCGCGCGCCATCGACATCATGGAGGCCCTCTACGCCGCCGGCGAGAGCGGCATGACACGAACCGAGATTTGCAGTCGCTTTGACATCACGGGGGTGTCGCTCGACGAGATTCTCGAGATCGTCTCGACGCTCGCGGACCGAGAATCGGGCGCGCGCATCATTTGCGAATGCCACGGCGAGCGTGTGGTCCTCACCGGTGACGCCGGGCGTGTGCTACCGCTGCGCCTGAGTGCCGCCGAGGGCGCCGTGCTCAACCATGAACTTGAATCGTTGGGGATCGAGCCGCAGGCGGCAGCTCGGATTCGACATGCCCTTCTGCCCGAAGAGCTCGGCTATAACCAGCGCGTCTTTGACACCATCAGCCACGGGTCGCACTGGCAGCAGCTGAGCTGCGCCATTCAGGACGGCGTTCGCTGCCGCATCTCGTATCGCTCGATGGACGATGTGCAGCCGCGTGAGCGTCTGGTCGACCCCTTGCGCATTACGGCAAACGGCGACCAAACATATCTGATCGCCTGGGATATCGCAGTCGATGAGCAGCGTACCTATCGTATGGATAAAATCGAGGGACTCGCCTTAACGGAAGACTCCGTCGTACCTCACGCACCGGATGTTGCATCCCTCCATGATTCCCTTGCCCGGACGCAGCACAGCGCAAAGCTCTTGATGCCGTTCGATATGGCGGAGCATCTGGACTGGGCCGGCATCACCTCAATCGCGCGTGACGAAGCAGGTATGGCGACGATAGTCGTGCACTACGGCTCTGAGCGCTGGCTGTTGAGCCAGGTGCTCGCAGCGGGCGGAGCCATCCGCATCTTGGATGACCCCGCCCTGTCAAAGCGTCTATGCGATATGGCAAAAACCCTCGTCTGTCCGCTTTAGCGGCGCCTCTCATGCGCTTGGCGCCACAGCTGCAGATAGTGCCCGATCTGTGCCGATTCGATGCGCTGGTAGGAGCTCGTGGGCAGCGACGTTAAGAACTTCTTACCGTAGCCCTTCGTCACCAGGCGCGGATCGGCCAGGATGAGCACACCGCAATCGGTCGAGGAGCGAATAAGGCGGCCGGCCGCCTGCTTAACCTCGAGCACCGCCTCGGGCAGCGAATAGCGCGCCCAAGCGCGCTCTTCGCGCAGGTTGCGCTCGCACGAGAGCGGGTCCGTAGGGCTCGAGAACGGCAGCTTGGGAATGATGACGCAGCGCAGCGTCTCGCCGCTGGCGTCGAAACCCTCCCAAAAAGCCTTGAGCGCAAAAAGCGACGAGGTCGGCTCGTTGATAAACCGGTCGCGCAGACGGCGGGGAGACGAATTGCGCTGCTGGCAGTTGAGCTCCAGACCCGCACGCGCCATCTTGGGTTCAACGCGGGCGTATAGGTCTTCCATGTCGCGCCGATTGGTGAACAGCGTGAGCACCGATCCGCCCATGGCAAGATGGGCGTCGACCAGCACGCGCTCGAGCGCCGTAAGATAGCTCTCGCGATCGCGCGGATCGGGGATATCGCCCGCAACGACTACAGCCATGTTCGAATCGAAGTCGTAGCTCGAGTCCAAGTGCAGCGATGAGGATGTTGAAGCACCGATGCGATCGAGGCCGACCGCGTGGTTAAAGTGTTCAAAGCTTTTGGACACCGTCATGGTCGCCGAGGCAAAGATAGCCGTATGGACCTCGGGCAGCCACTCGGTTGCCAAGGCCTCGCCAATGTCGATGCGCTCCGCAGCCATCGACTCTCCGCCGGCGCGCAACCTACGATTGACCTGCAGCGAATACACGTAGTGCTCATCGGTGCCGTCAATGATGAGTTTGAGGTTCTCGGCCAGCTCATGCAGGCGGCGCGAGATATCACCCAGGTCGACAACAACTTCGGGCTTGTCGGCGGCGACGGCTTGCACCAGCGCGTCGACGCTCTTGTCAGCCTGTTCCAGCGCGTCGATGGCGGTGTATGCCGACTGTAAGAAATCATGCCAGTCGTCAGATTCACGCAACTCGGGGCCAATCCATAGGTTGGCATTGTCATAACCCCCACGGGCACGGCGGCCGAGCTCGCGAACGCCATCGAACACGTCGGCGATTGCCATGCTCGCGCGCGCAACCGTCGACGTCGCCTTGGCAGTAAGACCCAGGTAAAGTGTAGAGCCCTCGGAGGTCGCCAAATCACGAGAAACCTGGCTCAGCGCGCCGGTACTCGAGCCGCCCAGACGCTCAAATAGCACGCGCGACTCATCGGCCGATACCACGCGCGCCCACTGGCGGCGCGCCTCGCGTTCGATGGAATGAGCCTCGTCAATTACCCAATGACGAATCGGGGGCAAAATCCTGCCCTCGGCCGCGACATTGCGGAACAGCAGGGAATGGTTGGTGACCACCACATCGGCATGTGCCGCGCGACGGCGGGCGCCGTGGACCAGGCATTTATCGGGAAAAAACGGGCAGAGGCGACGAACGCACTCGTGCGAGGCCGTCGTAAAGTCGGGGCGGTTGACGCTGCGCCACCGAATGCCGAGCGAGTCGAGGTCGCCATCGGCTGATTGGCAGACGTACGCCATAATGACCGCCGCCGCCGTGAGCGTGTCCGCCGGATCGCGCTTGGTGGTAATCTCGACCTGGCCGCGGCTCATGCGCTCAAGCTTGCGCAGGCACGGATAGTGGTCATACCCCTTGAGGGCGCAAAACGATAGGCCTCCGTCCAGCTGCTCGGCAAGTTTTGGCAGCTCATGGTACATGAGCTGGTCGGCAAGATTGTTCGATTTGGTCGCAATGCCAACCGTGATGTTGTTACGGCGTGCTGCCTCGGCAAAAGGCACCAGATAGGCCATCGATTTACCGACGCCCGTGCCCGCCTCAATTACACGATGAGTGCCCGTGACCAGCGCATCGCGGACCTCGAGCGCCATCGCGATCTGCTCATCACGCGGCTCGTAGGTGGGATACATGCGATTGACCAGGCCACCTAGCGCATAGTCCGCCTCAATCTCCTCACGACTCGGCATCTTGAGGACCGGCAGTTCGTCGGCGTCCACCCTATCGTCGGCGCGATCGGCCTTGAGAACGTCAGCACGAGCGGCGCTGAGAGAGAAGATAGAACCAGGGTTCTGCCCTGCCAAGAATGAGAAGATAGGACGATAGGACCAAGGCACATCCGGATGCATGTCGGCTAGGCGCGCCATGAGGCCCTGGGGCAAGTCGGTGAGTGCCACGAGCAACACGCGCCATACGCCACACAGGGCGTCGACGTCGGCATTGGCACGGTGTGATACCGAGTCACAGCCAAACAGATCGGCCATAAAAGACAACTTGTGCGAGGCCAGGCGCGGAAGCGCGATCCGCGACAGCGCCAGCGAATCGATCCAGATATCGCTCACGTTGACGCCGCCTTTGACCGATTCGATAAACGAGCGGTCGAACGTGGCGTTATGTGCGATCACCGGGCAACCACCGACAAAATCTGCGAGAGCGGCGACGGCCTCAACGGCCGACGGGGCATTCGCCACATCGGCATTTGTAATGCTCGTGAGCTCGGTAATCTCGGCGGGAATCAGCTGCTTGGGATGCACGAACGTATCGAAGCGATCGACGATCTCGCGACCCGAAAGACGGGCTGCCGAGATCTCGATCAGCTCATTGTCCTGCACCGAAAGACCCGTGGTTTCGGTATCGAGGACGATAACATCTTCCTCGATAAGGCCGAAGGACTGTGTTTTGGCACGTTCGGCAAGCGTGGCATAGGAGTCGATGACAAACTGCGGCGTTCCTGACGAAACCGCGTCCTCGATTAGCATGCAATACCCGCTCGACGAAGGCCCATACGAATCAGACTGTCACAGACCTGCGGGAACGTCATGTCATCGGTGTGGCGAATCTCATCCGGATACAGGGATGTATCGGTCATGCCGGGAATGGTATTGGTCTCGAGGATAACAGGGCCGTCCTCGCTCACGATAAAGTCGCTGCGCGAGATACCCAGGCAACCGAGGGCCTTGTGAGCGGCACAGGCAAGCTCCTGAGCGCGAGCGTAATTCTCGGGCGAAATCTGCGCCGGAATGCGATGGATGTCCGTAGGGTCGACATACTTCACGTCCAGATCGTAGAACTCACAGTCCTCGGGCTTGCGAATCTCGACAATCGGCAGGGCGCGCACGTCGTCCTCGCCGTACACGCCGACGGTGATCTCGGTGCCCTCGATGCACTTCTCGACCAGCACCTTATCGCCAAACTCAAACGCTTTGGCGATTGCCGCGGGCAGCTCGGAGGGCTCATGAACCATGGAAATGCCATAGCTGGAACCGTTGACGGCAGGCTTCACAAAACAGCGCTCGCCGCAAACCTCGACGATATGATCGATATCGACTTCATCGCCCACCTCAAGCGCGAGGCCGGGGGCAATGGGAATACCCGCCTTGGCGTACAGGAGCTTAGAGACCTCCTTGTCGGCACCGCAGGCGCTGGCGAGCACGCCCGAAGCCGTGTAGGGGACACCCAAGGTCTCCATGGCGCCCTGCATAGCGCCATCTTCGCCACCGGCGCCGTGCATGGCGATAAACGCCACGTCGAAACCGCCGGTCGCCATGGTTACCATAAAATCATCGGCAGCCGTGTCGAGCAGCTCCACCGAAGTGTAGCCGGCCTCCTTCAAGGCCACCACGACGTTCTCTCCCGAATTAAGCGAGATCTCGCGCTCAGCGGAATGACCGCCCGCCAAGACCGCTACGTGCATGTTCTCTAGGCTTTTACCCGGCATGGGCAGACTCCTCCTCTATTATTTCTGCAGCTGATACCATATTGTAGCGATACCCTCTACGTTTCCCCAAAATCGAAAGGCTTCCATGAATCCCAGGACTAAATCTCAGGACATTCGCGACTTGAGCCAAAACGATATTCGCGAGCTCGTTGCCGAACTTGGCCAGCCCGCTTTCCGTGCCAAGCAGCTCATCGAATGGGTCTTTGAGAAGAACGTTTGTTCGTTTGACAATATGACCAACCTTCCCAAGGCTTTCCGCGAGCAGCTCAAAGAGGCATTTGCCTTCGACACGCCGACGGAACTCACCAAGCAGGTGTCCAAAGATGGCTCTCGCAAGTATCTGCTTGAGTACCATGACGGGATTTCCGTCGAGACTGTCGGTATGCCTCGTCGTAACAAGCTTTCTGTCTGCGTTTCCACCCAGGCCGGCTGCGGTATGGGCTGCGCCTTTTGCGCTACCGGCCTCAACGGCCTCAAGCGCTCGCTGACCGCCCAAGAGATCGTTGACCAGGTACTTCATGTGTCCAATGACTTTGGCGAGCGCGCCACGAGCGTTGTCTTCATGGGCCAGGGTGAGCCGTTTGCCAACTATGATGAGGTTCTCAAGGCGCTGCGAATTCTCAACGACCCCGACGGCATCGGAATTGGCGCTCGCCACCTCACCGTCTCCACCAGCGGCGTTATTCCCGGTATTCGCAAATTTGCCGATATCCCCGAGCAGTTTACGCTTGCCGTTTCCCTGCACTCCGCCATCCAGTCCACGCGCAACAAGCTTATGCCCGGTGTTAAAAAATACACACTGCTTCGCCTTCACGAGGCCCTTCAGCTCTACACCGAGAAGACTGGCCGCCGCCCGACCTATGAGTACGCCATGATCGAAGGCGTCAACGATACGAATCCCGAGATGCAGGCGCTCTGCGACTTCTGCGAGGGAACGCTGTGCCACGTTAACCTGATTCAGCTTAACGATATCGAGGGCAGCCCGCTCAAGCCGTCGCCGATTCATAAGGTTGAGGATCTTCAGCGTCGTCTTGAATCCCGCGGCATTGAGACCACGATTCGTAACTCCCGTGGCAATGATATTGACGCCGCTTGTGGACAGCTGAAGCAGCGCTTCAAAGTTCAGAAGAACGCATAGGGGAGTCGCACCCCAAAACGTTTCATGTGAAACATCGGACAGCCCCGGTTGCAGATAATGCAACCGGGGCTGTTTCATTTATTGACCTCGATTTTGAATCAGCTACTACTGATCCGATTTTTTACGGCCAAAATAAGGGGTCCTTGTCTCATGAATCAGACAAGGACCCTTCAAAAAAATGCAGGGTATTGTTAGGTACCTAAAAGCCTACGTTTTCCCATTGATGACTGACCCAGTCCTGATTAATCTTGGGATTCTTCGTTACCTGAGCAGTTCGCATGGCGACATCCTCCGTCACAACATCCATTTTCTTTTTGGATGTATCGACGATGTCCCGTGCGCCACGAAGCAAACGACCTCGAAGTTCATCGTCCGTCGCGATCTTATAGCCAGCAAAGGCACCAGCCGCGACAGTCGTCGCCAATGCAATCGCAGTCATAATCTTATTCCTCATCTTGGTCTCCCTGATCAAACTGAATCATTTCGCCAAGAATACGAGAGAGTTCTTCCTCGTCTTTAAACTCAATCTCGATCTTGTTTTTTCCACGCGAGCTCTTCACCCGCACGTTGGTATTAAACACCTGACGAAGTACACGCGCAGCCTTCTTAAAAGACTGAGGCGTTGCAGGCCTCGGAGTCTTAGGTGTCTCTCCGGCAGAAAACAACGGAGCAAGATTTTCTGTCGCCCTGACGGAAAGACCCTCAGCGACAACCTTCTCGGCAAGTCGAATTCGAGCATCCTCATAGGGAACTGCAAGAATCGCACGTGCATGACCAGCAGTCAGCTTGCCCTCAAAAATCCTCTGCTGTACTACCTCGGGGAGATCAAGAAGTCGAAGCGAGTTAGTAATCGCAGAGCGCGACTTGCTCACTGCTTTTGACAATGCTTCCTGGGTCATACCGCTTGCATCGATGAGTTGACGATAGCCCTTTGCCTCTTCAACAGGATTCAGATCAGAACGTTGAAGATTCTCGATAAGCGCAAGAGCCAGCATCTCTTCATCATTAACATCTTTAATGATGACAGGCACTTCTTCAAGACCAGCAAGCTTTGACGCTTGATAACGACGCTCACCAGCGATAATCTCGTAGCCGTTTCCATGCTTGCGAACCAAAAGCGGCTGCAAAACGCCATGTTCCTGGATTGACTCACTTAGCTCGCGAAGTTCAGTTTCGTTAAAGTGAATTCGCGGCTGATTAGGGTTGGGGACGATATCCTCAATCGGTAGTTTTGTTTCAGATGCAACATTTGAAGCAGATGCAGCCGAACCACCGGTCTCATATTCAGCCTCTGAGACCAAAGCATTGAGTCCACGTCCCAATCCGCCACGTTTCTTTGCGCTAGGCACGCTTGATCACCTCTTTTGCAAGGTTTATATACGCTTTTGCACCTTTATTTTGCGGTGCATAGGTAATTACCGGTTCTCCAAACGACGGAGCTTCAGAGATTTTAACCGTACGGGGTATCAGCGTCTTAAACGCCTTGTCACCAAAGTACGATTGAACCTCCTCGACAACCTGATTCGACAGTGAAGTACGGGAGTCATACATGGTCATAAGCACGCCATACGTGTCCAAACCTTTATTCAGACGCGATTTGACCATCTTCATTGACTCAAGCAGCTTTGTAACGCCCTCGAGTGCGTAATACTCGCACTGGATTGGAATCAGAACACTGTCTGCTGCGGTCAAGGCATTGATAGTAAGCAGTCCGAGCGAAGGAGGACAGTCGATGAAAATGAAATCGAACTCGTCCTGAATCGGCTCAAGCAAATCTTTGAGGCGAGTTTCACGAGCAATTGCGCTTACAAGCTCAATTTCGGCGCCTGCAAGCTGAATCGTTGCTGGAATAACGAATACTTTTTTGCAATTCGTATCAAGAACAAGCGATTCTGCTGGCACATCGTTCAGCAATGCATCGTAGATGCAGTGATCAAGGTCTTCTTTTTCAATTCCAAATCCACTGGTGCTGTTTCCCTGTGGATCAAAATCGACAATGAGCGTCTTACGACCCTGTTCACCAAGCGCAGCTGCAAGGTTTACGGCAGTCGTGGACTTACCCACACCGCCTTTTTGGTTGATGATTGCAATGATACGCGTGTTTATTGCGCTCTTCGAACGCTTAACGTCGCGAAATCCCACGGTCCCTCCTGGTGTGTATTAAAGCTGTCAAACGGAGGATGTTTCACGTGAAACATTCCGATTCGATATCAACCGCTATGTTTCACGTGAAACACTGCTAGTTGTTAGTATCCATTATGTTTCACGTGAAACATCTAGGCAAGCGGATTCTTCTTTGCCATGCCATTTGCACGAGGCAATGAGACGGATGCTGGGTGATTCTTCTTAAGAAGAATAAATTCCCTGTGACCTAAACCCTCAGGTAGATCAATCGCGTCATTCAGAAGTGGAGTGAAGCCGCAGATCTTTGCTGCTGACTCGCCAGAAGCAAGTTCCTCATTCGAAGGATTGCCCTTAGTGATAACAAATAGTCCTCCATCTTTGAGGTACGGGGCCGCATACTCAACGAGAATCGGTAGAGGAGCCAGTGCACGAGCGGTTACCACAGAGAACTGCTTCTTATGACTTCGAGCGTATTCTTCAAGACGATCATGAACAGCATGAGCATATTTCAATCCAAGAGCATGAACAAAAGAATTGACAGCATCAACCTTCTTGCCAACAGAGTCAATATAAGTTGCTTTACGATGCGTGGTTATCGTTAACGGAATACCGGGGAAGCCTGCGCCCGTACCCATATCGAGCAAAGCTCCCTCAGGAGCCTCATTGATATATGGGAGCAAAACAAGTGAGTCGAGGATATGAAGTATTGCAGCATCTTCTACGTTAAGAATACGTGTGAGATTGGTTGTCTTATTTGTTTCCAGAACCAAATCCAAATGCTGAATACATTTCCTCAGCTCAACATCAGTTACGCTTAAGGAATACTCTTTGCAATAGGAAGTTAGACGGCTCAGCATCTCATCAGCCTGCTGATCAGTAAGTACTAACAACGAAAGCTCCTTTCTGACAAAAATCAGTGTATCGAGAACTTTTGACAAAAAAAGGGGACGTGGAAACCACGTCCCCTTAGCATAAGCTCGAGTAGATTATCGAGCAACAATCACCACATGGCGATCAGGGTCAGAACCCTCAGAATGAGTATCGACGGCATCATTGCCACGAAGTGCAATGTGAACCAGTCGGCGCTCATAGGCATTCATGGGCGGTAGCGAAACACTCTTATGAGTGCGGATGGCACGCTCGGCAGCAGACTGAGCCATGGAGGCAACCTTGTCCTGACGGCGGCTCTTGTATCCCTCGACGTCCACTACAACCGGATACCTAAAGCCAAGCTTGCGGCTCACCAGCAAGGAGAACATAACCTGAAGGGCATCAAGGGTTCGTCCATGACGGCCAATGAGAACAGCAAGGTCGGGAGCCGTTACGTCCAGAATCAGCTCGCCTTCGTCGCCCTCATACTCATCGATAGGAGAGTTAGCGGCATCGAAGTGCGAAAGGATGGAACGCAGGATGGAAATCGCGACATCGGCAATGGTGTCGAGCTCTTCGTCGGTCAGCTCTTCACCAGCCTTGTAGCGCTGTGCAATCTCGGGATAATCGCCCGCGACCTGCGGGGCAACCTCCTCAAGCATATCCTCGATGATCTCTTCAGACATAACGTACTCCAAAAGTTAGGTACCTAAATAAGATTGATATCCTGCTACTTCTTCTTGTGCGGGCGCGGCTTCTTCTCGCGACGAGTGACCTCAACCTGTAGCGGCGCGTTCTTAAGACGCTCCTCCTCGTCGGCCTTGGCCTTGTCGATGACCCTCTGCGTCACGAAGATCTGCTGAACAACCTGCCAAGCGGAGGACACATCGTAATACAGCAGAACGCCGACGGGCAGGCTCCAGCCCATCCAAAGCATCATGACGGTCATGACGACGGCCATCATACGCATGCTATGAGCCTGCTGGCCGGTCTGGTTGCGCGACATGTAGAGCTGCGGAATCAGGGTCAGGACGGCGAACAGGATCAGGCAGACCAGCGCAGGCAGCGCGACCATAAAGCCATCGGCAAAGGAGGCACTCGGCGTGGTGGTCAGGTCGGGCAGGATATTAAAGAACGAGAACGTACCCTCGTCAAAGTACTGCGGCAGATTGCGTAGCAGTGTGAACAGGGCGAACAGGATAGGCATCTGAATCAACAGCGGCAGACAGCCAGCCATGGGGTTGAACTTGTTCTCGCTGTAGAACCTCTGCATCTCCTCGGCCTGACGCTGGGGATCGTCGGCATAGCGCTCCTGGATCTCGAGCATCTTAGGCTGCAGCACCTGCATACGAGCCGTCGACTTGGTCGACTTGAGCATAAGCGGCGTCAGCAGCAGACGGATGATGACCACCAGGATGATGATGGACAGGCCCCAGTCGACCGCAAAGGTCTGGATGAGCTTGAGCAGCTCGAAAAGGATGTTAACGATCCAATCCCACATGTAAGTTTTCCTCCGATAGCGAGTGCCCGCTAAGGCACAGGGTCATAACCGCCGACGTGCAGGGGATTGCAGCGAGCGATGCGCCTCACGGCAAGCCAGCAGCCTCTCAAAACACCGTACTTCTCAATCGCCTGGACGGCGTATTGCGAGCACGTTGGGTAATAAATGCAGGCGTCAGGCAATAAGGGCGAAATAACCTGTTGATATATGCGAATAGGAGCGATGGCAACACGTCGCAAAACGTGATTGCTCATCGCTCCTCCCCGGCAACGCCGGCGCGTTTCATAAGCGAACGCAATGCCTTGTCCATCTCCTGCGGCGAGGAAACCCTCGTCTTGGGAGTTGCGAACAAGATGATGTCATAACCCGCAACGGGAAATCCGCAGCTGCGGGCGGCCTCGCGCATCACACGCTTAGAACGGTTGCGCACGACAGCACAACCGAGCCGTTTAGCACCAACGAAGGCGACCCTTCCGGAGTCGCCTTCGCCAACCGATTCACATATGGTCATTCGAATCAGAGGGTGATTAAAGCGACGCCCCTGACTGAACACATGCTCGAAATCTTGCCGAGACTTAATAGTCTTCATGCGAGATGTGTGTATCGCTGCTAGACAGTGAGACGCTTGCGGCCCTTGGCGCGACGACGGGCGAGCACGGCACGACCACCCTTAGTGGCCATACGGGCACGGAAGCCATGGGTCTTGGCACGCTTACGCTTATTAGGCTGATACGTACGCTTCATCTTAAGTTCCTCCTGCTGCATTTCGAGTGTCCGCGGGGGCGCGGACGCAGATATAGACACGTGAGCTTGAAGATTGTAGGGAAATCGATGTTCAAATGTCAAGAAATCAAAGGTAAAAGGTTGCGCAGTTCACACGGTTCCCCCATAAGCCGACCGTGATTTAGCCGAGCATGGCAACTTTTCACGATATTTCATCGAGTTTTCAACAGGTCATGTTGGCAATGTTGAGAACTTTTCGTCCGTTTTCCAAAGTTTTCAACAGGTTTTGAAAAGTTGTCGAAAGATGAGAAACATTGCACGGTGAGCTACTATTTGTTCGAAACCTTTTGAAAGATTGCGAGCGGCATGTCTGACGACTTTTACACCATGGTCGATTCCGGAGACCCGGCACCCGACAACGAGCACATCACCGGCGTGGGCGAAAAGCGTGAGGAAGGCGAGCAGACGACCGCGCGGGCGCCACAAGCCATGTACGCCGCACGCATCGCCGTCTACGACGACATGCTGTCGACACCGCGTGTGATCGTCATTGAGCCGCAAGATGTCCGCACGTATTTGGAAGAGACGACCAACACCGTCTACCAGTGCATGAAAGAGCAAGGTGGCCACATCTCGCTCATGGTCATCCGCGAGATAGTCGAAAACTTTATCCACGCACACTTTGCTGAGCCCATCATCTCGATTCTGGACGGCGGAGACACCATCCGCTTTGCCGATCAAGGACCCGGCATCGACGACAAGGAACGCGCTTTCGACTTTGGCGTTACCAGTGCAAACAGCAAGATGAAGCGCTATATCCGTGGAACCGGAGCAGGGTTTCCCATGGTGCAGGAGTATTTGGAAAACGCCGGCGGTGCCGTGTCCATCGAGGACAACATGGGCAATGGCACCGTGGTTACGGTGAGCCTGAACCCCGAGCGCGTGCAGGAAATTGAGCGTGCCGGCGGGCGAGGCGCTGCCGTGCGGCCCGAGACGGAGCAGCCCATATATCCCCTGCCGGGAGCTTTTGCGCATCAGCCCATGGCAACGCAGCAGATGCAGCCCCCCGTGGGACAGATGCAGCAGCCCAGAATGTTTCCCGCACAAGAGGCCCAGGCAGCATCAATGTCGATGCCGCCACTGGGGTATGGCCAGCAGTTCCCGCAGCAGCACCAGCAGGGATATCAGCAGCCGTACCAGCAGATGCCGCAGCAGCAGTACAACCCCTGGGCTCAGCAGATGCCCCCGCAGCCTTATCAACAGTGGCCTCAAAGTTTTCAACAGCAGATGCCACCGATGCAGAGTTCTCAACAACCAGCAGCTCAAATGATGTATCCTAATGCAGCAAATCAGTATGCGCAGCCACAGCCGGACGTGTTCGTAAGCGAGCGCGGCAACGCCGCGCTGGGCTATCTGGCGCAAAATCAAGCGTGCGGTGCAACCGATCTGGCAAGGGCGTTTGGAAACTCGGCCCCCACTTGGTCACGCACGCTCAATGACTTGGCGCAGGCCGGCTTGGTCATCAAGCATGGCCAGAAATACCATCTGACCGAACTCGGCGCCGCTCGCGTGCGAGCTCAGAGCTAAAGAACGGGAGAGACAGTGGACGAGGAAGCAAGCATCATCCTGGGGGATGCCATCGCCTTTTGCCAACGTGATGGCCAAGATGCACGCCTCATCAACATGCTGGGGCAATCACGCGCCATAAGCCTGACCGAAGACACGCTCACGATCGAGGCCCCCTCGCGCTTTGCCATCGCGCAGCTCAAAAAGCATCAGTCGACTATTGAGGCCTATCTGGAAGAAATCGCCTTTGCACCGATTGCGCTCGACATCGTGGCACCGCAAGGCGCCGCGACGGAATCCTCTACCGCGACAGCGCCCGCTACGACTCACGCTGCTCCCCCGGCGGTGCCGGCCTCCGCAGGCGACGTGCCGACAATCGAGCACCAGCGCGGCGGTGTTTCCCGTGAAACCATGGCGCCGCTGCCGACCGCTGCGGCGACGTCAACGAACACACCTGTCACGCACATGCCTATCGCTCACGACGCCGCTGCGGGCGCGGATTCGGGCATTGCAATCAAGAACACGCTCTCGGCCGACGATTTTCGTCGCATGATGAACCGGATGAAGGGCGGAGCTCCGACCAAATCCACGCAGGCCGCGACCTCCGCTTCACCCATGCCGGCACCGACCGTGCCGGCCGAGCAGAATACGGATGGAGCTCCACTCGCCGCGAACTCAAAATTCACCTTTGAGAACTTTGTCTACGGCCCCGAGAACAGCCATGCCTATCGCTCGGCACTCAAGTTTGCCGCCCTCGCGGACGAGCGCGGTACATGCACATCACTGTTCATCTACGGAAAATCGGGCCTGGGCAAGACGCACCTGCTGCTTGCCATCAAAAACGAGCTCGCCGAGAAATCGCCCGAGATCAAGGTCAAGTATGCCAACTCCCAGGCATATCTGGACGACCTGATGACCGAGTTCGACCGCCAAAAGAAGAGCAACGCCCCTATCATGCAGGCGTACCACGGCGTGGATGTGCTCATCATCGATGACATCCAAAACATCATCGGCAAACGCGCGAGCGTGGACTACTTTTTCCAACTCATGGACGAGTTCATCCGCAACAACAAGAAGGTCGTCATCGCGGCAGACCGCGCCCCCAAGGACCTGAGTATGGACGAGCGTCTGACCAGCCGCTTCAACGCCGGCATGCTCTGTCTGGTCGCAGAGCCCAGCTACGAGATGAAATACAAGATCTTGCAACGCTATTACGAGAACACCATCGTCGCCGCTCCCGAGGCAGGCGACGACTCGCTGCTGGCGGCCTATGGGGGCGACGGCGGGAATCTGACCGACGAGCACTTTAAACACATGGCCGAGGTCTCGGGCACCAACATCCGCGAACTCGAGAGCTTTTGCGAGCGCTGCGCCGGCGAGGCGGGCGACCGCGAGCGCGAGGGCGGGGAGCTCACCTTTGACGATATCGACGCCATCGCCAGCCAGTACTTCGACACATCGGCCAAAAAGATCAACGTCCAGACGGTTCAGTCCGTCATCGAAGAGCAGTACGGCGTGACGCACGAGGAACTCATCGGACCGCGTCGCAACGCCAATATCGCCAAAGCACGCCATATCGCTATCTACCTGGCCATCGAGATGTGCGAGATGACGACCACGGCGGTGGGCACCGAATTTGGCAACCGCAACCACTCGACCGTCAGCACGAGCTACAAAAAGGTCCAGAAGATGATCCAGGAAGACCGAACCGTCACCGAAGACCTCAAGTCGCTGCGCGATAAAATTACACTGCGCTCGTAGGGAAATAGAGACACCTGTTGAAAACTTGTCGAAACCACGGGCATAAGGTGTCTAAAACCCAATCCGCGGTGATGAAAAGTTTTGCGCAGGTTTTGAACGTGGAAAACCACCCCTGTTGCACACAGGTTGCTGTCGATTCTCTTTCGGGTCTGACCTGCGTCTTTGGGAGTAATCAACAGTTTCGTCAGTGCTATTACTATTATTAAGATATTTATATCTATAGAAAGGTATTGAAAGATGAAGTTCACCGTCAGCCAGAGCTCGCTTACACAGGCCATCGGCATCGTTATGAAGGGTGTCGCTTCGGCATCCACCCTTCCCATCCTGTCGGGCGTGCTCGTCAAGGCGCAAAACGGCATCTTGGAATTCCAGACCTCTAACTACACCATCTCGATCCGTCATCGCATCGCGGCGCATGTCGAAGAAGAGGGCGAGATGGTTATCCCCTGTAAGATGCTCTCCAATATCACCAAGACCCTCCCCGATGCCCCGGTCACCTTTGAGCTGTCCGAGCGCCAGGTGTTGATTGGTTGCGAGAAGAGCTCTTTCCGCCTGAACACGCTCGATGCCAACGACTTCCCCGAGTTTCCGGCCTATGCCATCGAGAGCGCCGTGGAGCTGCCGACCGATATCTTGTCCGAAATGGTCGGCCGCGTGTGGCGCGTCACCTCGACCGACAAGGCTCGCCCCATCCTGGGCGGCGTGCACATGAAGGTCGAGAACAACACCGTACGCTTGGTGGCGACCGATTCCTTCCGCTTGGCCGTGTGCGATACGCAGGTCGAGACCTCGACCCTCGAGGGCTCCTTTGAG
This sequence comes from uncultured Collinsella sp., assembly GCA_902496945.1. Taxonomy (GTDB): domain Bacteria; phylum Actinomycetota; class Coriobacteriia; order Coriobacteriales; family Coriobacteriaceae; genus Collinsella. Next base: position 32,570 of record CABVDE010000016.1, read on the forward strand.
CTCAACGTTCCCGCCGACGCCTTTAACGATGCGCTGAGCATCATGGCCAGCCAGGCGACCATCATGATCGGGGCTACCGATACCCAGGTCGTCTTCGAGGCCGGCAACACCACCTACGTGTCGCGCCGCATCGAGGGCGTGTACCCCAACTACAAGCAGCTCATCCCCGATTCGTGCGTAACGAGCGTCAAGATCGATGTCGCCGCCTTTAACGCCGCCCTCAAGCGCGTGGCCGTTATCGCGAGCGCCAACCCCGCCGTCAAGTTCGAGATCGATGTCGAGAACGGGCAGATGGGCCTGTCCTCCATCTCCAATGACCAGGACCTGGCGCAGGAGACGATCGATGTCGAGGCCGAGGGCGAGTCGGGCACCATCGCCTTCAACTACCACTACATCTTCGGCTGCCTCAATGCCCTGTCCAAGGAGAAGGAGATCACGCTGGAGCTCAAGAGCTACTCGCAGGCGGGCATCTTCAAGTCCTACGACAAGATCAACTACCTGTACCTGGTCATGCCGGTCCGCATCTAGCAATCGCCCTATGACCATGTTCGCCCGCGATCTTTCCGTCGCGCACTACCGCAGCTTCGATAGCTACCGTCTTGCTCTGGACGAGGGCGTGACGATACTTGCGGGACCTAACGCGGCAGGAAAGACCAATCTCATAGAGGCGCTGCAGCTGCTGACGAGCGGCACCTCGTTTAGGCATCCGACTGCAGCCGAGCTCGTCCATGACGGCGTGGGCTCGTGTAAGGTCGAGCTGAGACTCGAGGGCGACGGGCGCGTGCTCGATATGGGGCTGAGCGCGGAGGATGGAAAGCGCTCGTTTAGCCGCAACGGCAAGAGATGCTCTGCCGCCGGTGTGCGCGGGGTTCTGCCGAGCGTGCTGTTTTGCCCCGACCATCTGGACATGGTTAAGCGCGGCGCCAGTGTGCGCCGCGCCGCCCTCGATGACTTTGGCATGCAGCTGAGCGCGCGCTATGCCGATCTTGCGAACACTTATGGGCGCTGCGTCACCCAGCGCAACGCCCTGCTCAAGGAGACCTGGTGCTGCCGCGAGATGCTCGGCGCGTGGAACGATTCGATTGCCCGCGCGGGTTCGGCCCTGCTCGTGCACCGGTTGGCCCTGCTCGACCGGCTGGCGGGCCATGTGCGCACTGCCTACGGGCAAGTGGCGTCCGGCGAGGCCGCCAATGTGACCTATGCGTCCACGCTGGGGGATTTGCCCCAGGTCGAGGACCGTGAAGAGCTGAAGGGCTGGGCGTACGAGCGCATGCTGGCCGCCCTTGATGAGCATGCCGACGAGGAAATTCGCCGCGGCGTTACGTTGGTGGGACCACACCGCGACGAGATCGAGTTTACCGTGGCGGGTCGTTCCGCCCGCTCGTTTGCCAGCCAAGGTCAGCAACGAACGTTGGTGCTGTCCTGGAAGGTGGCGGAGGTAGCCGTGGCTCGCGATGTTCTGGGCACCGCTCCGCTGCTGCTTCTGGATGATGTGATGAGCGAACTCGACGGCGAGCGCCGCGGTGCTTTTCTGCGGCTGATCGGCGATGATATCCAGACGGTCATAACCACGACCAACCTGGGGTACTTTACCGATGACCTGCTTGATCGAGCCAAGGTGGTGAGCATGGGTGAGACGTGCTAATTACGAGCGCGAGAGCGAGACAGTCGCCTTCAGTGGGTTTTTAAACGCAGAGCGCCAGCGCATCCTGGCGACCGCAACGCCTAAGCGCCGTGCGCAGATGGAGGCCGCCGAGGAGTCGCGCGCGGTCTATCGCGCGTGGAACGTGGTGTGCTCGGGCACGCGCGAGGGGCGGCATGTGACGGGCCTACGCTACCTGCCCGAGTCCAATGAGCTGTTGGTGTATCTCGACTCGCCCTCGTGGACGCAGGAAATGACGCTGTTGCGCGAGATCATCCGCGCGCGTATGGAGCGCGCCGGTGCGCATGTAGACGGTCTGGTGTTCAAAACCACCGCGCCCGGCCACACGCCGCCCGCTGCCAAGGAGCGCCTGCGCCCGGCGACGACCGAGCGCCCGCCGGCTCCGCACGCCGACCTTAGCGAGGCCGAGCGTACCGAGATCGAGCGCCAAGTGGCGCCCATCGAAGACCAAAAACTGCGCGAGGCCCTCGAGAACGCCATGAGGGCCAGTGCCGAGTGGGCCAAGGGCGTGCAAAGCAAAAAAGAGCCTTAAATCGCATCTGGTGGCCTTGTAGAGCCAAATACCCTCGTTCCCGAGGGTATTTTTTACGATAAACTAGTAAGGCTGTACACATTTTCTTGACTGAAGGAGGACGTGTGGCAAACGAAAACGATTACGATGGCGGCGAGATTAAGATTCTCGAAGGTCTCGAGGCCGTTCGTAAACGCCCGGGCATGTACATCGGCTCGACGAGCGCCAGCGGTCTGCATCACCTGGTGTGGGAGATCGTTGATAACTCCGTCGACGAGGCCATGGCCGGTTTCTGCACCGAGATCCAGGTGACGGTCCACGCCGACAACTCCATCACGGTCGTCGACAACGGGCGCGGCATCCCGGTCGACGAGCACCCTGTTAAAAAGATCCCGACGCTCGAGGTCGTCATGACGATCCTGCACGCCGGCGGTAAGTTCGATAACTCGGCCTATAAGGTCTCGGGCGGCCTGCACGGCGTGGGCATCTCCGTCGTCAACGCGCTGTCCAAGCGCATGGTCGTACAGGTCCGCCGCGACGGCGGCGTCTACGAGATGGAATTCTCGCGCGGCAAGACCGTCAAGAAGATGGAGGTCGTGGGCACTTCGGAGGCGACGGGCACCACTGTCACCTTCTGGCCCGACGACGAGATCTTCGAGACCTGCATCTACGATTTCGACACGCTGCACAACCGTCTGCAGGAGACGGCGTTCCTCAATAAGAACCTCAAGATCGTGCTGACCGACGAGCGCGAGTCGACTCCCCACGTGGAGGAGTTCTGCTACGAGGGCGGCATCATCGACTTCGTCAAGTTTCTCAACGAGGGCAAGGACGTCCCGGAGGCCTTTAAGGATCCCATCTACATCGAGGGCAAATCGGACCCGGACGCGCCTGTGACCAAGATGGGCGAGGTCGAGGTTTCCTTGCAGTGGAATAGCGGCTACGGCGAGAACGTCATGTCGTTTGCCAACGATATCTACACTCCCGAGGGCGGCATGCACCTTGAGGGCTTCCGCACCGCGCTCACCCGCGTGATCAACGACTACGCACGCAAGCAGAACCTGCTCAAGGAAAAAGACGCCAACCTGACCGGCGACGATGTGCGCGAGGGCCTTTCGGCCGTTATCTCGGTCAAGCTGCCCGATCCGCAGTTTGAGGGCCAGACCAAGGCCAAGCTCGGCAGTTCCTATATGCGCGCGCTCACGCTCAAGACCGTGACCGACGGCCTTGCCGATTACCTGGAGGAGCATCCCAAGCCCGCACGCGAGATCGTCAAGAAGGCCCAGCAGGCCTGCAAGGCGCGCAATGCCGCCCGCAAGGCGCGCGAGGCGACCCGCCGCAAGAGCCTGCTCGAGACGGCGTCGCTTCCCGGCAAGCTCGCCGACTGCTCGGTGCGCGATGCCGAGCTGACCGAGCTCTTTATCGTAGAGGGCGACTCGGCAGGAGGTTCGGCCAAGGACGGCCGTCGCCGAGACATCCAGGCGATTCTGCCCCTGCGCGGCAAGATTTTGAACGTCGAACGCGTCGGCGACCATCGCGCGTTCTCGAGCGATACCATCCAGTCGCTGATCACCGCGATCGGCTGTGGCGTCACGACGAGCGCCGGCGATGGCGGCGACTTCGATATCACCAAGGCGCGCTACCACAAGATCATCATCATGACCGATGCAGACGTCGACGGCGCGCATATCCGCATCCTGCTGCTGACGTTCTTCTACAAGTACATGCGCCCACTGATCGATGCCGGCTACGTTTATGTCGCCTGCCCGCCCATCTTTGGCATCAAGGTGCGCAACAAGATTCACTACGTGTATCCCAACGGCCGCCAGCCCGAAGACGAGATCCTGCGCGACACCATCCAAAGTCTGGGCCTGAACCCCGACGATAACGACGAGGACGGCAAGGCCAAGGACGGCAAGATCACCAAGAAGCGCAAGGGCTATACCGTCCAGCGCTACAAGGGCTTGGGCGAGATGGACCCCAAGCAGCTTGCCTCGACGACGATGGATCCCAAGACCCGCATCCTGCAGCGCGTGACGATCGAGGACGCCGTGGTAGCGGACCGCGCCGTGCGCGAGCTGATGGGCTCCGAGGTCGGCTATCGCCGCGAATATATTGAAAAACATGCGCATGACGCGCGTTTCCTTGATGCTTAAGAGGAGGCAACGTGGCAGACGATATCAACAATAACGAGGGTATGGACGAGCCCGGCGACGCCGGCATGCCCGATGATCTGAAGCGCCTGCTCGCCCGCGCCGAGCAGGGCGAGGACGGCGATCCGGACGCCTATAACCCCGATGCCGATGATGATGAGGAAGAGGATGACGACGCCGAGCTCGAGGAGAGCTTTGGCGAGGTCGACCGTGGCGCCTCGGCCGGCGAGGATATCAACGGTGGTCAGCTCCAGATTTCGGAGTTCGGCCGCGAGATGAAGCAGTCGTTCATCGAGTACTCGATGTCGGTCATCACCGCCCGTGCCCTGCCGGACGTGCGCGACGGCTTAAAGCCGGTGCACCGCCGCATCCTGTACGCAATGAACGAGAGCGGCATCTACCCCAATCGTCCGCACAAGAAGTCGGCCTGGACGGTCGGCGAAGTTATCGGCAAATATCACCCGCACGGTGACTTCGCGGTCTACGAGGCCATGGTTCGTCTGGCGCAGTGGTTCTCCATGCGCACGCCGCTCATTGACGGTCACGGCAACTTCGGCAACATCGACGGCGACGGCGCGGCGGCAATGCGTTACACCGAGAGCCGCCTGGCAAAGCCCGCCATGGAGCTGCTGCGTGACCTGCAGAAGGATACCGTCGACTGGCAGCCCAACTACGACGAGTCGCTTGCCGAGCCCCAAGCGCTACCCGCGCGCTTCCCCAACCTGCTGGTCAACGGCAGCCAGGGCATCGCCGTCGGCATGGCCACCAACATCGCCCCGCACAACCTCACCGAGGCGATCGAGGCCACCTGCTACCTGATCGACAACCCGGATGCCACCGTCGACGAGCTCATGCAGATCATGCCCGGTCCGGACTTCCCCACCGGCGCCATCATCATGGGCAGCGCCGGCATCAAGCAGAGCTATGAGACCGGTCGTGGTTCCATCACCGTGCGCGCCAAGGCCCATGTGGAGTCCACCAAGACCGGCCGCAGCCGCCTGGTCTTTACCGAGATCCCCTACATGGTCAACAAGGGCACCCTGCAGGAGAAGATCGCCCAGCTCGTCAACGACAAACGCATCGAGGGCATCTCGGATATGCGCGATGAGTCCAACCAGAAGGGCATCCGTCTGGTCATCGAGCTCAAGAAGGGCGTTATCCCGCAGGTCGTGCTCAACAACCTGTACAAATACACCTCGCTGCAGACGACCTTCGGCGCCAACAACCTGGCCCTCGTCAACGGTGTTCCCAAATGCCTGAGCCTGCGCGAGATGCTGCAACACTACATCGACCACCAGGTCGACGTCGTTACCCGCCGCACCCGCTTTGACCTCAAGAAGGCCCAGGCCCGCGCCCATATCCTTGAGGGCTACCTGATGGCTCTCGACCATATCGACGAGGTCATCAGCATCATCCGCTCCTCGCAGACCGACTCCGAGGCCAGCAGCCGCCTAATCGAGCGCTTTGGCTTTACGCCCGAGCAGACCGCGGCCATCCTCGAGATGAAGCTGCGCCGCCTGACCGGCTTGGAGCGCGACAAGATCCAGGAAGAGCTGGACGGCCTGCGTCGCGCCATCGCCTACTACGAGGACCTGCTGGCGCATGAGGAGAAGATCCTGGGCGTCATCAAGGAAGAGATGCGCGAGATCTCCAAGAAGTTCGGCGACAAGCGCCGTACCGAGATCAGCCACGTCGAGAAAGACCTGGATGTTGAGGACCTCATCGCCGACGAGGACATGGTCGTGACCATCACCCATACCGGCTATGTGAAGCGTATCCCGGTGGCCGCCTACCGCGCCCAAAAGCGAGGCGGCAAGGGCGTGTCGGGCGTTAACCTCAAAGAGGACGACGTTATCGACGAGATGTTCATCGCGTCCACGCACGAATACGTGCTGTTCTTCTCGAGCAAGGGCAAGGTCTATCGCCTGAAGGTGCACGAGCTGCCGGTCGGTACGCGCCAGGCGCGCGGTACCGCGATCGTCAACCTGCTGCCCTTCGAGGAAGGCGAGAAGATCGCGAGCGTCATCAGCTGCCGCGAGTTCCCGGCCGATGAGTACCTGATGTTTGCCACCAAGAACGGCATGGCCAAGAAGACCGTGATGAGCGCTTATGACCGCAGCCGCCGCGACGGCCTGATTGCCATCAACCTGAGGGACGACGACGCGCTGCTAAACGTGCGCCGCGTGCGCGAGGGCGATAAGATCATCCTGGCCACCACCGCGGGCAAGGCGATTATGTTCTCCGAGGAGCAGGTGCGCGCCACCGGCCGCGATACCAGCGGCGTTCGCGGTATTGCCATGAAGGATGGCGTAAGCGTACTGGGCATGGAAGTTACCAACGGCAACGGCGACCTGTTTGTCATTACCGAGCGCGGCTATGGCAAACGCACGCCGGTCGCGGACTACCCGGAGCAGAACCGTGGCGGCCAGGGCGTCTACACCATCCAGATGACCGAGCGCAAGGGCAACCTCGCGGCCATGAAGACGGTGGGCCCGCAGCACGAGCTGTTTATCGTGACGGAAGGCGCGACGGTCATTCGCGTCAAGACCGACGAGATCAGCCAGACCGGCCGCGCCACCCAAGGCGTCAAGATGATGACCGTCGACGACAATGACCGCGTATGCGCCGTCGCCCGCATGGAGAGCGACAAGAAGGAGCTCGAAGGCGAAGACGCGGAGGAATCCGCGGAGAACGCCGGCGAGGATGTTTCTGAGGCTACGCCCGAGGTCGCAGACGAGGCATAAAAGAGTCTCTGTCTTGGACATATGAGCCGAGGCTGGGACCGGATGCAGCTCGAGTGGGTCTGTGTCCGGTCCCTATTTTGCCGTGCTTAAGAAGCAGGCCCGTCCCCGGGTTATCGGGGACGGGCCTGTTACCTGCGGCTCTGATGCCTTATAAATTCCCACATACCCTCGGCTTCGAAATGGCGGGCAAGGGCCTCTGGGTGGTTGGCATGCTGCAGGGAGACATCTTTAGCCACGATGCCGTCCTTTACGGCCTTGAATAGACCTTGGTCCATGGTCTGCATGCCGAGCGCGTCGCCGGCGGCAATGACGGAACCGATCTGATGGGACTTTTCCTCGCGGATAAGGTTGCGGATGGCCGTGTTCATGACCATACCCTCGAGCACCGGCGTGGTCCCGCCATCGACGGAGGGCACCAGACGCCGGGCGACCGTGTCCTGCGGTACCATCGAGAGCTGGATACGGATCTGGCGTTGTTGGTTGGGCGGAAAGGCGTCCAGGATGCGCTCGACGGGATCGGCGGCACTGGTGGTATGCAGCGTTGACAGGACCAGCTGCGCCATCTCGGCTGCGGAGACGGCTGTGCTGATGGTTTCGGAACCGCGCTGGCGGAAGATGTTTGCGCGAAAGCGGCCGACGCCCGGCACGGCAAAGCAAAAGTCGTCATCGTGGTTGTCGTTGCCGCGGAACAGCTCGATATCGCGATTGGCGAGTTCATAGATGCCGGCGATGTATTCCTCGGTGTCTCCCGGCATGAGCGGCGCACTGTCGGCTCGAACCTGGATGCCGCTTTTTTGATAGGACAGGGAAAGCCCCGCAATGATAAAGATATCCGATGCCCGTGCATCGATTGTCTGCTGAAGCAATTCCTTTAGCTGCATAAGAGTTTTCCTTATCGGCTTCAGTTGGCGGTGGAGCCGGTCCACAGGGTATCGGAGTCGGCCTTTGCGTCCTGTTCGATGGCATCGAGCCGCGCACCGATGCCGGAAGCAGCCGAGGTCGCGTCCGTCCCGTTTGCGTTAGCGGCGTCGTCCAGAGCGGCAAGCATGGCCTGGCCGCACGATTCGATGCTGTAGGAGCTCGTGGAGGTAGCGGCTTGGCGCTTTGACATCGCCAGCGCCGCATTGGACGTGGTTGCGCAGAGCGTGGCAAGTACGGCGAGCAGGAGCACGGAGACGAGCGTGAGCAAGTTGACATGGTCGATGATGAGACCGCAGCGCTCTTCGAGGTGCTGGACTGTCTTGGAGTAGCTACCCTCTATGGCGCAGCATTGCCGCGCGGAGTTAAGAATGGAATTGCGAAGCACCACGGCCCCCTGTTCGCGCTGCACGCGGCGGATAAAGAACGCCCCGCCGACGATAGCGACAACAAGAAGCACAGCCACCGTGCCGGCTATAATGCGCCGCAGCTTGCGTGCCCGCAGCTCTTTGTCGGTTATCTCGTGAAACATGCGAAAGCGTCTTTTCTGCAGCTAGCCAATGGAACCTATGATGCCGATGAGCGGCAGTATCGATGCGTGCCCGGGACGTGCCCTATGTGTAAAAGAAGCGCTCATTTGGTTGAGTATAGACGCTCATGCGTCAGGGATGGCTGCCATATTGGGGCCTATGGCAAAAGGTGCGCTGTGCAACGTTATCGAAATGCTGGCCCATCAACGATGTTTAATGTCCAAATTTGCTCTATCTTTGTAGTATATTGACTGTGATTAATTTTATTGAACGCGCCGTTCTGCTAGACGGCACATTCAGTTTGGTCGTTGGCAGGGCCCGCGTGAGGGCGCGGTGACCTGCTTGGGCGGCATGATCCGCGTGAGGGCGCGGTGACTTGCCGGGTGACACTATCCCGTGTGAAGGCACGGGGGGCCTGTTGGGGTGAGAAACTATGCGCAAGAACGATCGATTCGAGCAGGGATTGAACGTTGTCGGTGCCGCACGCCGGGCAAAGGCCTTTGGCATCAAGACTATGACGGTGGTCGTGACGTCAGCAATGCTGGTCTCGGGCGTGCCGACAAGGGTGATTGCCGAGGGCCTGCAAGAGGCAGGCGTTATTGCCACGCAAGATTCGACGGATCAGAGTGCGTCGAGCAGCAGACAACTGACCAGGCGGGGGGGTGTTCCTATAGTTTTGTCAACTGGTAAATGCTCTCCGTGCGACCGGATC
>CABVDE010000017.1 GCA_902496945.1 uncultured Collinsella sp.
GCGGTCACGAGCGGGGGCTCCTATCTTTTTAGTGCCCTCGGATTGGGTCATAGTGTCTGTCGGTAACGAATCATCGGCTTTTTCATTGTTGGGCAATATAAGATATTGGATTGCGTTAAACGGAATTCGAGTTCTTGAGGGTAGGGGATTGATTTGGGTCGCACTGGGGATATGACGCCGCCTTTGCGCTGGCGGCTGGGTGTTGCTGGTGGGGTGGCACTGGTTGTGCTGCTTGTTGACCAGTTAACCAAGCTTGCTGTTCGCGCCGTGGGCGATGCGCTGCATGTGACCGTTATCCCCGGCGTGATCGATTTCCTGTTTGTCCGCAATATCGGTGCTGCTTTTAGCATGGGCGAGGGGCACGGTGCTGCGTTTGCCGTGCTGGCGTTGGCGGTCATTATCGCTATTGCCGTGTACCTCGTTCGTGCGCCCCAGCTCGCCCATCTTGAGGTTGTGGGCATGGCGATGGTTGCGGGCGGTGCTATCGGCAACGCAATCGATCGTTTGGCCTTTGGCTTCGTGACCGATTTTATTGCCACCACCTTCATCGATTTCCCCGTCTTTAATGTGGCCGATATCGGCATTACCTTGGGCGTCGTGCTTGCCCTCTTTGGCTACATGTTCTTGAGCCCCGCGGCCCGTGAGGTCGATGCGACCGCCGAGCTTAACGCCCGTGACGAGGCCCGTGCCAAGCGCAAGGCTAAACAGCGTGGGGAGCGTGCCCGCAAGATTCGCGAAGGGAATGAGCGCTAATGGCCGACTTCCATATCCTTGTTGCCGACGATGCCGCTGGTCAGCGTCTCGACGCCTATTTGGGCGCCAATGACGGTTGCCCTACGCGCTCTGCCTGCGCGCATCTGATTGAGGGCGGTGCCGTATGTGTTAATGGCGAGACCTGCCTGTCTAAAAAGTACGCCGTGCGAGCCGGCGACCGTATTTCGGTCGATTTGCCCGAGCCGCACGATCCCGCCGATGTGATTCCCGAGGCTATCCCGCTCGACATTCGCTATGAGGACGACTATCTCATTGTGCTCTCCAAGCAGCGTGGCCTGGTGTGCCATCCTGCGCATGGTCATGAGAACGGTACGCTCGCGAATGCCCTGGTCTATCACTGCGGTATCGACCATTTGGGCACCGTGCAGGGCGAGGACCGCCCCGGTATCGTGCATCGACTGGACCGCGATACCTCTGGTCTCATGCTTGCGGCAAAAGACGACGACACGCAACGCGCGCTTCAAAATCTCATCCGCACGCGCACGCTCGACCGCCGCTACATTACGCTTGTTCACGGTCATATCGCTATGGATGAGGGCACCATTAACACCGGCATTGCCCGTTCTACGCGTGACCGTGTCAAGATGGCGGTTTCGGACGATCCTTTCGCGCGCCAGGCCATTACGACCTTTAAGGTCCTCGAGCGTTTTGATTCCACGCGCTTCGACGAAGGCTATACGCTCGTGGAATGTCACCTGTTTACGGGCCGTACGCACCAGATTCGCGTGCATATGCGCCATATCAACCACGCCTGCGTGGGCGATCCGCTCTACGGCAAGTGCGATGCGCGCGCAGACCAGGGCCTGACCAGGCAGTTCCTGCATTCTTGGCGTGTAGCGTTCGACCACCCCGTGACGGGGGAGCGCATCGAGTGCCGCGACGAGCTGCCGTGGGATCTTGCCGCCGTCCTTGACGACTTGGCCCCTCGCTCGCTTGGCCGCACGGAGGCCGGCTATGACATCGTCCCCCAGCTCGGCCTTCTCGAAGCCTAGCCAGTATTAGTTGGTTTCTTGAACGCCCCTAGCCTGCGGTAAGATATACGGTTGTTTACGTAACGCGTTCCCGGGAGCCTGCATGCTCGCCATTTTGCAAACCAACACGCCCATCGTGATTTTTAACCAGATTGTGGTTACGCTGCTCACGATCTGCTTCCTCTATCAGGTGGTCTTTTTTATCATCGGCGCCCTGCGCGGTGAAGTTGCACCTCCCAAGGCCAAAAAGCTCCATCGCTATGCCTTCTTCATTGCAGCGCATAACGAGGAGGCGGTAATTGCCAATCTCGTGCGTTCCATCAAAGACCAGGACTATCCATCCGAGCTTATCGAGGTCTTCGTGGTTGCCGATGCTTGCACCGATAACACGGCGCAGCTCGCTCGCGAGGCGGGCGCTATCGTGTACGAGCGTAATGACCTGGCCCGCAAGGGTAAGAGCTGGGTCATGGACTTTGGTTTCGACCGTATTCTCGACGAGTATCCCGATACGTTTGAAGGCTACTTCATCTTCGACGCCGACAACGTCATCTCTCGCGATTACGTCTCCAAGATGAACGATGCCTTTGACCAGGGCTTCCATGTGGTCACAAGCTATCGCAACTCTAAGAACTTCGGCAGCTCGTGGATCTCGGCTGCTAACGCCACGTGGTACCTGCGCGAGGCGCGCTTCCTCAACAACGCGCGCAATATCTGCAAGACGTCCTGCGCCGTCTCGGGCTCGGGCTACCTCATCTCCGCGAGCGTTATCGAAGGCATGCACGGGTGGCAGTTCCATACGCTAACCGAGGATATCCAGTTCACCACGTTCTGCGCTATTCACGGTATTCGCATCGGCTATGCGCCGGCGGAGTTCTTTGACGAGCAGCCCGTGACGTTTAAGGCCTCTTGGAAGCAGCGTATGCGCTGGACCAAGGGCTTCTACCAGGTCTTTTTTACCTATGGCAAGCATCTTGTCAAATCGACGTTCCGCTACCATCGCTTTGCCGCCTATGACATGTTTATGACCATCGCTCCGGGCATGCTGCTGTCCCTGATCTCCATGCTCGCCAACGCGACCTTCCTCATCGTGGGCGGGCTTTCGCATGGTTTCTTGGCCACCGAGGTCGAGATGCAGGCTTGTGCCGCCTCGCTTATCATGACGTTCGCGATGATGTACCAGACCTTCTTTACCCTGGCGCTGCTCACGACCATCTTTGAGTACAAGCACATTCACTGCGCTCAAAAGTGGCGTTTGGTGACGAACCTGTTTACCTTCCCGATCTTCATGTTCAGCTATATCCCTATCACGGTGGCCGCGCTGTTCCTGAAGGTCGACTGGGTCCCGACGCAGCATGCCGTAAACGTCACCCTCGACGAGGTCATGCAAGGCGCCAAATAACCACCACCAAAACCACCACAAAGGGGCAGGCGCCTTTGTGGTGGTTTTGCTTTTGTGATGCAGCTCGAGGAGATGTTCGATGGTCTATATCCCGTTTTGGCTGTGCGCCATCGCTGGTGCCATTATCGATACTCGTGATCGGCGGTTCCCGAATTCGCTTGCAGGGGCTTGTGTCGTAGCGGCGTTTGCCGGCGTATGGCTCGATCGCGGCATGGCCGTGGCGCTTGACCACGCGGGTCTTGCCGCGATCGTGTATCTTGCTCTTGTACTGACTGAGTCCCTCTGGCGTCGTCTTCGCCAAACCCCGGGCATCGGCATGGGAGATGCCAAGGCGCTCTTTGCGCTTTGCACTTTCGATCCCATGGGTGGCATCGTGGCATTTGCCGCCGCGCTCCTGGTCCTTGCCCTCTCCTGCCTCATCACAAAATCGCGCTCCCTGCCATTGCTCCCGTTTTTGGTGCCGATTTTTGCCATAATCGAGGTCGTGGGCTGCATATTGTAACCGATTGCGCATCCTTCTTAAGGAGCATGCCATGGCAACTAATCAAGAAACGGCCGTCATTAAGGCGCGCATGGACCGTATTCCCTCGGCGTTGTCGCCCGAGCTTGTCGAGCGCATTGCCGCCGATCGTGCTTCGGGTGCCGTCAACCCATATCGTTGCAACGACGACCAGGTAATTCGTCGTATTGATCGCGCTGCCGACAAAGGCACGCTTATGCGTCCGGCGTTTATGCGCGATACCGAAAAGATTCTCCATCTACCGGCATACACCCGTTATGCAGGCAAAACGCAGGTCTTTAGCTTCCGCAGCAACGATGATCTGTCGCGTCGCGGCCTGCACGTGCAGCTTGTCTCGCGTATAGCTCGCGATATCGGTCGCGCCCTGGGGCTCAACTGCGACCTGATCGAGGCGATTGGTCTGGGTCACGACTTGGGTCATACGCCCTTCGGTCACGCCGGCGAGCGATTCCTCAACGATATCTATCACGAGCGCACAGGTCGCTATTTCTTCCACAACGTGCAGTCGGTGCGCGTACTCGATGCGCTGTACGGCCGCAACGTGTCGCTCCAGACGCTCGACGGCGTGCTGTGCCATAACGGCGAGTACGAGCAGCGCGTATTTGAATTGTCGGATATGGGCTCCTTTGACCAGTTCGATCAGACGGTTGAGGACTGCATTGCCACGGGTTATAGCGCCATTGAGCACCTGCGCCCCATGACGCTCGAGGGCTGCGTCGTTCGCATCTCGGATATTCTTGCCTACGTCGGTCGTGACCGTCAGGATGCGATCGCGGCGGGCCTGCTTTCGCCCGACGCTTTTGATGATGGCCGGGGCGGTGTCTACAACAGCTGGATCCTCACGCACGCTTCCATCGATATCGTGGAGCATAGTTACGGTAAATCGCGTATCGAGATGAGCGAGGACCTGTTTGAGGAAATCCGCCGAGCTAAGCGCGAGAACTACGAGAAGATCTATAGCAAGGGCGGCATCGAGGGCGACTCCGAAGCGGAGCTGCGCGAGGCTTTCGAAAAACTCTATGACCGCTGTCTGCAGGATATAAACAAAGGCGACGAATCCTCATACATCTTTAAGCATCACATTTCGCGCATTGAACAGCAGCTTTCCTACTACGACCGTACGTATGCCTGGCAGGATGATAAGGATCAAGCGGTGGTGGATTACATCGCGAGCATGACGGACGGCTATTTCTGCGAGCTGACGAGCAAACTATTCCCGGGCCTGAAGTTTCCGCATCGTACTTATATTAACGAACGCTAGTTCGTATCCTTTCGGTATACTGTTGACGGACAAAGTATTTGATGGATACATGGGATGGCTATGGATGACCTTTTTTCTGCCTCGACGCGCGAGCGTTCCTTTAAAAATGCACCGCTCGCGGTGCGCATGCGCCCCAATTCGCTCGATGAGTACGTGGGCCAGCAGAAGGCCGTGGGCAAGGGTTCGTGGCTGCGTGCGGCGATTGAGCACGACGTGCTGTCGAGCGTGATCTTGTACGGGCCTGCCGGTACGGGCAAGACGACGCTGGCGCATATTATCGCCAACCATACCAAGAGCGAGTTTGTCGAGGTCAGTGCCGTAACGGGTACCGTGAAAGATCTTCGTCGCGTGATCGACGAGGCAAAGACGCGCTTGAATACGTACGACCGCCGCACCATCCTGTTTATCGACGAGATTCATCGTTTTTCAAAATCGCAGCAGGATGCGCTTTTGCATGCAGTTGAAAACCGTACTGTCATTATGATTGGCGCCACGACCGAGAACCCGTACTTCGAGGTCAACTCCGCATTGTTGTCACGTGGGCGCGTGGTGGAGCTTGAGCACCTAAAGGACGAGGACATTGCAACGCTCATTGAGCGTGCGCTCGAGGCACCGCAGGGTTTAAACGGTAAGTTCTCGGCCGATGAGGATACGGTTAAGACCATCTGTACGCTGGCTGCGGGCGATGCCCGCTCAGCGCTCACGACGCTCGAGCTGGCGAGCGAGATCGCCGTGACACGCCCCGACACCGAGGGTACGCCGGCGCCGGCAGCGGGGGAGCGGTATCCCATCACGGTCGACGATGTGAAGATCGCCAACCCGCGTCGTGGGTTTTCGTATGACAAAAACGGTGACATGCACTACGACATTATCAGTGCGTTCATTAAGTCCATGCGCGGCAGCGACCCCGATGCCACCATTTATTGGCTCGCGCGCATGATCGATGCTGGTGAGGATCCTAAGTTTATCGCCCGACGCATTATGATTCAGGCTTCCGAGGATGTCGGCAATGCCGATCCGCAGGCACTTTTGGTGGCGAATGCTGCGTTTAAATCTGCTGAGGTCATTGGCTATCCCGAGTGTCGCATCAACCTGGCACAGGCTGCGCTCTATGTGTGCCTGGCGCCTAAGTCCAATGCGTGCGAGGCCTCGATCGATGCCGCGCTGGCGGATATCCACAGCAGTGGTCTTCGCGAGGTGCCCAGCTATCTGCGCGATCGCCATCGTCCGGGCAGCGATGAGTACGGCGTGTACAAGTATCCCCACGATTATCCCGAAGGCTGGGTCGACCAGCGCTATTTACCCGAAGGCTTAGAACGCGGTGCGTTTTGGCAGCCTGCTGGCCGCGGCTGGGAAGAGTGGCGCGTAGAGCAAAGCGAGCGCGACCGTAGCGGGAATGCTCCGAAGTAGCTGCTGATTATTTTGTCCCACGGTCTCACGCTTGGCATGTTCGGTCCCCTTTGGGGTACCATGAAGAGCGTCTGTATTTCGATTCCTTTGGGAGGCTTGTATGAGTCCCATTCAAATCGCCCTGCTGGTGCTCGCCGTTGCCGGCGTGTGGGCCGTCGTTGAGCTTGCGCTCACGCTGCGCAAGACCCGCACCGTCGTTGATTCGCTCGACAAGACGGTGAGCGATCTCAACAACACGCTCGCCGAGGCACAGCCCGTGGTGGCAAAGCTCGATGGCGCCGTTGACGAGCTTACGCCGGCACTTGCCCAGGTGGAGCCGCTCCTCAAATCGAGCAAGACTGCCGTTGACGCCCTGACGTCCAACCTCGTTGAGGTTGAGGCGGTCGTTCGCGACATTTCCGAGGTTACAGGCAGCATGGCCGAGGCCAGCAATGCCGTGTCGAGTGTGACCGACTCTGCGGTCGGTGCCGTGCAGAAGCTCTTCAATAAGGTGAAGGCTCCTGCAGCCGACGCCGATCGCAAACTCGCCGCTGCCGACGCCGAGGCTGGGCAGCCTACCGAGCGCGTTTTGATTGGTGAGGCTGAGGACGAGGCCGGCGTTGGTGCAGATTCGGCTCAGAAGTCTTCAGCCAAGCCGGCTCAGTATTACACCTATACGCCCGCCGAGATCTCCGAGGAGTCCTGCGATGAGTAACGAAGCGACCTGTCCCATCACGCTGAACGTTGCCGGGGACCCGCGTTTGGCACGACTTGTGCGTATGACCGCAGCCAACGTCGGTGCTCTGTGCTCCATGTCAGTCGATCGCATCGAGGACATCCGTATGGCTGCCGAGGAGGCCTTCATCTTTGGTTGTACGGCCGTCGATTCCGATGACATCAACATCAAATTCGATGTCGATGAATCTCACGTGGGCATGACCTTTACCTTTGGCGACCAGGCTACGGTCGATGAAGACGACCAAGCTGCGGTGTATGCCGAGCTCATTCTTGCAAGCGTGTGCGATTCCTATGAAAAGACCTCGGCGCCCCTGACGCTTTCCCTCGACCTCAAGGCGGATATCTAATATGACCGAACGTTCCCGGAGCGGTAAGACCGCTTGGGACAAGGAGAAAACCCGCGAGCTGTTTCGTCGTTATAAGGAGACTGGTGATCCGGATGCCCGCGAGCAACTCGTCATGTCCCACATGAACCTGGTAAGGTTTCTTGCCAACAAATTTAAGAACCGCGGTGAGCCGCTCGATGACCTTTTGCAGGTCGGCTATCTGGGCTTGCTCAAGGCTATCGACCGCTTTGACCCTGAGCGCGGGCTCGAGTTCACCACGTTTGCCACACCTACTATTCTGGGTGAAATTAAGCGTCATTTCCGCGACAAGGGCTGGAGCGTGCGCGTGCCCCGTCGCTTGCAGGAGCTCTCGGCCAAGGTCAACCAGGCCACTGATAAGCTCACCAACGAGCTACAGCGTTCTCCTAAGGTTGAGGAAATCGCCGAATACCTGGACGTGACCGTCGACGAGGTGCTTGAAGCCATGGAATCGTCCTCGGCCTACACCTCGGTACCCATCGAGGCCCCCGGCGCATCTGATTCCGATGACGCACCCTCGATTCTCGACCGCTACGCCGACGACGACAACGAGCTCGACTTTACCGATGACCGCCTGGTGATCGAGGAAGCCATCCGCGATTTCTCGCCGCGCGAGCGCGAGGTGATTGAGCTGCGCTTTGTAAAGGGCATGACCCAGATCGAGATTGCCAAGAAACTCGGTATTTCGCAGGTTCAGGTCTCGCGCCTGCTTCGCCGTACCCTTAAGAAGATTCAAGACAAGATCGACCCCGACGGAGTGATGGTTCGTTCATGAGTGAACACCCCCAACAAACCGATCGCACGCTGCGCGATACCCGTATTCTGACGTTGCGCATTTGGGCCGTCGTCGGCTGCATTGTAATCGCCGCCGTCATCTTTAACCTTATGGGTATCCTGGCGCCGGTTATCGAGTTTCTCGCTGTCGGCTCTATCATTGCCTTTGTGATGTCGCCGATCACCAACTGGCTCGAGCACCATGGTGTGAATCGCGGCATCGGTTCGCTCATCGCACTCATCGTGGTCGTTGCCGTGCTTGTTGGTGTTGTCTGCATTCTGTCGCCTATTTTGCTCGGTCAGATCATGGAAGTCCTGAGCCGCCTGCCCGAGCAGCTTCGTGTTGCGGGTGGCGACCTTAATGAGATGATCTCGCATGCCAAGACGCTTAACAACACACCGCTCAAGGAGTATCTGGACAACAACCTGTCCTCGCTCGTTACCGTGGCATCGAAATATGTGTCTCAGATCGCTGCCGAGCTCGGCCGCGGTGTGTTCCCGCTTATCACCAACACGGCTTCGCAGCTGTTCGTGATCTTTCTGGGCCTGGTGCTTGCCTACTGGATGGCCTGCGACTATCCCCGTATGCACCACGAGGTCTGCACCATCATCGGTCAGGAAAAGGAGACCTCGTATCGCTTTATGGTCGCCATTCTGTCGCGCTCGGTGGGCGGTTACATGCGCGGTATGGTCGTGACGTCCATCTGCGGTGGCATCCTCGCCTTTATCGGCTTTACGATCATCGGACATCCGTATGCGGCACTCATGGCCATCTTTACTGGCATCATGCACTTGGTCCCGGTCGTCGGTCCCTGGGTGAGCGCGGCAACCGCCACCGTGCTCGGCTTTATGTTCAGCCCCATGTTGGCGTTATGGACGCTCATTGTGACGATGATCGCGCAAAACGTCACCGATAACGTGATCTCGCCTAAGGTCATGCAGAGCTCAGTGCAGGTGCATCCCATCATGAGCCTGACAGCGCTCGTTATCGGTTCGGCACTCATGGGCCCCATCGGCATGGTTATCGCCATCCCGCTGTGTGCGGCCCTCAAGGGTATCTTCGTGTACTACTTCGAGAACGAGACTGGTCGCCAGCTCGTGGCCTACGATGGTGCCGTGTTTAAGGGTACGCCGTATCGCGATGCCGAGGGTAACCCGGTCGCCGCCTATGACGCGCTTGGCGATGACACATTCATCTACGAGTCCGAGCTCATCGGCAACGAGACCGCGCCCGAGGCCCAGGCCATGCCCAAACCCGAGCTCGATAATCCCTGGATTAAGCTCTCGGGCCTGCAGCCCGATGCCACGGGCTTCTTTAAGAATCCCTTTGCCAAGGATGATGGCTCCAGCTCGGGCGACGACACCAAAACCGGCATCGACGGCTCCATGGATGATTCGGATTCAAAATAAGTCTTATTAGCGTTTCTTGATGTTGTAAATGACAAGAAACGCGAGCAAAGCGATTGATAAGGGGCCGGCTACATAGAAAAAGAGAACGTCAATTGCGCGCAGGGCGTAGTGAGCCTTATCGCCGGACATTACGGCATATAATACGTAGCCAAATTCTGGTTGGTTTGCGTACCAGCAGGAGAAGGCCAAGAGCACTAAAAGTGCTACTACCAGAAGTGTGTTCAGGATAATTCGTTTGCTTTTCATCGATCGCTCCCTCCGGGTGAGCTTTATATGCAATTCTACAGCAGTTTTTTTAAAGAATTTGACAGTCCTAAATAACATGCACTTTCGCTGGAGGGTTGCTGTTTGGCGGCCCTCTTTTTTGCACATACGCGGTGGGATGGTAATATCGTTACGTTTGAACTGTTTCGATGTGAAACCGAGGAGATTCCCTCTATGAGTGCTGACTACCCGTCAATGACTACGGCCGAGATCCGCTCCAAGTTCCTCAACTTCTTTGAGGAGCGCGGTCTTAGGCTCTATCCTTCTTCGTCCCTTGTCCCCGACGACCCCTCGCTGCTGCTTGCCAACGCCGGCATGAACCAGTTTAAGGAGTACTATCAGGGCAAGAAGACCATGAAGGAGATTGGCGCGATCTCTTGCCAGAAGTGCGTCCGCACCAACGACATCGATTGCATCGGCGAGGACGGCCGTCACCTGTCCTTCTTCGAGATGCTCGGCGATTTCTCCTTTGGCGGCGTCTCCAAGCAGCAGGCCTGCGCTTGGGCCTTTGAACTCATCACCAAGGAGTTCAAGCTGCCGCTCGATCGCCTGTACTTTACCGTCTTTACCGAGGACGACGAGACCCACGACGTGTGGCGTTCCCTGGGCGTTGCCGAGGATCATATCTCCCGTCTGGGCGAGGACGACAACTTCTGGGCCGCTGGCCCCACCGGCCCCTGCGGCCCGTGCTCCGAGATTTACTTTGACATGGGCGAGGAGGTTGGTTGCGGCAGCCCCGACTGCAAGCCCGGCTGCGACTGCGACCGCTTCCTGGAGTTCTGGAACCTCGTGTTCACCCAGTACGATCGCCAGGAGGACGGCTCCATGCCGGAGCTGCCGCACCGCAACCTCGATACGGGCATGGGCCTGGAGCGCATGGCCGCCATCATGCAGCACAAGACCGCCAACTACGACGGCGATCTGATGCAGCACCTCATCAAGCTGGGCGAGGAGATCAGCGGCAAGACCTATGACGCCGATGACTACTCCGGTGCCAGCCGCTCCCTGCGCATCATTGCCGACCACTCCCGTGCCGTCGACTTCATGATTTCCGACGGCATCCTGCCCGGTAACGAGGGCCGCGAGTACGTCCTGCGCCGTCTGCTCCGCCGCGCCGTTTTCCACGGCCGCCTGCTGGGTATCGAGGGCGCCTTCCTGACCAAGTTCATCGACGAGGTCAACACCCAGATGGGCGAGGCATACCCCGAGCTGCTCAAGAACGTCGCGCTCGTCAAGGGTATCGTCGCCTCCGAGGAGGAGCGTTTCTCCACGACGCTCGACAACGGCCGCGTCTACCTGGACGAGGCCCTGGCCGCACTCGCCGAGGGCGCTGTCCTTCCGGGCGACGTTGCCTTTAAGCTGCACGACACCTTTGGTTTCCCCATCGACCTGACCGTCGAGATCACCGGCGCCGCTGGCCACGACGTCGACATGGAGGGCTTTACCGCCTGCATGGAGGACCAGAAGGCCCGCGCCCGCGCCAACGCCAAGGGTGACGCCTGGGGCAGCTTCAATGACGTGTGGGTCGAGCTTTCCGACAAGGTCGCCGCGACCGAGTTCGATGGCTACGACAACGACGTCATCGAGGGCGCCAAGGTTGTCGCCATCGTTCGCAACGGTGAGCCCGTCGAGTCCGCTGCCGCCGGCGAGGACGTCGAGGTCGTGCTCGATCGCACCCCGTTCTACGCCGAGATGGGTGGCCAGCAGGGCGACGCCGGCGAGCTTTCTGCCGAGGGCGTTGCGCTGACCGTTGCCGACACCAAGAACCACAACGGCCTGTATGCCCACGTCGCGCACGTTGCCGAGGGCACACTGACCGTCGGTGCCACCGTGACCGCCACGCTCGACGCCGAGCGCCGTGGCTTCCTGCGCCGCAACCACACCGCTACGCACCTGCTCGACGCCGCCCTTAAGCAGGTCCTGGGCGAGCATGTCTCGCAGGCCGGTTCGCTGGTGACGCCTGAGCACCTGCGCTTTGACTTCACGCACTTCGAGGCCCTGTCCTCCGAGCAGCTCAAGGCCGTCGAGGACCTGGTCAACCACCAGATCTTCGCTTCCAAGCCGGTCGTGACCCGCGTCATGGGCATCGACGAGGCCAAGGCCGCCGGCGCTGTCGCCCTCTTTGGCGAGAAGTACGGCGATGTCGTCCGCGTCGTCTCTGTGGGCGCCGAGGACCAGCCGTTCTCCCGTGAGCTCTGCGGTGGCACGCATGCTGCCAACACCGCCGAGATCGGCCTGTTCAAGATCATTTCCGAGTCCTCCACGGGCTCCAATGTCCGCCGTATCGAGGCCGTGACCTCCAAGGGCGCTCTCGACTACATGGCCGACCGTCTGGCGCTCGTTGACGCCGCCGCCGCTGCGCTCAAGTGCCGCGTCGACGAGGTTCCCGCCCGTGTTGAGAACCTGCAGGCCGAGCTGCGCGAGACTTCCAACAAGCTCAAGAAGGCCCTGACCGGTGGCTCCTCCGACGCCATCTCCAGCGCCATCGAGGGTGCCGTCGAGCTCGGTGGCTACAAGCTCGTCGTCGCCGAGCTCCAGGGCCTTGAGGCCGCCGACCTGCGCAACGTGTGGGATACCGTGCACCAGAAGGTCGCCGGCCCCGTCGCCTGCGTTGTCGCCAGCGTGACCGAGAAGGGCACTCCGGCCCTGCTCGCCGCCGGTTCCGATGACGCCGTCAAGGCCGGTTTCCACGCCGGTAACGTGATCAAGCAGATCGCGGCTCTGGTCGACGGGCGCGGTGGCGGCCGTCCCAACATGGCCCAGGCTGGTGGCAAGAACGCTGCCGGTATCGCCGATGCCCTCGCGGCCGCCAAGACCGCGCTCGGCGCCTAAGAATCTAAGAAGTCGCTGTGGTCGCGCTTGCGCTGGACATAGGGGAGACCAGGATTGGCATTGCCGTCTCGAGCCGTGATGGCAAGATGGCGATGCCCGTCAAGGTGCTCCCGGCTGCCGAAGTCACCGGTATGGCCAAGACGTTCCGTTACCTAGTCGAGGACTATGAGCCCGATATCCTGGTAAGCGGGCGTCCCCTGACCATGGCCGGCGAGCCCGGGCCCCAGGCCGAGCGCGTTGCCGCCGTGGCGCATAAGATTGCCGACGAGCTCGAACTTCCGCTGGAGTTTGAGGATGAGCGCCTGTCCTCGCAAGAGGCCAAGCGCATCCTGCGTGAGCAGGGACTCAATGAAAAGCAGATGAGGGGCAAGATTGACATGATCGCCGCCAGCCTGTTTTTGCAGACGTGGCTCGATCGTAAAAACGAGGAGGTTTCGCATGCCTAGCGCTTCCGATCCGCGCCAGCCGTATCGCCCGGGGCAACCTGCACCGCGCCCTGCTCAGGCCGGCGATCGCCCGGTTCAGCCGACGCGGCGTGCGGCCCAGCCCGCAGCCGGTACCCGCTTTAGGCAACAGACGCCAACCCAGCGCGTACAGGGCCCCCAATCGCATGCTCATCGCGCTCACGGCATGCATGGCGTGGCTCCCGCTACGCGTTCGAGCTACAACACGTATGCTCGTCGCGGTGCCCAAAAGAAAAGCTCCCCGGTGCCCATGATTGTCGGCGTCGTGGTGGCCGTGCTCGCGCTTGTTGCGATCGCCTTCCTTGTCGTGCCGGCCGTCAAGGGCTTCTTTGCCGGTGAGGATACGAAGGTCACGGCTGGCCAGCAGGTTACGGTGACCATTCCCGACGGTGCTTCGGGCGATACGATTGCCTCGATTCTCTCCGAGAACCATATCGTCGAGAATCCCAAGGATTACTTTGCGGCGGTGAAAAAGCTCAACGCCGATATGTCGCTTAAGCCTGGCACCTATTCGTTTACTACGCTCATGGACGCAACGAAGGTGGTCCAGCAGCTCATGGAAGGTCCCAACGCCGGCTCCGATGCGTTGACTATCCCTGAGGGCCTGACGGTCGATCAGGTCGCCGACCGCGTGGCCCAGGCCTACGACAGCATCTCTAAGGAAGACTTCCTCAACCAGGCCAAGGCCTCCAACTTCGTGGACGACTACAGCTTCCTTAAGGGCGCTGCTAACGACTCGCTCGAGGGTTTCTTGTTCCCCAAGACTTATTCGCTGGGCGATTCGCCGACGGCCGATGACGTGATTCGTGCCATGCTTGACCAGTTCAACACCGAGTATAAATCGCTTGACTTTGCGAGCTGCGAGGCCAAGATCAAGGAGCGCTACGGCGTGGAGATGTCTGACTACGACATCGTCAACTTGGCCTCTATCGTTGAGCGCGAGGGTCTTAACGCCGTTCAGCGTGCGCACGTGGCCTCGGTCTTCTACAACCGTCTGGCCGGTAAGCTCGACGGTCTGCGCTACCTCAATAGCGATGCGACCATGATGTATGTCACCGGCGGCGAGGTTACCGCCGACGACCTGCAGAGCGATAGCCCGTATAACACCTATAAGCACGAGGGCCTGCCGCCCACGCCCATCTGTTCTCCGTCGCTCGAGGCGCTCAAGGCTACCCTTGAGCCGACCGACTCCGATGACCTGTATTTCTACATTACGCAGGACGAGGAGTATTTCTCGAAGACCTACGAAGAGCACCAACAGTCTTGGAATTGATCATGAGGATTTTTAGCCCCAAACGATATGTTGCCTCGGTCGACTGCATCGACCTCGATACCCTGTGGGCCGACGGCAAGCGCGCCATTCTGCTCGACCGCGACAACACCCTGGTGCCGCGCGACACCGAGCAGGTTCCCGCTGCGGTTTCCGCTTGGCTCGATGCCGCCCGCGCCAAAGGCTTTAAGCTGTGCATGGTGTCTAACAACTGGCATCGCGACCAGGTCATGAGCTCTGCACGCGAGCTGGGACTCGAGGCCATCAGCCACGCCATGAAGCCCGCCCCGTTTGCCCTGAAGGCGGGTCTTAGGCGTCTGGGCGCCACGGCCGACGAGGCGGTGCTGATCGGCGATCAGCTCTACACGGACGTGTGGAGCGGCAACTTCGCCGGTGTCGATACCATCCTGGTAAAGCCGCAAGCGACGCAGGACCTGTGGTATACGCAGATCTTCCGTATCTTTGAGCGCCGGGCGCTGCGCGACCTTCCCTGCGAGGAATAGGTGTCGCTATGTCCCAGCACACCAAACACGGCTGCGACCATATCTTCTTTATCGGCTTTTTGGGCGCGGGCAAATCGACGCTCGCACGCAACGTCGGCACTATGTTCAAGCGGCGTTTTGTCGATACCGACCGCCTGGTCGTGCGCCGTTGCGGCAAGTCGGTAACCGAGATTTTTGAGACCGAGGGCGAGGATCGTTTTCGTGAGCTCGAGACCTCGGCGCTCCGTTCGCTCCAAAGCGAGCGCAGCCTGTTGGTTTCGTGCGGGGGCGGTATCGTCGAGACGCCGGTGAATATTGAGCTGATGCACGAAATGGGTACGTGCGTGTACCTCGAGGGCGACTTTGAGGATTCGATTCGCCAGATTCGTCGGTCCGACACGCGCCCCGATTTCCGCTCGCCCGAGCATGCCGCGCGCCTGTTTGAGCATCGCCGTCCGCTGTATCGCCAGGCCGCCGACCTTACCCTTGATATTCGCAACAAGTCCTTCAAGGACGTTTCCTACCTTTGTGCCGAGATGCTTTTGGAGCGTGGGCTGCTATGATTCGCCGTCAACTGATCAATTTCCAAAACCGCAGCGTTGATGTCCGCGTCGGATTGGGTGCGTTCGAGGAGCTGTCGCGCATGTTTGCCTCGGCTGTGGGCAAGCCTAAGCGCGCGATGGTGGTTTGGAATGACGCTACATCCGAGCGTTTTGGTGAGGTCGTCGAGCATGCGCTGGTCGATGCCGGTTTTGTCGTGTCGCAGCTCTCTCTCGAGGCTTCGCCTGCCGGTGCCACGCTGGCCGATGCCGATGCCGTCTTTGGCGCCCTGTCGAGCAATGGTATTACCTGCGATGACCTGGTTGTCGCCGTTGGTGATGCCGCAACCTGCTCGGTTGTTAGCTGGTGCGCCAACCAGTGGTGTGGTCGTACCGAGTGCGCGCTGCTGCCGGCTACCTTTGACGCCATGCTCACGGTCGCGACGACCATGGAGCCGCTCGTCGCCTCGTCGGCGAATGCGCTTCCCGCTATCGCGTTCCGTCCCGAACCGGGCTTGGTCGTGTGTGACCTCGACCTTGTCCGTGAGGCGGACCCCGAGGACCTCAAGCTCGGCTATGCGGTACTTGTTGGCACCATGCTTTCGAGCAGCAAGTCCCGCTGGAATCAGTTTACTGAGACCGTCCCCGAGATTCTCGCGGGCGAGGAGGTTGCGCTCGTCAATGCCGTCCAGTGGTCACAGACTGCGCGCAAGGACGTACTGATGGCCACGAACCCGAGCGCCCGCCATGCGCTCGATTTTGGCAAGACAGGGGATCGTACCCTGCGCGCCTGCTTGGGCGAAGCCGCTTTGCAGGTCCCTGCCTATCAGCTGTTGTCCGAGGGCATGCGCTTTGAGGCGCGCCTAGCACATGATGCCTGCGACTTCGATATCGACTACGTCTTTGAGGTCGATGATTGCCTGGAGGACTTTGGTATCGAGGAACTTGCCTTCGATCTGGAGCCTGCCGCATATATCGAGGAGTTCCGCAGGCAGCAGTTTGTCCGCTCGAACCGTAGCATGTTGCCGCTGCCCGCGGCACTCGGCGCCATTCGTCTGACCAACGTGGAGGACGAGGTTCTCGAGCGCCATGCCCAGGCGTATCTGGCTTCTCGCAAGGAACTTCTCTAAGTTGATTGACATCCATCGTCATTCGTATCATGTTGAGGGACGGGTTTTCCATCGGGTTCGGATCATGTGTGATTCCGTCGCTCGGTTGAGGCCCGTCCCGTCTTTATGAAGACAACAAGAAAGGAATCTGCATGTCTGAGTTTGCTGCCGGTCCTGCCGGTCGTATCGAGCGTGTCCGCGCCCTGATGGCCGAGCGCGGCTATGATGCCATCGTCGTGCGCGACGAGGCCAACCTTCGTTGGCTCACAGGCGTGAAGGGCGTCTTCGATTACACCTTCGAGTTCCCGCACGCCGCGTTTATTACTGCTGACCAGTGCCTGTTCCATACTGACTCGCGCTATCTCAACAGCTTTGAGGAGAACGCGCCCGCCGGCAGCCCCTGGGTCTACGACATGGACGAGGGCACCATCCCCGGCTGGGTCGCCGGCAAGATCGCTGCCAACAAGTGCCGCGTCTGCGCTGTCGAGGACGACATGCAGATCAACTTCTACCAGGGCATTCAGCGTGGCCTGGAGGATCGCTCCGTCGCCTGCATGCTGCCGCTGATGCACGACGACATCCGCAAGATGCGCGCCGTCAAGGATGCCGAGGAGATCGAGCTCATGCGCCATGCGCAGTCGATCACCGATGCCGCCTTCCAGCATATGCTCGGCTATATTAAGCCCGGTATGACCGAGAAACAGGTTCGCAACGAACTCGAGAACTTTATGTTCGCCAACGGCGCCGACAGCCTGGCCTTCGGCTCCATCGTGGCGAGCGGCCCCAATACCGCCAACCCGCATGCCGTGCCGAGCGACCGTGTGATCGAGAAGGGAGACTTCGTCCTGATGGATTACGGCGCGGGCTACTGCGACTATCGCTCCGATATGACGCGTACCGTCGTGATGGGCGAGCCCACGCAGGAGCAGCTCGACCTGTACGCGCTCGTGCGCCGCACGCACGAGGAGTGCGTTGCCGCCATCCATCCGGGCGTCGAGGGTAACGACATCTACAAGCTCTCCAAGAAGATCATCGGCGATGCCGGCTATGGCGATTACTACAACCATGGTCTGGGCCATGGCGTCGGTATCGACATCCACGAGCTGCCCAACTTCAACCGAAGCAATAATATCATCGAGGTTGGCTCGGTTGTCACCATGGAGCCCGGCGTCTACCTGCCCGGCGTGGGCGGTGTGCGCCTTGAGGACTACGGCGTGGTCACCGAGAACGGCTACGAGCCCTTCACCAAGACCCCGCACGACCTGCACGTTATCGACTGCTAGTCTACTTTGGTAGATAGTTTGGGGCGGGGCGTCCGAAATGTTTCGGGCGCCCCGCGTTCTCTTTTTATGCGCTCGCCGCAGGCGGCGCCTGCAAGTGTATAATTTCGGTCGTATGTAATTTGGACGCCCGTGCGTTCTGCCCATAACAAGAAAGGTCGCTATGCCTACCATTTCTACCGCCGACTTTAAGAACGGCCTCGGTCTCCGCATTAAGGACAAGGTCTACACCATCGTCGAGTTCCAGCACGTCAAGCCGGGCAAGGGCGGTGCCTTTGTGCGCTACAAGACCCGCGACATCAAGAGCGGCCGCGTCGTCGAGAACACCTGCAACGCCGGCACCAAGTTCGAGAGCGTCATGCTCACCACCCGTGAGTTCCAGTACCTCTACAACGACGGCTCCGACTTCATCTTCATGGACAACGAGTCCTACGAGCAGGTTCCCGTTCCCGAGGACATGGTGGGCGAGAACTCCAAGTGGCTGCGTGAGAATGACACCTGCCAGCTGCTCTTCGCCGACGATGAGCTCATGGGCGTGACCCCGCCGATGTTCATCGAGACCACCATCGTCCAGACCGACCCGGGCTTTAAGGGCGACACCGTCCAGGGTTCCACCAAGCCGGCCACCATCGACACCGGCGCTGTCATCCAGGTCCCCATGTACCTCAACGAGGGCGAGGTCATCAAGGTTGACACCCGCGACGGCAAGTTCGTCTCCCGCGTCTAGCAACCAACTCTTCTAGGAGGACTCATGCCCCAGGAAATCAAGATTGACGGCATCGGCATTTCGCCCGATGTTATGACCGCCATCGTCTCGCGCGCCGTGTCCGATGTCGAGGGCATCGCCTCCGTTGGCGTCAAGGACCTTGCCACC
Source organism: uncultured Collinsella sp. (assembly GCA_902496945.1). GTDB lineage: Bacteria > Actinomycetota > Coriobacteriia > Coriobacteriales > Coriobacteriaceae > Collinsella. The sequence continues at coordinate 18,716 of CABVDE010000017.1, forward strand.
AACCTTGTCTCCATGATGCTCTCGTCCAAGGCTCCGGCTTCTGAGCCGGCGGTCGAGGCCGAGGTCGTCGGCGACAAGCTCGCGCTCACCGTGCGCGTCGTGGTGTTCTTTGGCTATCCGTTCAAGAAACTCGCCGAGGCCGTTCGCGCCGCCGTGGTCGCAGCCATCGATGCCCAGGTGGGCGTTGAGGTCGAGCGCGTTGACGTTTGCGTCGACGGCCTCGTTTTCCCCAAGGAGTAACCTTTGAGCCTTAAGGTTTATCGCGGGCGTACGCTTGCCCGCAGTCAGGCGCTGCAGCTGCTGTTCCAGGCCGAGGCCACGGACAGCCCGCTCGAGCGCGTCCTCGAGGGTGATTTCCTGATCTCGAAGGGTCCCCTCGACCCCTATGCGTTGGAGCTGTGCCGCGGTGCCTACGAGCATATCGACCGTATCGACTGCGCTCTGCGCTCCGTTGCCAAGAACTGGGATCTTATGCGCATGCCCGGCGCCGACCGCAATCTGCTGCGTATCGCCGTTTACGAGATGCGTTTCCTCACCGACGAGGAGGTCTCGGACGCCATCGTGATCAACGAGGCCGTCGAGCTTGCCAAGGCCTATGGCACTGATCAGTCTGCGTCGTTCGTCAACGGCGTGCTGGGTAAGATTGCTCGCAGTGAGGAACTGCCGGGCGAGGACCTGTACCAGGAGCTGCTGGCCGAGGACCGTGCCCGCGAGGAGGCCCAGGCCGCTGAGGCTGCCGCAAAGGTTGCGGTTGCTCAGGCCGAGGCTGGCGTGCTGGCCGAGGGTGCAGACGCCACCGAGGTTGGCGTCGACTCCGTCGAGGAGTAGCCATGCCAGAGGGTTCTGTCCGCAACTTTGACGAGATCTCGGACCGTCTGGACCAGATCATCGCTACCGTTCGCTCCAAGGATACGTCCCTGGAGCGTTCGCTCGATCTGTTTGACGAGGCGATTGAGCTGGGCTCCCGCGCGGTTGATATGGTCGACAAGTTTGAGTTGACGCCGCGAGAGGCCGACAAGCTCGAGCAGGAATACGATGAGGATGCGGCAAACGAATCCCAAGATAGCTAGGCCGCATCTCCGGATACGAATGGTTGATGGCATTCATGAAACGCGTGCGTCTTGATGACGAACTGATTTCACAGGGCATCTGCGCCGATCGCGCGGATGCCCTTCGCACTCTTATGGCCGGCTTGGTTTCGAGTGGCGGTGAGCGTTTGACCTCTCCGGGGCTCAAGGTGGCGCCGGGCCTGCCACTGCACGTTAAGGGGCGCATTCCGTACGTTGGGCGCGGCGGTCTTAAGCTCGAAGGCGCGCTTGATGCGTTCGGCATCAATCCGACGGGCCTTGCCTGTCTGGATGTGGGCTGCTCCACCGGCGGCTTTACCGATTGCCTGCTCAAGGGCGGAGCTGCGACCGTTGTCTCGGTTGACGTGGGGCGTGCCCAGTTTGATTGGTCATTGCGTCAGGACGATCGCGTGACGCTGCATGAGCGCACCAACGTGACGCAGTTGCCCGAGCTTGGCTATGCGAGCGCCATCGACCTAGCTGTGTGCGATGTGTCGTTTACGAGTATCGCGAATATCATCGATGCTGTGCTGGCGTGCCTGAAGCCTTCAGGCTCGTTTTGCACGCTCGTAAAGCCGCAGTTTGAGGCGCCGGCTGCGCTGGTGGGCGAGGGCGGTATCGTGACCGACCCCGCCGTCCGTCGCGATACGCTCGTGGCGGCGATTGAGCTCTTTGCAGCCAAGGGCCTGTTCCCACTTGACGTTTGCGTGTCGCCCATCCATGGCGCCAAGGGCAACGTCGAGTTTTTCCTGTACGGCACGAAGTTTGCTCCCGGCGAGCGCTCCGACGACGAGCTGCAATCCCAGGTATTGCCTTTGAGCGAGAAAGCTGCAATGCTATGAAGGTCTTTCTGGTTCCCAATTACTACAAACAAGAGGCGGTCGAGAGCGGCCTGATGCTCGAGCTTTGGCTTTCGCGCCAGGGCTATGAGGTCGCTTGGGCTGCCCATCAGCGCTCCAAAATTCAAAGTACGCCCGATGTGGATGACGCCGACTTGGTCATTACGCTCGGCGGCGACGGTACGTTGCTGCGCGCCGCCCGCATTCTCAACTATCGCGAGATCCCTATCCTCGGTCTTTCCTATGGTCATCTTGGCTTTTTAACTGCTGCGAGCCCCGAGGAGCGCGACATACTGCAGGTCGTGAGCGACGCTCTGTCCGGCGAGCTGCACGTGAGCCGTCGCGCCACCATCGCCGCGGATATCGTGTCGGTGCGCGAAGACGGTACGAAGGATGTCGTGCGCACCTTCGCCCTCAACGACATGGCGCTTACGCGCGGGCCCCTGTCCGATATGGTCGAGTTCGACATCACCGTGTCGGGCCACCATATCGATCGACTGCGTGGCGACGGCGTGGTCGTGTCCACGGCGACTGGTTCTACGGGGTACGCGCTCAGTGCCGGTGGTCCCATCGTGAGCCCCGACTATACGGGTATGGTCTGCGTACCCATTGCGCCGCACACCATTCAGGCCCGTGCCTTCTTGACTTCGCCGAGTGATGTCGTCGAAATCTTTATGTCCGATGATCGCCCGAGCGTTCCGGCGATTGCTATCGATGGACAGTTTATTACCTGCGATGGCACCGTTGAGAGCGTGGCTGTGCGCCGAGGCCCCGGCGATGTGCTGCTGCTCGACTACGGCCCCGAGAGTTTTTACAACTCGGTGAGCCGCGTGTTCTACGGAGTTCGTCATGATCGATGAGCTGCAGGTTTCCAACATCGCGCTCATTCGCGAGGCGACGTTGGTGCCGAGTACCGGCTTGACCGTCCTGACCGGCGAGACCGGTGCTGGCAAGACCGCGCTGCTTTCGGCGCTCAAGCTCATTTTGGGCGAGCGCGCGGATTCGTCGACGGTGCGCGAGGGAGAGGCGCTTGCCAGCGTCGAGGCACGCCTGTTTGAAGGCCCACACGACACGGAGGGCTTCACCGTGCAGCGCAGCCTTTCTGCCGAGGGCCGCAGCCGTGTAAAAATCGACGGCCGCATCGCCAGCGTGCGCGAGCTCTCGCAGCGCGTCGGCGTGATGATGGATCTGTGCGGTCAGCACGAGCACCAGCGCTTGCTCGATCCGGCGCATCACGTTGCGATGGTCGATGCGTGGGCGGGGCGCTCTGCGCTCGAGGCGCTGGATGCGTACCGCGCCTGCTTTAAGGCATCGCGCGCTGCCGCCAAGGAGGTTCGACGTGTCGAAGAGGCCTCGCGTGCGCAGGGGAGCCGCGTCGAGGAGGCGCGCTTTGCCCTCGAGCGCATTGGCGAGGTCGACCCCAAGCCGGGCGAGTATGAGGAACTCGAGGAACTGCTGCCGCGCACCGAACATGCCGAGGTATTGGTTGCCACGGCTAACGATGCCCATGCATCGCTTGCCGCCGAAGGGGGAGCGCTCGATGCCGTGAACAGCGCCGTGGCAGAGCTTTCCCGTATGGCTACCGTCGATCGCAAGCTCGGCGACATTGCCGATGCGCTTTCGGATGCCTGTATCTCCCTTGAGGATTGCGCGAACGAGCTTCGTGCCTATCGCGATGGCGTCGCTTTCGACCCTCGCGAGCTCGCTCACATGCGCGAACGGTATTCCGACCTCAAGGGTCTGCTGCGTCAGTGGGGTCCCACCATGGACGATGTATTTGCCATGCGCGATCGCTCGCAAGAGCTGTTGTCGCTGGTCGATGATGGTGATGAGCAGATCAAGAAGGCGCACGAGGCGCTTGGCGCGGCTGAGCGCGAGCTCTTTGCTGCCGCCAAGGCACTCAAGCGTGCGCGCAATACGGCAGCCCCACGCTTCTGCCACGAGGTTGGCCGCCAAATGGCTCGCCTGGAGATGGGCGGCGCCGAGCTCGTCTGGGAGTCCCGCGATCTTCCCCGTGCTGAGTGGACGCCCGTTGGTCCTTCGAGCTACGAGCTGCTATACCGCAGCGGTACCGGTTTGACGCCACGTCCCCTGCGTCGAATTGCGTCGGGCGGCGAGCTCAGCCGCGTCATGCTGGCAAGTAAGGTTGTCCTCGGTAACGCGGATGGTGTGGATACCCTGGTGTTTGACGAGGTCGATGCTGGTGTCGGTGGCTCCACGGCGCGTGCACTCGCGGGCGTGCTGGCAGATCTTGCCGTTACGCATCAGGTGATTGTCGTGACCCACTTGGCGCAGGTCGCCGTCATGGCCGACAAACATTATGTTGTCAGCAAGGAACCGGGCGATGTTCCGCAGACGTATTTGAACGAGGTAACCGGTGAAGCGCGTACCGCCGAGATTGCCCGCATGTTGAGCGGCGATCAGTCCGAGGCAAGCTTGGCCCACGCAAAGCAGATGCTCGAAGAAGCTCGAGGTTAGGTCGTATCAGCGGTGTTGGTGGGACAAAATAGACTGTAATTTTTGTCCCACAACGCGTTTTACTCAACGACCTTATCCGGCTGGATGAGCTCCTCGTAGTAGCTGATATGTTCGCGAGCGTCTTCAATCTCGGGCAGCAGGAAGTTGTAGATAACCTCGATGATCATCGTTGCACTGATTTTAGAGAACGCAAAGTCGCCCGTCGTCAGCAGCGCTTCGTGGTTGACGGTATTAAAGGTGTAGTCTGCCAGGCGCGCGAGCGGGGATTTGCTGTCGCTGCTGATGACGACTATGGTTGCGCCGCAGTCGCGAGCCGCTTTTGCCATGCGATTCAGTCGGCGCGATTTGCCGGAGTTTGAGATAAGCACGATGACGTCACCCGGGCGCAACGTGAGCGCAAAGCCGATTGATGTCTCGCTAATGGTGCTCGCCATACAGCGCAGGCCCAGCTGTGAAAACTTAAACGTCGCATCGAGTGCGACGGCGTTGGTGTTTCCGACTGCGGCGAACTCTATAACGCCTGCATGCTTAAGGGCATGCACAACAGCCGCCAGCGTATCGTGGTCGATGCCGTCGATGGTCGCATTAAGCTCGCTCACCTTGGCAGCCAGGATGTTCTTGAGGCTCTGCTCCATATTGTCGAGCGAGACCTCGTCAGTCAGGCCCTCGTTGCGCTGGCTTTCCAAATCCCTCGCCAACGAAAACTGAAAGCTGCGGAAGCTGCCGAAGCCTAGCTTGCGGCAGAAGCGCGAAACGGTCGCCTCGGACGTGGCGGCGGCACGCGAGAGCTGAGCGGCCGTGAGGCGTGGCGCCTCGGACTGGTGCTCCAAAATATAGTCGACAATGCGCTGCTCGGACTCGCTGTATCCCTGGTGAGTACTAATGAGGGAAAGTGCGCTCTTGCTGCTTTCGGTCATGGATGGCTCCTGGTTGGCACGAAAATCGAACTTGATTTGCATTGCCATAGTATACGGGCATTTTCAATTACAAGATACACCTTGCCGATTCAAGCGTTGATGGTAAACTTTCATTGACCGTTTACGGTCATGAAAGAACCTTTCACCGGAGAATTGCGCCTTGTCTCTTCTCACGCAATCGGTGGGTTGGTATCTTTCGGGTGTGGAAAAACGCGCAACGAGGCGCGTGTAGGGGAGCGCCTGCGGGCGCAGAACTCAGAAGGAGGGACACATGGCTAAGTTTGACATCATCGCCGCCACCGGCTGCCCGACCGGTATTGCGCACACCTTCATGGCGAAGGAGGCGCTGGAGAAGGCAGCTGCTGAGCGCGGTCTGACCATTAAGGTCGAGACTCATGGCCAGGTCGGTGTCGAGAATGAGATCAGCAAGAGCGAGATTGCCGGTGCCAAGGCCGTCGTCGTCGCGGCTGACAAGGATGTCCAGGCCGAGCGTTTCGCCGGCAAGCCCATGGTTTCCGTTGGTGTTTCCAAGGCCCTGTCCGTTGAGGCCGCCGGTAAGCTGATTGACCGCGCGCTCGCCGCCAAGGGCGACAGCACGGTTGCAGCCGCTGCCGATGTCGAGGACGAGGTCGAGGAGAAGGAGTCTATCGGTCACGTCATCTACAAGCACCTCATGAACGGCGTCAGCCACATGCTGGTCTTCGTCGTCGCCGGTGGTGTCCTGACCGCCGTTTCGTTCCTGTGGGGCATTACGTCCTTCGATTCGACGGCTTCTGACTACAACAGCTTCGCCGCTATGCTCAAGATCATCGGCGGCATCGCCATGAACCTCATGGTTCCGGTGCTTTCCGCCTACATCGCCGAGTCCATCGGCAAGCGTCCGGCGCTCGTCCCCGGTTTTGTTGCCGGTATGATCGCCATCCAGGGCCTGCCCGTTAACGCCGAGACCGGCATGATCGACGCCGATGGCGCCGGCGTGGGCTTTGGCTTCCTGGGCGGCATCATCGGCGGCTTCCTTGCTGGCTATGTCATCCTGCTGCTCGAGAAGGTCTTTGCCGGGCTGCCCAAGAACCTGGACGGCCTCAAGGCAATCTTTTTGTACCCGCTGTTCTCGACGGCCATCGTCGGCCTGGTTATGCTCGGCATCTCCGGCCCCATGGCTGCCATCAACACCGCCATGATGGACTTCCTCAAGGGCCTGTCCGCCTCTGGCGCCGTCGTGCTGGGTCTTGCCATCGGCTGCATGTGCGCCTTTGACATGGGCGGCCCGGTCAATAAGGCTGCTTATGTCACCGGTACCGCTATGCTCACCGAGGCTCTTGCCGCTGGTGTCGGCACCGATACCTACAACTTCGGTACCAACTTCATGGCTGCCGTATCCGCTGCTTGCATCGTTCCGCCGCTGATCACCACCTTCGCCGTCGTCGTCGGCAAGAAGTATTTCAGCCAGGAGGATCATGACGCCGGTATCGTCAACCTCATCCTTGGTTGCACCCACATCACCGAGGGCGCCATTCCGTTCATGACCAAGAACATCTGGCCCGTTATGCCCATCATGATGCTCGGTTCCTCCATCGCTTCGATTCTGACCATCATGTTCAACGTCCACGATCCGGCGCCTCACGGTGGCTTCCTGGTCCTGCCCGTTGTCGAGAACGGTCCGCTGTGGGTCCTCGCGATCCTCATCGGTGCTGTTGTCGGTGGAATCCTCTTCGTGGCCTTCAAGAAGTATGACTTCGAGAAGAACCAGAAGGCTGTTCCTGCCGCTCCTGCTGCCAAGCCGGTCGAGGCCCCCGAGGCCGAGGCTCCCGACTTCGTGAAGGTCGAGAATGTCTTTGTCGCCGAGGACTTCGCTTCTCGTGACGAGGCTCTGAGCTTCGTTTCCAACCAGGCTGTCAAGGCCGGTATCGCCAGCGATGCCGACGCCGTGATGAACGCCTTCTTGGCCCGCGAGGCCGAGGGCACCACGGGCATGATGGAGGGCTTCGCCATCCCGCATGCCAAGTCCGATGCCATTACCGAGGCCGCCGTCATCGTCGTTAAGGATGAGTCCGGCGTGACCGGTTGGGATACCATGGACGGCGCTCCCGTTAACGTGGCCATCGCTTTGCTCATCCCGGGTGCACAGGCCGGCACCACGCACCTCAAGATCCTGTCCAAGGTAGCCGAGGCGCTCATGGACGAGGACTTCCGTGCCACCGTTAAGGGTTCCACCGACGCCGCCGAGATCGCCAAGACGATCAACGCCCGCCTGGTCTAATCCCACGGCAAGCGAACAACATCGCCCCCTGTATCAAAGGCGAGGACTCCACCCGGAGCCCCCGCCTTTTTTCAACCCCAAATAAATTGCGGTGAAATAGGGACTGTTTAAATGCCCGCACCCCCAAAGCACTTAATGCGCTTTCCGTCTTGTGCAGGACTGTAGAGCAGCAAATTTAACCGCCCCGCCCGGAAGGCAAGGGCAGGGATACGACATCTGTCCAACAATTCGTGCGAAACATAATGAAAAACCGTTTGATGTGAGTTAATATAAACAACGTCGTGAATCTGACTCCTGCCACATGCATGACAGGGGTTAAACACAAAAAAAGGAGTCAATTATGGTTTCTGAAAAGGCTACCCTCGTTAATCCTCAGGGTCTGCACATGCGTCCGGCTGGTCTGTTCGCTTCCACCATGGGCAAGTACGCCTGTGACGTGACGGTCGTCACCCCCGAGAAGGAGGTCAACGGCAAGTCCCCGATGGCCCTCATGGCTGCTGGTATCCCCTGCGGCACCGAGGTCGAGGTCAAGTGCGACGGCGCTGACGAGGCCGAGGCTCTGGCTGCTGCCATCGAGCTCATCAAGAGCGGTCTTGGCGAGTAGAACTCAAACGGGTCGCATGTTGAACAACTAAGTTCATATTTGGGGGCGCAGTGACCTGTTTTAAGGTAGCTGCGCTCTTTTGTTATGGATATGGCAAAACGCTTTATCACATGACACGGAGAGAGGAATGGGAATGTATCAGGGAGTCAACGCTTCCGAGGGCATCGGTATCGGCACCGTCATGGTCGCCGTCGATCCCGACTTGACGTTTGAGCCGCACGAGGTTGCTGATTCGGCAGCAGAGAAGGAGCGCTATCAGACCGCTCTTTCGGTCTTCTGCGAGAAGACCCAGGCTCAGGCCGACCATATGAAGGAGACGGTGGGCGAGGCCGAGGCCGAGATCATGAGCGGACACATTGTCTTGGCTCAGGACCCGGGCATGACCGACACCATCAACGCCGCCATTGACGGCGGCACCTGCGCCGAGCAGGCGCTCATGGACACCTCGACCATGTTCGAGAACATGTTCCTGTCCATGGACGATGAGATGTTCCGTCTGCGCGCGGCCGACATCGCCGATATCCGAACCGGTATTCTGGCCGAGCTGCTGGGCAAGGAGGTCGTCGACCTTTCCGTCCTGCCCGAGAACACCGTCGTTGTCGTGCACGACCTTACGCCGTCCATGACCGCCACGATCGACAAGGCTCACGTTGCCGGCATCGTCACCGAGACCGGTGGCCGCACGTCGCACTCCGCGATCATCGCCCGTGCGCTCGAGATTCCGGCTGTCCTTTCGGTTGCCAACAGCTGCACCGCGCTGCGTAATGGCATGACTGTCATCGTCGACGGTGGCAAGGGCATCGTCGAGGCCGATCCCAACGAGGAGACGCTCGCCGCCTACACCGCCAAGGCCGAGGCCTTCGCTGCCGAGAAGGCGGCTCTCGAGGCCTTCCGCGGCAAGCCGTCCGTGACTGCCGACGGCATCAAGAAGATCATCGCCTGCAACATCGGCAACCCCGATGACGTGCCCAACGCCCTCGATCACGACGCCGAGGCTATCGGCCTGTTCCGCTCAGAGTTCCTGTTCATGGACTCCGCCGAGCTTCCTTCCGAGGAGGAGCAGTTCAACGCCTATCGCAAGGTCGCCAGCGCGCTCAAGGGCGCTCCGGTCATCATCCGCACGCTCGACGTGGGTGGCGACAAGGAGATCCCGTATCTGCACATGGTCAAGGAAGAGAACCCCTTCATGGGCTTCCGTGCCGTGCGTTACTGCCTGGCCAACCCCGACCAGTACAAGGTTCAGCTCCGTGCCCTGCTGCGCGCCAGCGCCTTCGGTGACGTCAAGATCATGATCCCGCTCGTCACCTGCGTCGAGGAGGTCGTGGCCGTCAAGGAGCTCGTCGAGCAGTGCAAGGCCGAGCTGACCGAAGAGGGTCGCAAGTTCAACGAGAACATCGAGGTCGGCATCATGGTCGAGACGCCTGCTGCCTCCCTGCTCGCTGACCGCCTGGCCGAGGTCGCCGACTTCTTCTCCATCGGCACCAACGACCTGATCGGCTACACCATGTGCGCCGACCGTGGTAACGACACCATCTCCAACCTGTACCAGGTTTACTATCCCTCCGTGCTCCGCTCGCTCAAGAACATCATCGAGAGCGGCGTGAAGGCCGGCATCATGGTCGGCATGTGCGGCGAGGCCGCTGCCGATCCGCTGCTCGAGCCGCTGCTGATCAGCTGGGGCCTGGAGGAGTTCTCGATGAGCGCTCCGTCGATCCTGCGCGCCCGCAAGACCATCAGCCAGTGGACCAAGGCCGAGTGCGACGAGCTCGCCGAGAAGGCGCTCGCCTGCAACACCGCCGCCGAGGTCAAGGCGCTGCTCGAGTCCGCAGCTCGATAATTTGGTATCAGAGGTAACCGCGTGGTTGGAATGGGTCGACCACGCGGTCCTCACATATACAGGGGGTACTGTAAATGTTCTACACGCTAACCGCTAACCCGGCTGTCGACATGACGGTTTCGAGCTCTCCGCTCGAGCCTGACGAGAACGTCCGCACCGGCTCGGCCAGCTACACGGCCAACGGCAAGGGCCTCGACGTGTCCTTCGCCTTTAAGAAGATGGGCGTCGACACCGTCGCGCTCGGCTTCTTCGCCGGCTTCACGGGCAAGTTCATTGTCGAGGAGGTCATGAATCTGGGTTGCCTGTGCCGCCCGGTCTGGACCGACGGCATCACGCGCATTAACACCTACATCAACGATGGCCAGCACGAGTACGGCATCCTTAACCCCGGCGCCCCGATCACGCCGGAGCACCAGAAGGAACTCTACAACATCCTGGACACCGCGGGCGATCTTGAGTGCCTGATTGTCTCCGGCTCTGTTCCCCCCAAAGCCACGCCCGACTTCCTGGCTCAGGTCATGGATCACGCTCAGGCCCGTGGCGCCGACGTCGTCCTGGACCTGTCCTCCGACAAGCTCAAGGAACTCGCTCACAAGAAGCCGCTGCTCATCAAGCCGAACCATCACGAGATGAAGGCTATCTTCGGCGTTCCGGTCGACACTGACGACGAGGTCCGCGTTGCCATGAAGATGGCTCACGACGCCGGCGTGCAGAACGTGCTGCTCACCCGTGGTAGCCGCGGCGATGCTTACTTCTCCAATGGCGAGGACATCTGGTACGCCAAGCGTGAGTTCAACATCAAGCTGGTCTCTTCCGTCTGCGCCGGCGACTGCACCCTCGCTGCGTTCCTGCACAAGTGGTACAGGGATCGCGACAACGTCGAGGAGGCCATGAAGCTCGCTATGGCCACCGGCGCCAACGTTGCCGAGTCCGTCGGCATTGGTGACTTCGGTCACGTCGACGAGTACAGCAAGCGCGTTGCTGTCCGCAAGCTCGATCGTCAGTAATCGAAACGCGACATATTCGTGCGCATGCGGCGCCCCGGTTTCGGCCGGGGCGCCTTTTTTGTTCCGCCATGGGGGAGAGGCGTCCTGCCGTACTTCATCGCTTCCACACCGTTCGCCGAGTTGTTGTAGCCTTTTGTCGATGCGTGGAATATACTTTCATTAACACGTTGCTTTGTGAAAGGAACATGCATGATTTACACGCTCACTGCAAATCCCGCCATCGACTACAACATCGCCTGCGACGGCCTTGCTGCCAACACCGTCACGCGTACCCGCAACGCCGTCTACACGCCCAACGGCAAGGGCCTCAACGTCTCGTTCACGCTTGACCACTACGGTGTCGATACCACGATCCTGGGCTTCTTCGCCGGCTTCTCGGGCGAGTTTATCGTCAAGGGCGCCGAGGCCCTGGGTGTGCCCGTCAAGCCCGTGTGGACCGACGGCATCACGCGCGTCAACGTGTTCCTCAATGCCGGTCCCGACACCGAGTACAACATGGTCAACGCCGGTGCCGCCATCAATGAGGCCAACGAGCAGGAGATGTTTGAGCTTATCGATTCGCTCGACGACATGACCTGCCTGGTTATCAGCGGCTCGCTGCCTCCCAACACTTCCGAGGGCTTCCTGGCCGAGGTCCTGCGCCGTGTCAAGGCCAAGGGGGCCGAGTTCGTCCTCGACATCTCGAGCCATCAGCTGGCAGACCTCATTGCCATGGAGCCGCTGCTGATCAAGCCCAATGACGACGAGCTGCTCGACATCTTTGGCATTAAGGTGAGCGGTGGCGACGACGAGTCCGTCAAGGGCGCGATGGTCGAGCTGCACGCCAAGGGCGCCAAGAACGTGCTGCTGACCCTCGGTGGCGACGGCGCGTACTTCTCCAACGGCGAGCATATCTGGTTTGCCAACCGCACCTTTGAGGTCAAGCTGCTGTCGACCGTCTGCGCCGGCGACTCCTCGCTCGCTGCCTTCCTGTCCGTTTGGCACGACGCTCCTGAGCGCGTCGAGGATGCCTTGCGCCTCTCGATGGCCACTGGCGCCAACGTGGTCGAGTGTCCGGGTCTGGGTGACTTTGCCAAGGTCGATGAGTACCAGAAGGATATCGCCATCCGTCAGGTTTGCTAGAGCTGCCATATAGTCAGTTTTGCGCCCGTCTTGATTGCAGGACGGGCGCTTTTTGCGTCTCGATCTTGCGTGTGCAGCGAAGGCAGTTTCTTGCTAGACTTCTAGCAGACGCTATCGAGAGTCAATTTCATCTTCGCAGGAGGCCACAGGTATGTGCAATGTTTCGCTCAACGGTACGCAGCCGACCGATGCCTCCCTGCGCGTCCTGCGCGCGCTCGAGGCGGCCGGTCTTGAGGCTTGGTACGTTGGCGGTTGGGTGCGCGATGCCCTGATGGGATGCCCCAGCCACGATGTCGACATGTGTTGTAGCGGCTTGTGGCAGGAGTCCAAGGCAGCGCTCGAGGCCGCCGGTATCGCGGTCGTGGAGTCGGGCATTAAGTTTGGCGGTATCACGGCTATTAGCGATGGCGAGCGCATTGAGGTCACGACGTATCGCCTGGACGGCTTTTACACCGATGGCCGCCATCCCCAGAGTGTGGAGCGCGCCACTTCGCTTGAGGACGATCTGTCGCGCCGCGACTTTACCGTCAATGCCATGGCCTGGCATCCCGAGCGCGGGCTTGTCGACCGCTACGACGGCCAGGGTGACTTGGAGCGCAAGTTGATTCGCGCTGTCGGCGATCCCAAGCGCCGTTTTAATGAGGACGCTCTACGCATGTTGCGTGCGGTGCGCTTTGCCTGCCGCCTGGACTTTATGATTGAACCCGCGACCAAACAGGCTTTGGCCGAATGCGCGCCGTTGCTCGATGCCGTGGCGCGCGAGCGTGTGGGCATTGAGCTTGAGGGCATCCTTTCGACCGGCCACGGGGGAGACGCCATGCTGCGCTACCCTGAGCTCATCTGCGCCGCCGTGCCCGAGTTGGCTGCGGGTCGCGGGTTTGATCAGCGCAGTGTTTATCATGCGTTTAACGTCTACGAGCATATCTCCCGTGTGCTGACAGTGGCAGGTGAGCTGGCGCTGTGCGACGGCGTCGCACCCTCGTCGAGTCTTATGTGGGCGGCTTTTTTGCACGATGTGTCCAAACCCGAGTGCTTCACGGTCGATCACGCCGGCAGCGGACACTTCTATGGTCATCCCGAGCTCGGCGCCAAGAAGGCGCGCGCCATTATGGATCGCCTGGCGCTCACGCACGACCTGGTCCGCGATGTGTGCCTGCTTATCAAATATCATGACAAGCCGCTGCGACCCGAGCGTACCTGCCTGCTCAATATGATGCGCGCGCTTTCGGGCGAGGGCGTCGACACGGCCCGCCTGATCGACGAACTCATGGATCTTAAACGTGCCGACACGCTCGGCAAGGCCCCGTCGTGCTTCTATTACGTCGAGACGATCGAGGAGATGCGCGCGCTGGCGCACGAGCTGCTGAAGGCGGGGGAGCCCTATACGCTCAAGATGCTCGCCATCAACGGCGGCGACCTGATCCGTGCCGGTGTTAAACCGGGACCCGAGCTAGGCCAGCTACTCAACGCCGCCCTCGACGCCGTGATCGAGGACAGCGTCCCCAACGATCGCGAAGCCCTCCTGGCCCACCTCAACCTGGAGTAGCTAATTTGGGGCGTGTGCTTTTATAACTACTCCTAATAACGATTTACCTTAAAGATAAATGATCGAAGGAGCAGTGAAAAAACGCCGCCCCAAATTAGCTACCCCTGTCTATCTGCGTGTTCCATAACCTGCCGACAATTTTTCGGAAATTTGAAATTTCTTCTTGCGCTGACGTTTTTTGTCCCGTAATATATGTCCTCGCAGCACGGCAGTGCAGATGTCATGTGGCCCGTTCGTCTAGCGGTTTAGGACGCCGCCCTCTCAAGGCGGAGATCACCAGTTCGAATCTGGTACGGGCTACCACTTCATTTCTGCTGAGGCCTATGGCCCGTTCGTCTAGCGGTTTAGGACGCCGCCCTCTCAAGGCGGAGATCACCAGTTCGAATCTGGTACGGGCTACCACATATCTGATACCCGGGCTTCCCACGGAAGTCCGGGTTTTTTTATTATCGATCATCCGTCTGCAATTCCCGTTTGAACCAGAGCTTTACGTTCTGCTTATGGCCCTTACGGGTACAATATCCAAGATATTTTGACTGTTAGAAGGAGCCTCATGACGGAGTCCTCTCAGCATACGTCCAAGCCCCAGGTCGAGGTTGAGGTCTCGGGCGGCGATGACAATAAGAGCGCACGCCGCGGCGCCATCTTTATCGGCGTCGTGCTGGTGGGTTATATCGTCTATCTGGTGGTAACCGGGCAGATGGGGCAGTTCTGGACTGCTATGTCGAGCGTTCAGGCGCCATGGCTCGTTGTTGCGTGTCTTTGTATGTTCATGTATCTGTTCTTTGGCATTGTGGCCTATGCGATCGCCGTCTGGCTCGACCCCAATTCACCCGTCGGCATTCGCGACCTGATCTCGGTCGAGGCAAGCGGCATCTTCTTTGGCAACCTGACGCCCATGATGATGGGTTCGACTCCTGCTCAGATCTACCGCCTGACCAAGGCGGGCCAAAATGTCGGCGAGGCCGGCGCCACGCAGTTCACGCGCTTTATCGTGTATCAGTTTGGCCTAGTTGCCTGGGGCGCCATTCTTCTGCTCGCCCGCATGCCTTTTTTCGCCGAACGCTATGGCGACATGACGCTGCTATGCGTCTTTAGCTTTGGTGGGCACTGCTGCATCTTGCTTGGCATCTTCGCCGTTGCGCTCATGCCTAAGACCGTCACGCGCATCGCCCATTGCATCATCAATTGGCTCGAGCGCATAGGTGTCTCGGCCACCAAAATCGAGGGATGGCGCACGTTTGTCGATGGCGAGATCTACTCCTTCTCCGAAAAGTTCAAGCTTTCGGCCGGACATTTTTCTTCCATGCTGCTCACCATGTTCATCACCATGCTGCAGCTCGCTTTTTTCTATCTGGTTCCGTATTTCCTGATGCTTGCCTTTGGCCACCACGAGGTCGACTTTTTCTCGGTCATGGCCGCGAGCGCCTTTGTTCAGCTGCTGAGCTCTGCGGTCCCCTTGCCCGGTGGAACTGGTGGCGCTGAGGGCGGCTTTGCATTGTTCTTGGGTCATTTCTTTGGATCGGCTTCGACCGCCGGCTATCTGCTGTGGCGCCTCATTACGTTTATCGCGCCGACCATTTTGGCTGCGCCCCTGCTGGGCCTTAAGAGCGCCCACAACGAGAGCATCCATGCGCGCTGGGATCGCGTGATGCGCAAGCTAGGCCGCACGCCTCAGACGCCCTCTGCACCCACTAAGCCGCATCCCACGAATGCTGTTACCGTTGATCCCAAGAAGCACGCTCAGAAGGCTTCTGGGGCCGCTAAACCGTCTCATAAAGCCTATGTGCGCCAGACAGGTGATGGTATTCGCGTATCTCCGTCGGCACTCAATAAGAAAAAGCACCCTAAGTCGCAGTAAGGCGGTCGTGCGTTCTTCATGATGCGGGGCAAATTTGTATTGTATGAGAGATAATCCTCTTACGTAGATTATCTCTCATCTGTTGATGAATGCCCGTATATCGAAGGGACACGCCCATGGCCACCAGCAAACCGCGTCTTGACCGCCGCATCGTTCGAAGCCGCAATGCGATCCTTTCCGCTTTCGAGCGCCTGCTCATGGAAAAGCCGCTGGCAGACATTACGGTGAGTGCCATCGCGCGCGAGGCCAATGTCGACCGCAAAACCTTCTACGTGCACTTTGGCACGGTTGACGGCCTGCTCGACGCGATTGCCGTCGATGTGGTGGAGATGATTGTCGACTCAGTCGAGAATAAGCTTGCTTCCATGGATGGTGACACCAACGAGCGCGCCCTTGGCGCGGCGGCGACCTTCTTTAAAACCGTCAACGAGGCGCTCTGCAACAACCTGGTGCTTAATCGTCAGCTGATCGAGAATATTCCTCTTGACGACTTTATGGCACGTCTGCGTGCGCCGCTCGAACACGAGATTGCCGAGCGCGATCTGCTGCCCCAAGGTCTCAAGGATGAGATGTTCGACTACTATTTGGCGTTTTTGCTGTCGGGTATTATCGGTATCTATCGCACGTGGGCGCTGTCTGACGGTTCTGTTCCCATCGAGCGCGTGTCGGAGGTTGCCAATAACCTGACGTTGAGCGGCCTATCGAGTTTGGAATCCAAGCTCGGATAACGAGGGAGTTGGTGGGACAAAATTATCAGTAGTGTTTGTCCCACCACATTGCAGATAGTGAAAGCCCTACTGGTAGCGTAGGCACTCCACCGGATTGAGCTTTGCGGCTCGGCGGGCGGGGTAGAAGCCAAAGATTACGCCGATACCGACGGAGACGGCGAAGGCCAGCAGTACCGTGGCGATCGAAAAGCTCGGTGTGATTTGCCCGGTAGCACCGAGTTCGCCTAGAGCCCCGGATCCGGCGGCAAATTTCGCGAGGCCCCATGCCAACAGATAGCCAATCAGGACACCCAACAGTCCGCCGGTGATGCACAATGCGGAAGACTCGGCCAAAAACTGTGCGGTGATATCGCGGCGACTGGCGCCCAGGGCACGGCGAATACCGATCTCGCGGATTCGCTCAGTCACATTGGTGAGCATCATATTCATAATGCCGATACCGCCCACGAGCAGCGAGATGCTGGCAACGGCGCCCATGATGAGTGAGAACGAGCCCATAAAGGAGTTGAGTGCATCGATGGCGCTTTTCATGGAAGTGGCTGAGACGCTCTCGTATTCGTCATCCTCTGCTATGCCCTTCATCGAGCGTACCGTAGATTCGACGGTCTTGCAGAGCTCGTCCATGTCCGTGCCCTCGGTTGCAAGTGCCGTCACGCTGGGGAATGAGGGGTTTTCGTCGCCAAACAAGCCGGAGATGGTTTCGCGTGGCATATACAGTTTGAGCGAGCCCATGGAGTCGCCGCCGCCATCAATCACGCCTACAATCTGCACCTCGCCGTTGGACACTTTGATGGTTTTTCCCAACGCATCTTGTTCGTTGCCGTACAGCTGGTTGGCGCCGCCACGACTTATGAGCGCCACACGCGCGCCTGCCTTTGACTCGACATCGGTGTAGGCACGCCCCGCAAGGAGTTTGCTGGCTCCCACGGCGTCGAGCATGTCGCTGTCGACACCCTGCGCCATGACGGTATAGCTTTTATCTCTGGTCTTGTACTCGGTATAGGCGCTGTCGACGATGCCGATCTGCTCGATCTGCGGCACCAGTTTTTGAAGCTTCTCGACATCCGACTCGGTGAGCTCTTGCGACGAATCAATCTGCACCATGCGTGCAGCATTGAGGCCCAGGCTGTTGACCAGGCTGTTTTGGATGCCGCCGATGAGCGAGGTCATTGAGATGACTGAGGCAATGCCAATGACGATGCCCAGAATGGTGAGCAGGCTGCGGCCCTTGTTGGCCTCGAGCGAGTGAAGAGCTTCTTGGATGAGGTCGCGCGTGCTCATGCCCTCACTCCTTTCGGCTGCATGGATGGATCTGAAATCTTGGGAAGGCCATCGACGGCATCGCGCAAGGTCTGTGGTGCATGAGGGATATACGCGCCATCGTGGATGCGGCCGTCGCGGATGGTCACAGCGCGGTCGGCTTCGAGGGCAATGCCGGGGTCGTGTGTGATGAGCACGATGGTCTTGCCGCGCTCCTGGAGTTTATGGAAGGTCTCCATCACAAGCGCTCCGGTGGCGGAGTCCAGGTTACCCGTCGGCTCATCGGCCAGAATGATGGGCGGGTCGTTGATGAGGGCGCGTGCGATGGCGACGCGTTGCATCTGCCCGCCCGAGAGCTCTGATATGCGGTGGTCCCAGTGGTCGACCGGCAGCGTCACGGCCTGCAGCGCGTGCACGGCGCGCATTTCGCGCTGGCTACGGGGTACGTTGGTATACGACAGCGGCAGCATCACGTTTTCGATGACCGACAGGCGTGGCAACAAGTTGAAGCTCTGAAAGACAAACCCGATGCTGAGGGCGCGGACTTCGGTGAGCTCGTCATCATCGAGTTCGGCCACGTTGAGCCCTTGCAGGTAATACTCGCCCGCCGTTGGCTTATCCAGGCAGCCCAGGATGTTCATGAGCGTCGATTTGCCCGAGCCCGAGGGGCCGGTGATGGTCACAAACTCGCCGGGATTCACCGTAAGGTTCACATTGTGCAGGATATGGGCGCAGCCGGCCTCGCTCTCAAAGATGCGATGCACGTTGCGAATGTCAATGACGGGGCGCATTACATGCCCTCGTCGGCAGGCATGCTGTCCGAATCCGCGTTGTGGCCGCCGTCAGCCGTTGCGTCCGCTCCGGTGTCTATGACGAGGGTGTCGCCGTCGCGCAGTTTGGTAGCGGGCACGCCAGGGTTGATTTCGTTGCCCTGGTCATCGCGCTTGACCTGTGTCTTGCCGACCACGGCCTCGTTGTCGTTTTGCGTCACGACGGTCACCTTAACGCGGCGGGTCTGCTTGCCCTCGTCATCGGTTGTCACGTTGACGTAATAGTGCTCGCCGTCTTCGGTCATGAGCGCCATCGTCGGCACCATCACCACGTCGTCGAGCTGCTCAGTCACCACCGAGACCTCGGCCGTCATGCCCGGCTTCAGGCGAGTGTCGGGTGCCTCGATGAGGATGTCGACGTTAAAGGTTACGCTGCTACCGCCGTAGTTGGAGTCGGAGTTTGCCACCGAGGCGATGGCCGTGACCGTTCCCTGGCTCACGATGTCGGGAAACGCGGGATAGGTGACGTTGGCGCTCTGCCCCACGGCGATTTTGGCGATGTCCTTTTCGCCCACCTGCACGGTCACCTTCATCTTGGACAGGTCGGCGATCTGCATGCACTGCTTGCCGCCGCTCGTATCGCTTTCGCCCATGATCATGCCGCCTGTTACCGTGGCGCCTACCTTGGCGTTGAGCTCCACGATGTTGCCTGAGCTCGGCGCCGTAACCGTGCGTCCGGCGGCCTTTGCGTTCGCCTGATCAAGGTTTGCCTGGGCCGATGCGAGGCTGCGCTGTGCGGCCGATACGGCGTTCGTGTCGGTGGACGCAGCGGAGTCGCCTGCCGCTGCGGCGGAAGCTCCATCGATGTCCGTCGTCGGGTTGGCTTGCGCGGCAGCTGCGGCTTTCTGTGCGTTGGCGAGGTCTTCCTGAGCGGCAGCTACCGCTCGCTGCGCCTCGGCAACGTTGCGAACGAGTTCGTCGTTTTTAATGGTCATAAGAACGTCGCCCTCGTTGACGGATTGGCCTGCCTGCACGTTGATCGTATCGACCGTGCCGTCGACAGAAGGGGAGACCACTGAGGACGAAATGGGTTTGAGCTTGCCTTTCGCCTCGACCGTCGTGGTAAACGTGCCCTCGGTCACCATATCGGTCACAGGTCCGCTGGCGCCCTGCGGCTGCGCATTGATAGCCATGGTTGCGACAATGGCTATGAGCGCGATGGCACCCACGACGCCGGCGGCAATACCGCGTCGAATCAGCTTTTTGCGTCGACGTTCGGCACGTTTTTCCTTGAGCCGGGCATATGCCTCTTCATCGGAAATCTCGGCCGTATCGTTCGGGCGGCCGTATTGCGAACTGGCATGCACGTTTGTAATCAGAGGAATCGTTTCGGTGGCACCTTCGGGCGCGCGCTCGGTATCATCCGGGCCCGGGGTGATTGTGGGGACATTCGGCATAGCGTCTCCTTTATAGAAAGAACTTCGGTAAGTATATGCGCCCGTCGCAAAAGACGGGCGCATAGGACGGTTTCTTTCGGAATTGTTAGATTGGTCGCAGCGGTTCCACGTTGTATGAATGCGCGCGTAGCACTACGAGTGGACAACCACGCACAGGCCGACTTTGATGCAGTCGTGTAGTGCCTTGGCGTCGGCCAGGCGCAGGTTGATGCAACCGTGGCTGCCGCACCACTTGTACGACTCGGCGTTATCGAAGTTCTTGTCGTTTTGCCAGGTGGCATCGTGGAAGCCGATCATGTTGCCCTCAAACGGCATCCAGTAGCTCACCGGGCTCTCGTATTTGGGCTTACCGGTCGCTGGGTCTTTGGCGCCGATGAGCGTGCTCGCGCCGTCGTTGCTGTTGATCTGCCAGACGCCCTCGGGCGTGGCGTCCTCGCCCGGCAGGCCCGAGATAAAGTTGGCCTCCCATACGATATTGCCGCTCTCATCGTAGTAGCGCGCGTGCTGCTCGGACAGATCGACATCGATGTATGCCTTCCAGTCGGGCTCGCCCTTTGCGGTAAAGGTGTCGGCCTTCTGGGAGTACTTAATTTCGATTTCGCCGGTCTGCTTGTTGTTGATGGCATTCTCGACCTGCTTGGCAAGCGTGTCGCTATCGATAGACCAGCCAAAGTCGCCGCCTTCGACGGCACATTGCTTGCCATCGGCGCGCGTCCACCAACGAGTGGAGCCCACGGTGTTAAAGCCGTTGGCGAGCTCGGATGCCCAGCTGCTGATCTGCGACGTATCGAGCGTGGGGTTGGCCGGATTGGCAAAGCTGATCCACTGCAGAACGGAGCTGCCATCAACCTTACCGGCATCCTCGCCGTTGAGTTTGAGGGTCACGTTGACGCCCAAGAAGTTGTTTGCGGCATCGCATGCGGCCTGAATCTGATCATCGGTCAGCGTTCCATTGAGCGGCTCATAGGCATCGTTGCCGAGTTTGGTAAGATTGACGGTCTCGGCCAGCGAGGCAAGCTCGAGCTCGGCATACTTAATGACATGCTTGCGGTTGAGCTTTTCGTTGGAGCGTGCCTTCTCGACGGTAAACTTGCCGGCCTGCTCGTCATAAGAGCTATTAGCCTCGAACGTGCCCGAACGACCCTCGTTAAACTCATCGATGGCGGCGCCCAGATCCTCCTCAAACTGCTTTTGGTCAAAGGTGTCGGAGAGCAGAGACAGGTCGATGTCTTGATCGAGATCGACTTCGTTGGAGGCGGCGGTTGTTTTGGCCTTGCCGCTTAAGGATTCCACAAGGCGGACCGGCCATACAAAGGCTTCGTTGTGGCTGATGATTTCTTTTGCGGCAGCTTCGCCGTCGACGATGGGCTCATCGGATTCGGGCTGATAGGCCCAGCTAAAGTCATCGCCTGTCACGGTGAGCTTATAGTGCTTCCATGCCGAGTTGACCTTGGTGGCGGCAGACGAAGCGTTGGAGAACGAGACGTCGACGCCGGCGATGGCGGTGTTGGGGTAAGCGACCTGCGAAAATGCCACGACACCCACGACATATACGATGATGATAAGGCCCAAGACGACAAAAAGCGTCGTCTTCTTACCGGACTTATTGTTCTCGGCGGGTTTGCGCGTGGGGCCGCGATCGCCTCGAGCGTGCGTGGGGGACTGCTTGGGCGCATTGCCGTTTGCCTGGCGCTGCTGACGTTGCTGACGCTGCTGGTTCGGGCGTTGCGAAGCGTTTGCTGCACCACGCTGCTGACCGTGGCTCGGCGCGATAGGGCGCGGCGACTGAACGCCGCCGGTGTGCCTGCTCGGCTGTTGCGGATCGGGAATCAGTTGAGTTCGGTCGTTTTGCGACATCGTATGCATATCCTTCGAATATCGCCTTGCGGCTCATCGTGTTTTAACTGGGCTTGCATTATAGCGATTGCCCTGCTGTTTGTGGTACGGAAACGTTGGCATTCGAAAGAGCTGGGACAAATGTCCCACTATCGAGTCATTCTTGGTCACTACCCGCACACACCGCATTTGGCACAGGCCGAAAGCGCGGCCGGAGCCTGCGCGATGCCGCCCTTGGCCGTCTCGCGCAGCGTGGCAGGCAGCGCGTGGCCCACCGAGAGCATGACGTGCGCCATCTGGTCAAACGGCACGAGGCTCTTAATACCGGCGAGGGTGAGCTGTGCGGAGCTAAAGGCGGCTGCCACGCCGATGGCGTTGCGGTTTTGGCAGGGCACCTCCACGAGGCCGCCGACGGGGTCGCAAACGAGGCCCAGCAGGTTGCTCAGCGCGATGGAGCTGGCGTCGAGCGCCTGCTCGGGCGTACCTCCCATCATTTGCACCAGCGCGGCGGCGGCCATGGCGGCCGCACT
>CABVDE010000018.1 GCA_902496945.1 uncultured Collinsella sp.
GCGGTCACGAGCGGGGGCTCCTATCTTTTTAGTGCCCTCGGATTGGGTCATAGTGTCTGTCTACACTCAGGTGCTTGCGTGACGGGTTGCGGCGCCAACTGAGCGACCACGTGAATCCCGTTTTGGATACCTATGTGAATGCCGTACTCATTCAACGTGTTCTGGAGGCGTAAAGATGACTCATGTGAGCGATGACGAGCTGCACAACGGTCAGCTTTTGGGTATTGGCGAGGCAAGCCAGCTGTGCGGCATCACGTCTCGTACGCTGCGTCATTACGACAAGCTCAATCTTCTCCAACCCGATCGCATAGGGGATAATAAATACCGCTATTACTCGCTCGAGACGATTCTACGCATCCCCATCATCAACTATCTCAAGATGATGGGCTTTTCACTCGATGAGGTCTCCGAGCTGTTCGAGACCAAGAGTTTCGACAAGATCAAGGAGATGTTCGGCGCCCATGCCGACGCCTGCACGCGCGAAATGACGCGCCTCGAGGAGTGCCGTCACACCATTCAGGATTGGATGGGACTTATCGACGAGGCTAATTTTGTCCTTTCGGTCAAGCCCAAGGACGTGAGCCTTAAGTACTTCCCTGCCCAGGAGTTTTTGGCCATGCCCTATCACTTTTGGGGAAACTACGCCGACGCGATTATCAACCTCGATTTCACCTCGTTTGTCGAGGAGCACGACAACGTGATTACCGGTCCGGTGATCTTGCACCACAGCAACTTCGATGCGTGCTGTGAACCCGAGCATGCTCAAGAGCAGTCCGAGGTCACGGTCGTGCAGCATGCGCTGCGTCCCATCGCCGAGGAGAATCGCATGAAGGTGGAGAGCGGCATGTGTCTTTCCACGTATCATACGGGTCCGTTCGAGAATATCGGCGAGGCGCATCGCCGCGTGCGCGATTACGCGCGCGAAAACGGCTTCAAGCCGGCCGGTGGCGTGTTCGAACGCTTTGTGACCGACTACTGGACCACCTACAACCAAGATCTTTTCGTCGCCGAAGTCCTTTTTCCTATTGAGCGGTAGCAACGCGACGATTCACACGTAAATTTCGAAAGGGGCTCTCATGCAGGGCTTTAAGATTATGACCGAATTGTTTTTTGGGCCGCAGGCCATCAACCATCTTGAGGGCCTGACCTATCGCAACGTGCTGATCGTCACCGATGGCTTTTTGGAGTCGTCGGGCATGGTCGCCAAGATGGCTCAGCACCTGCCCGCGGGTGCGCGCTATCAGACGTATTCCGACGTTAAGCCCGACCCGAGCCAGGAGCTTGTCGATGCTGGCGTGACCGTGGTGGAGCGCATGCAGCCGGATATGGTTATCGCGTTTGGTGGCGGCTCGTGCATCGACGCGACGAAGGCGATTTTGTATTTTGCCCACGAGCATGGCATGGCCAAGCCGTATTTCTTGGCCATCCCCACCACGGCGGGTACGGGCTCGGAGGTTACCAACTTTGCCGTCATCACGCGCGGTGAGAACAAGGTTGTACTGATCGACGACTTTCTGGCTCCCGACGGCGCCCTGCTCGAGGCTGACTTTACCAAGACCGTGCCGGCAAAGATTACGGCAGATACCGGCCTTGACGTGTTGACGCACGCTATCGAGGCATATGTCTCGAACGCCGCCACTCCGTTTGCCGACGCACTTGCCGTGAAGGCTGCTTCCATCGTGTTTGAGGACTTGCCGATGGTCTATCGCGACGGCCTTGCCATGCGCAGCCGCACGCGCATGATCGAGGCGTCGTGCTCCGCGGGCATTGCCTTCACCAACGCCGGTCTGGGTATCAATCACTCGCTGGCACATGCCCTGGGCGGGCGCTTTCATGTGGCTCATGGCCGTTTGAATGCCATCTTGCTGCCCTATGTGATGCGCTTCCATATGAGCGAGTCCAAGTATCGCGAGCCGTATGACCGTCTGGCTCACGATTTGGGTATGGCCGATGCCGACGAGCTTCTTGCCCGCGTGCTTGAACTACGCGAGTGCCTGGGTGTCGAGAATGCCCTGTCCGACCTTCCGCAGTTTGATTCGGCGGCGTTCGAGGCCGAGCTCTCCGGCATCGCCGAGGCAGCCCAGCACGACCGTTGTACGCCGTCCAACCCACGTGCCGTATCCAAGCAGGACTTGGTCAACATCGCCCGCGATGCCTACTGCGGCCGCATGTGATAAAAGTCCACAACTTTATTTTGTCATGTTTAGCGCCGGGGGCACCTTGATGCCCCCGGCGCTATTTGTTTTCATGTGTAGGCGAGCCGGTCGCCGCGCTTTGCATGAGGATTAGTCCTCGAACAAATCCTCAATAAAGCCGACACGGTAGTTCTTGAAGATGACCTCGCCGCCGTCTTGCGTGGCGTCCAGGTCGACATCGCCCATGATGCCAAAGTCGCGGTCGCCATCCTCGTCGGCAAAAATCTGGTGCACGTGCCACACGTGATCGGTCTTCTCGTCGCTCTCGTCGATGGTAAACATCGCGGCGCTGCGGGCATCTCCGTCGGTGAGGATCTCCTCATGCTGCTCGTGGTAAGCGTCGAGCGCTTTTTGCCAGCGCATCTCACTCATGCCCCAGTCGTCGTCGAGCTCGCCTAGGTCGCGAACGTGCTCGCGGGCGGCAAGGGTCACGCGGCGGAAGAGCGCATTGCGCACCAACAGCGTGCAGCCGCGACGGTCCGCCACGACCTCGTCGATGCCCTGCGGCGGCGCGGCATCGAGGGCTGCCGGGTTGCCGGCGTTCTCCCACTCGTCCACCAGGCTCGAGTCCACCGAGCGCACCACAAAGCCCAGCCACGAGATAATGTCGCGCAGGCGCTCATCGCGCTTCTCAATGGGCACGGTGCGGTCGAGTGAACGATAGGCCTCGGCTAGGTAACGCAGCAAAATGCCTTCGGAGCGGGCGATGCCGAGCTTTTGAATGTAACCCTTAAAATCGCTCGCGCTCTCCAGCATGTCGCGCAGGACGCTCTTGGGCGAGAGCTGGTAGTCGTTGGCCCAGGGTACTTCCTGGCAGTACTTGTCGAAGGCAGCGTCGAGCAAATCCTCGAGCGGCTTTTCGTACGTGACGTCCTGGATGCGTTCCAGACGCTCCTCATAGTCGACGCCGTCAGCCTTCATTTCGGCCATTGCGCGGTCGCGCGCGGCGCGCTCCTGTGCACGCAATACCTGCTTGGGGTCCTCGAGCGTAGCCTCGACCATCGAGATGAGGTCCATGGTATAGGTCTCACTCTCGGGGTCGAGCAGCTCCAGCGCGGCAAGCAAAAACGGCGAGAGCGGCTGGTCGAGCGCGAAGTCCTCGGGCAGGTCGACCGTCAGCGCGTAGTCGATGTCCGGCGCGGCGTCAGCCGGAGCGTCGGGTGCGGGCGGCACCTCGGTGCGCACGACGACGCCGGAGTCGATGAGCGTGGCGAAGATCTCGTCGGCACGCTCATCGAGCCTTGCCTTTTCATCGGGCGTTTGCAGGCTTGTCTCGATGAGGTCGTGCACACGGGCGCGCGCGTCGCCGCCCTGCTCGACCACGCTAATCACCATGGAGTGCGTGATACGTAGGCGCGGCTTGAGCGTCTCGGGCTGCGTCTCGATTAGGCGCTCAAAGGTCTGCTTGTTCCAGGAGACAAAGCCTTCGGGGGCTTTTTTCTTTTTAATCTTACGGAGCTTTTTGGGGTCGTCGCCCGCCTTGGCCATGAGCTTGGCGTTCTCGATCTCGTGCTCCGGGGCCTCGGCGATGACCATGCCCTCGGTGTCAAAGCCCGAACGACCAGCGCGACCGGCGATCTGATGGAACTCACGGGCGCGCAGGCGACGCATCTTGTAGCCGTCGAACTTGGTGAGCGCGGTGAGCACCACGGTGTGGATGGGCACGTTGATGCCGACGCCGAGTGTGTCGGTGCCGCAGATGACGGGCAGCAGGCCCTGCTGCGCCAAGCGCTCGACCAGCAGGCGATAGCGCGGCAACATGCCAGCATGGTGCACGCCGACGCCGCATCCAAGCAGGCGCTTGAGAATCTTGCCGAAGGCCGTCGAGAAGCTCGTGCCTTTGGCAGCTTCCTTAATGGCCTCGCGCTGCTCCTTGCTGGCAATGCCAAAGTTGGCGAGGGATTGCGCCGTAGCAAGTGCGGCGTCCTGGCTAAAGTGTACGATGTAGAGCGGGGCCTCGCCGCGGCGCATCGCGAGCTCGACGGTACCCTCGAGCGAGGTCGTCACGTAGTCGTAGCTCAGCGGCACAGGGCGTGGGGCATCGACGACGAGGTCGCAGGTGGCGCCGGTGTGTTCCTCGAGCGAGGCGGCGATGGCGGTGACATCGCCAAGTGTGGCGCTCATGAGCATAAATTGCGTGTGGGGCAGGGTGAGCAACGGTACCTGCCAGGCCCAGCCGCGGTCGGGGTCGGCAAAGTAGTGGAACTCGTCCATGGCGACGCAGCCTACGTCGGCATCCTCGCCCTCGCGCAGTACGTCGTTGGCAAGGATCTCTGCCGTGCAACAGATGACGGGCGCCTTGGTGTTGATATGCGTGTCGCCGGTGATCATGCCGACGTTATCGCGGCCGAGCACCTGCACCAAATCGAAGAACTTCTCGCTGACCAGGGCCTTGATGGGGGCCGTGTAGTAGCAGCGCTTGCCTTGCGCCATGCCCATAAAGAGCATGCCCAGCGCGACAAGCGATTTACCCGAGCCGGTCGGCGTGCCCAAAATGACATGGTCGCCGGCGGCTAGGTCCATCAGGGCTTCTTCCTGGTGGTCCCACAGCTCAATACCGCGCCCGCTCGTCCATTCAAAGAAGCGCTCGAAGGCCTGATCGGGCGTGAGCCACGGTTCGGGCTCGCTGCCATCCTCGGGCTCCCACCAGGTGGGGGAGAGCGCGCCGAGCGAGCCGAACTCGGCTTCGGTTCCCGTGCCGCCCGAGAACGAGCTGGCGGCGCCGGCGCCGGAGACGGTGCCGGCGGAAGTATCGGTCGTGGTCTGTGCCATGTGTTTGCTTTCTCTCGCGTTTGTCCGCCAACTATTATGGCGTAGCGGCGGCGCGGGGTGCTAGCGCGCGAGAAAATGCAGGAAATGGGCGCGTGGTGCCAGCGGTCGTTAACGGTCTTGCGGTAGGCGCTTCTTGCCCTTGCGGGCGCGGTTCTTAAAGTTCTCGACGGCTTCTTCCATGCCAAGGGGCACGTAGGTGAGCTCATCGAGATCGTCGGGCAGATAACAGGCGAGGCTCTGCTCCTGCGACCGGCCTGCTGCGAGCTGCTCTTCGGTGGGCTCTGCGCCGGGTGTGGCACAAATGCCATAGACGACAGCGCCCATCTCGCGCGTGCGGCACTCGTATTCGGTCTCGGGATGCTCAGGATGGTCGCAGCGGACGTCGTCACTTATCCAAAGCGTGTCATAGCCTGCCGCGGCAAACTGACCCAGGGCGTAGTCGCGCAGCGGTTTACTGTCGGTGCGCAGCGTGACGGTGGCGCCGGCTGCAAAGAGCGGACGGTACAGCATTAGGTGGTCGACATGGACGAGGCGCTTTTTGGCGTATTTGGCCTTGGGCTGCGGCGTGGGAAAGTTGATGGTGATGACATCGAGCTCGCCTGCGGCAAATAGTCGCGGCAGCGATGCGGCGCCTCGTGGCAAGACGAGCGCGTTGGGCAGCTCCTGCTCGCAAATCTTCTGCGCGGCATAGGCAATGCAGATGGGTTCCTGGTCCATACCGATAAAGAGCGTGTCGGGCTCGCGGTGGGCGCGCTCGACTAGGTAGGTTCCTTTGCCGCAGCCCAGATCGAGATGAAGGCGAGCGAAGGGCTTACCGCCAGCCGGCGTGCATGCCTCACGCCAGTGTCCGGCATAGTTCTCGGGGCTCGTCTCGATGGCGTCGGCGTAGCGCTCCAGGCGCTCCTCGAGCACGAAGTTCTTAGGCGTGCGAACGTGGACGGCTCCCATGAGGCTCCTTGGTCATAAGTGCGAAACGCATGGCTGCACGTTCCGGCAATGGGTTGGAAAGGGGCGGGCGCGATTTGCCCGAAAGGTGCGGTACGGCTCAGCGGCGAGTCGCTTGGTCCTACAGACGCTTAAGAATTACATAGCGGTTGAGCTCGCCGCTTCGACCATCGGCATGGAAGCGCTCGAGCTCGCGCACGGGGACCTCGCCGCTCTTGTAGAAAGTGCGCACGCCGCGCACCAGGTCGGTGATCTGCTGGTCGTCAAAGTGATGGCAATAGCGGTAGGCGTGGCGGTCGTTTTGCCAGCCAATCAGGTGATCGCCGGCTTCGAACTGCGCGGAGTCATAACCCTCAAACGGCGGGGTGAGTTCGGCGCGAGCCTCGGCGCGAACGGCCTTGCGCGCCATGCGCTCGTCGTTCATAAACTCCCAAAAGCTGATGGCGATGATGCCGCCGGGGCGCGTCTGGCGCACCAGGGCGTCGAGCACGCGCACGCGGTACTCACACGACGGCACATGGTGCATAAAGCCAAAACACACCGAGATGTCGGCGAGCGGCGCGTCGAAGAGTACGTCGGGCGTCTCGGCGGGGTTGAGCTTCATGAGGGCATCGAGCACGTCGAGTTCCTGGAAGTGCAGGTTGGGAATGCGCAGGGCGTGGCCGCGTGCATCGATGGCCAAATCCTGACACGAGTCGACGCCGTAGAATTCAAAAGGGCAGCTGGCATCCGCCGAGGGACTCGTGCCATCTACGCCTTTGGCGGCAAGCGTGCCACCGGCGGCAAAGTTCTCGAATCGCATGTTGCCGCAGGCAAGATCGAAGACGCGTACGGGATGCTCGATGGTGGCAACGTCGAGCTGCTCAAGCGCGATGTCCATGGTGCGTACCCAGCCAGGCCACGGGGCCTGACGTGTATCGGAAAAGGAGGCGGAGTGCTCGCGATAGAACGTATTGTTGAGCTGGATGAGCGATGAGGCGAAATCGCGGTTCACGGCGCGGGACTCCCTCCGTTGGCGGTGCGGGATAAACAGTACGACCATACTACCGTTAACGCCGCAGCGGGGACAACCAAGCTGCGGGTCATTGCTATGTTTGGACACATTTCCGCAGCTCATATGCACCCGCAACCGCCGGTTGTCAAAAATCTCACTAGAATAGGTGGCATGATTTTGGCGGTGGCGGATAGATTTTAACTGTGCAAGGCGCCTTAAGAACAAAAACGGTCCGGCGGCACGGCTGGCAAAAGCATAGGAGGAACCATGAACGTAGAAACTGCGCAGCGGCTCGCCGACCTTCGCCGCAGTAAGGGCTTTAGCCAGGAGGGGCTGGCGCGAAAACTGGGGTTATCACGCCAGGCGGTCAGCAAATGGGAGCGCGCGGAGAGCTCGCCCGATACCGAGAACCTGATCTCGCTCGCCAAGCTCTATGGCGTGAGTCTGGACGAGCTGCTCAATCCGAGCGACGAGATCGAAGATGACATTGAGTTTGAGAACGAGGACCGTGCCCGCCAGCGCGAGGCCGAGGCGGCAGAGCGCGCCCGCACCCACGAGGCGGCGGCGCGCGCCACCGAGGCGGCAACGCAGGCAAGTGATGCTGCGGCCAAGGCTGCGCAAGCGGCAAGCTGGAGCGCGCAGGCCGCCAATGCTGCGACAGCGCAGGTGACGAGCACTGGTACGGCAAGCCCGACTCCGGTGAAAGGGCCGTTCCAGTCGTTCCCGTATTGGGCCGTGTGCTGGCTGCTGTTCTTTTTGCTGATGTTCCTTTTTGCCAGCCCCTTTGCCGCGCTGATTTTCTTTACGATTCCCATCTATCACTGGGTGGCGCGTGCGCTCGATGGCGATTGGGCGCGCGGGGATATCCAGGTTGGTCCGGCGCCGGTGGCGGTCAGGGCCCAGGGGAAGGATACTTCTGCGGAACCTGATGGTGATGTGGTTACCGCGACCACCGCAGAGCCGGTCGTCAAAGAGGGTGATGAATGATGAAGCTTTCGCATGAATCCAAGGTGCGCCTGGGTGTTGGCATTGGGGCGTTCGTGCTCATCATTGGGCTCGTCTTTGGCGCTTCGAGGACTTTGATTCATTTCGAGGGACCGTGGGACCTTAGTGATCTTGCATCCAGCTTGTCTGGTCTGGACGATGAGGTTAACGAGGATGATCCCTTGGACGACGGTAGTTATTCCGCTCGGCCTCAGAAGCTTTCGAGTGTAACCTTTGATGCTGACTCATTCCAGTCCCTTGATCTAGATGTGACGTCGGGCACGGTCGAGGTCATACACGTCTCCGGCGGGCCGGTGCGCGTAATCGAAAGCGGTCGCGTGGCAACTGGGACCGTTGCCTTCGATGCGGCAACCCGGAACCTGGCCGAAATCAAGGGCTCTACGCTCAAGATTAGCCAGTTCGACTGCGATGACGAGCGCGCCATTGACCGCACGGTTACCGTCGAGCTGCCGCGCGAGGTTGCGGATAACCTGGTGGGCATTGCGGCGAATGTGGGGACGGGTGATCTGACGGTCGCGGGCATTGCGTGCCATGATCTGGATGTAACGCTGGACTCGGGAGACGTTGAGTTTACGGGCACCGTGACCGATACCCTGAATGCCGAGGTCGGTTCGGGCGATGCGACGTTCGAACTCTACCAGGCCCCCGCGAAGTCGATGGACGTGAGCGTGGGCTCGGGCGACGTGGAGATAACGGTTCCGAACTCTACGGGCTTTAAGGCAAGGCTTGCTCTGGGCAGCGGCGATTTTGAGAGCGTTTTCCTTCCGCTTGACTACGATGGCGAGACTATTTGGAATCTTGAATTCGACAACGGTGATAAGTCTGCCGCGTATCGTTTTGAGGTCGGTTCGGGCGATATGTCGTTCAATCCGGAATGACGACGGTGGGCTGAGTCCGCAGGCATAGGTGTATATGCATGCTCTTTGATGGAGGCGCCGGAGCCGTGGCAGGCTCCGGCGCCTTTGCCTTTACAATGGGGGCATGGAACAGATTATCTTGAACATACTCGACGCCTTGCGTCGCGGCGAGACCGTGGACGACAAGGCGCTCGTCAAACTGATACATGCCGAGGCGCGCCGCGAGGGTGCCGACAAGCGCGATCTGGCTAAGCGCCGTCTGCTGCCGTTCTACCAGCGGGTAAAACGTGAGGAGCCGGCTCGTTGGACGGCGTGGAATGTCGATGCCGATCTGGAACGCCAGTTGCTGCAAGTGCTGCGCATGAAGCCGCGCCGCACGGCATCGGGCGTGGCGACCATCACCGTCATCACCAAGCCGTGGCCGTGCTCGGGCGATTGCCTGTTTTGCCCTAACGACCTGCGCATGCCCAAAAGCTATCTGCACGCCGAGCCGGCGTGCGCCCGTGCGGAGCAAAACTGCTTCGATCCGTATCTGCAGGTGAGTGCTCGTCTGACGGCGCTTTCGCAGATGGGGCATGCGACCGATAAGATCGAGCTCATCGTGCTCGGCGGTACCTGGAGCGACTATCCGCAAGGGTATCAGACATGGTTTATGTCGGAGCTCTTCCGCGCACTCAATGACGATGCCGTGGCCGGCGTGGCGGCCAATCCCATGCTGGCGCGTCCGGGCATCAGCCGTGCCGAGGCAGGGCGTCTGCTCGATGACGCTCCCGCCGATGCCCTGCCGCCGGTGGTGGCGGAGCGTCGTGAGCGCTATCGGGCATCCGGCATTGCGACAGACGAGGCTGAGCTCGCTGCCGGCGTTGCCGACGAGCAAGAGTGCGTAGATGCTGCCGTGGGCGGCTACAACCGTGCGGTGCATCGTCTGTACGGCCCCGGTACGCCGTGGGGCGAGGTCGCCGAGTGGCAGACGGCCACGATGGAGGAACTTGAGCGTCAGCAGCGCATCAACGAGACGGCGAAACATCGCGTGGTGGGGCTCGTTATCGAGACGCGCCCCGATGCCGTGACGCCACAGGCGCTCACGCTTATCCGTCGTTTGGGCTGCACCAAGATTCAGATGGGCATCCAAAGCCTTGACCAGCACCTGCTCGACATCAACGAGCGCCGTATTACGGTGGCGCAGATCGAGTGTGCGTTTTCGCTGGCGCGCCTGTTTGGCTTTAAGATCCACGCGCATTTTATGCTTAACCTGCTGGGAGCCACGCCCGAGGGGGACAAGCACGACTACGAGTGCTTTATGACCGAGGGCGCCTTTATGCCCGACGAGGTCAAGGTCTACCCGTGTGCGCTCATCGAGGGCTCGCGTCTGGTGGGCTGCTACGAGCGCGGCGAGTGGCGTCCCTATACCGAGGACGAGCTGCTCGATGTGCTGGCTGACGACATCGTGGTGACGCCGGCGTTTTGCCGTATCAGCCGTATGATTCGCGATTTTAGTTCCGACGACATTATGGTGGGCAATAAGAAACCCAACCTGCGTCAGCTCGTCGAGAATCGCTTGGCAGCTCGCGGCGACGGTGCGACGGTGCGTGAGATTCGCTATCGCGAGATCAGTACCGCGGGTGCCGACCTGGATGAGTTGTCTCTTGATGAGGTTGCGTACGAGACACCGGTGACGGGCGAACACTTTTTACAGTGGGTAACGCCTGAGGGTAAGATCGCCGGCTTTTTGCGCCTGTCGCTACCCGATCGCGCGTTTGTTGAGGCGCATACGGACGAGCTGCCGACGATGCCGGACGAGGCAATGATTCGCGAGGTTCACGTGTATGGCATGGCGGCGCGCGTGGGCGATCAGGGCCAGGCAGCACAGCATCACGGACTGGGGCGTTTGCTCGTGGAGCGTGCGTGCCAGATTGCTCGGGATGCGGGCTATACGCGCATCAACGTGATTAGCGCGATTGGCACGCGCGAGTACTACCGTCACCTGGGTTTTTACGACCATGGCCTCTATCTGCAAAAGGAGCTCTAGATGAACAAGCCGAGTGTTTCCGCTGGCGTTGTTGCTGGCGTTGCCCTGGGAGCTGCAGCGCTGGGTGCGGCTGCCGTCGCTGTTCGTGCTGCCTGTCTGCAGGTTGCGCGGACCCGCAACGGGTTGGCACGTGTGAAGCGTATGCATGACGAGAATGGCGGCGAGGTCCGTGTGCTGGTGCAAGGCGGCGTCTACCAAAGCGCGAGCCATGTTGGTGATCGCTGGGCGGAGCCGGTCTTTGCGTACTATCGCGCATTTGACGATGTGTTTGAGGCCGAGGGCGCGATGCGCGAGACTTGTGGGCACGGTATCGACCGTATGCTCATGTTGGGCGGCGGCGGGTTTGCCTATCCCAAGCTTGCGCTGTTGTCGCATGAGGGCTTACGCATGGACGTCATCGAGTACGATGCCGAGATTACGCGTCTGGCGCGCCGCTGGTTCTATCTGGACGAGCTGGAGCGTACGGTTGGCGATCGCCTACGGGTGATTACCGCCGAGGCGCGTTCGTATCTGGGCGTAACGAGCGTGGGGCATCGTCGCTAT
Source organism: uncultured Collinsella sp. (assembly GCA_902496945.1). Classification (GTDB taxonomy): domain Bacteria; phylum Actinomycetota; class Coriobacteriia; order Coriobacteriales; family Coriobacteriaceae; genus Collinsella. Next base: position 11,341 of record CABVDE010000018.1, read on the forward strand.
GACGTCGTTGTGAGCGACTGCTTTGGCGGTGCCGAGCCCGTGCGCGAGCTGGCAACTGTCGAGGCGCTGCGTCTGGTGCGGGGCAGCTTGAATCCGGGCGGCATCTACGTGGCTAATATTGTGAGCGCGAACGAGGGGAGCGATGTGTCGTTCCTGCGCGATTGCGCTGCCGCGGCACTCGAGGTATTCGCCCACGCCTGGGTGGTCCCATGTGGCGATGCGGAGTTCGGCGGCGAGGAAAACTACCTGCTCATCGCCAGCGACGGCGACTACGCTTTTGCCGAGGCTGTGCCCTTCGACACTGACTTCCTCGGTGCCGTCCTCCGCGATTAGTACGTCTCCCTGCGACCAGTCTTTTTGGGGCTTAGTCGTGGTCACGCCAGCCGAGGACGCGCTGCTTCATACCCTCGATGTCGAGTACGCCTTCGGCAAAGCCTTTGCGCACGAGCTCCTCGGGAACGTACTCGTCGTAGCGATCGAAGTAAGGAACCTCGCCGGGATAGACGAGCTCGATGGGGTCAAAGTCCTTCTCGGCTTCGGCGGCGAGCACCTCAAAGAACGTCTCCTCGTCGGCCTTCATCTTAAACTGCATAAAGTACGGACGCGACGGATCGAGCCCGCGAAGGCCAAGCTCCGCGGCGCATTTAATCTTGAGCATGCGCTCGAGTGCCAGGAAGGCGTAGCTGCCCAACCAGGGAAAGAGCACCCAGGTGTCGCCACCCAGGTTGATGAGCGGCTTAGTCCCTGCGCCCGAAATCTCGGCCGTATGGCGAGCCTGCGCCAAGCGAGCCCGCGCGTTACCCATAAGGTACGGATATGCCGCATGCTCGTTGAGCGCCTGGCGCATGCGCTCGAGCACATGCGTGTTAATGTCTCCGGGACAATCGCCAAAGTAGGCCGGTACACGGCCCTTGACCTGCGTGGCAAAGACGGTGTGGCGCTTCCAGTCCACTTCCTCGACGATCCAGCAATGGCCTGCGATGGCGATGCGTTCGCCAGGTGGTGGCGGGTTGACAATTGTGCCCAGCTCGGCCGATTCGCTGCGAACGGTAAACTCCTCGTTTTCCTGGAACACGGCGTAGAACTTAAAGTTATTGATGATACGCTCGCCCGCGAGGCCCACGATGAGCCCTCCGCCCTCGGTGACCTGGATATGGTCGATCTTAATGAGGTGGCGTAGCAGCACGCGGTAATCGTCTGCCGAGACGCGGTGGAAATAGCTGAGTGTGAGCACGCGCTGGGCAAGCTCGGACGACGTGAGCTCGCCGGTGCTGGCGAGGGTCGACATGGTCTGGTGATAGAGCAGGCTGTAGGGGAGTCGATCGAGCTCGGGCGGCTCGACCCACTTTCCCTCGCGATAGAGTTGTACGAGCGCGATGCCCTGCAGGAGCTTCCAGGGAATGGTCTCGGGCATCATCGTGCGCGGCTCGGGTTCTTCCTCGCGCATGACAAACCACATCTCGGGTGGAAGGTCGCGACGGCCCGTGCGCCCCATGCGCTGCAAAAAGGAGCTGACGGTAAACGGCGCGTCAATCTGGAAGGCACGCTCCAGACGGCCGATATCAATGCCGAGCTCCAGCGTGGAGGTGGTGACGGTTGTTTGCGCCTGTTCCTCGTCGCGCATGAGCTCCTCGGCGGTCTCGCGTAGCGATGCCGAGAGGTTGCCATGATGGATAAGAAAGCGGTCTGGCTCGTGCCGGTTTTCACAGTAGCTGCGCAGCATGGAACACACGGCCTCTGCCTCCTCGCGCGAGTTGGCAAAGACCAGGCACTTGCGTCCGCGCGTGTGCTCAAAGATATAGCCCATACCGGGGTCGGCGTTGTCAGGTGCGGTATCAGTGGGGTTGAGAAGTGCCTGCTCGGTCGCTCGGGGGATGTCGAATTCACCCTCGGGGGCCGAGGAAGTGCGACGGTCTTTGGGAACGTCCTTGCCCCGCGCCTGCTCGCGACGTTGACGGCGCTCCTCCTGTGTGAGCTGTCCGCTGTGGCGCATGTCTTGTCCGGATGCGGGCAGTGCCGCGGGCGCCGCTGCCTCGATGCGATCGCATGCGAGCACCTCGGCTTCTTGCGGACCTGTGCTCATAAATCCTCGCTGCTGCGCCTGAGGACCCGAGTTGTAGAAGTGCTCCATGGAGATACGCCACACGCGGCGCGGCTCCTCAAAGCGGGGGATGACGCAGCCGCGTCCCGTCCCCTGCGACAGGAAGGCACCCGTGCGTTCCGGGTCCCCGATGGTGGCCGAGAGGCCGATGCGCCGGGGCCGCACGCCCGCCATGCGCGAAAGACGCTCGATAAGACAGAGCGTCTGTCCGCCACGGTCACCGCGCATGAGCGAGTGGACCTCGTCGATGACGACATAGCGCAGGTCACAGAACATACGCGGGATTGCCATGTGCTTGTGGATCAGGATCGCCTCGAGTGATTCGGGCGTAATCTGCAGGATACCGCTCGGCTTTTTGATGAGCTTTGCCTTGTGCGACTGCGAGACATCGCCGTGCCAGTGCCGGACGGGGATATCGGCTTCTTCGCACAGATCGTTGAGGCGAACGAACTGGTCGTTGATGAGTGCTTTGAGGGGGCCAATGTAGAGGGCCCCCACGCTCGCGGGCGGGTTCTCCCAAAACTCGGTCAGGATGGGAAAGAAGGCCGCTTCGGTTTTGCCGGATGCCGTGGATGCCGTCAGGAGCACATTGTCCTGCGTGTCAAAGATGGCATCTGCCGCCGCAACCTGGATAGAGCGCAAGCTCTCCCAATCGTGGGAGTAGATGAAGTCTTGGATAAACGGGGCGTAGCGGTCAAAGGCGTTCATGGGGCCTCCTCTCAAAAACGAATCTCTCAACGCGGCTGGCAACGGCTTGCTGCATTACTGCTTCAACGTTCGCCCAGATAAAACCTGCCAAAATAAACCTGTCCTTTTTAGGCGGGTTAGATGGTGAATTCGGCGAAGTTGCGGTCGTCGCCTGTGGTGCCGGTGTCGTTTGTTGCAATTGCCGGTGCCAGCGCATCGCCGCCGACGCTTTGCAGCAGCTCGGCCACGTTGGCGTCGGGGTTTTGACACAAGATGTCGAGCAGCTCGATAAAGTCGCGAATGACCTCGCGCGGCGTGAGGTGTGTATCGGCTCCCACACGGCCAAACTCAATCTTGAGGAAGTCCACCAAGTCGTTCTCGGTCAGCGTGGGCGTCCAGCCAAAGTAGCCGGCGTGGATTTGCATGAGCTTTTCGATGAGCACCAGCAACTCCTCATAGGTGAGTGGCTGAAGGCGGATGATGGGTGCGAGCATATCCTTGAGGTCCTCGCGCGCAAAGCGGCCCTGGGCGAGTCGGCTGCGCAGGGCCTCGTAGGAGAACACGCCGCGGCGGCGGTCCTCAATGGAGGTCGGCGTGCCGCCCATAATCATGCCCAGATACTGAGCCTTGCCCTGGAGCGTGTCGTTGTACATGGTCAGGATCTTCTCGTAGTTGTACTGGCGCGTAATCGCGTTGGGGATCTTGTACAGGTTTACGAGCTCGTCGATGAGCACCAGCATGCCCTTGTAGCCGCTGCAGACCAAAAAGCGTGCGATGAGCTTGACGTAGTCGTACCAGTCGTCGTCGCTGATGATGGTCGAGGAGCCTAGCTCGGCGCGCGCCTCGCTCTTGGTGCGATACTCGCCGCGGATCCATTTGGTCACGCGGCTCATGCTCTCTTCGTCACCCTCTGCGACGGCCGTGCGATAGCGACGGAGCATGCGGGTGAAATCGAAGCCGTGGACCATCTCCTCGAGCGGAGCGAGCTGGGCATTGATGGCCGACTCGTCGGCATCGGCACACGAGGCAACCCAACGATCAAGGATAAGATTGAGCGCACCGCCCTCGGGGCGCGTTTTGGTCGATATGTTGCGGATGAGCTCGCGATAGGTGGCCAGACCCTGGCCCTGACCGCCCTGCAGTCGGCGCTCGGGGGAAAGGTCGGCATCGGCGACTACAAAGCCCTCTCCCATGGCATGTGTGCGAATGGTTTGGAGCAAAAAGCTCTTGCCGGCGCCATAGCGACCGACCAGGAAGCGGAAGCTTGCGCCGCCATCGGCGATGAGGCTCAGATCGGTGAGCAGGGCGCGGATCTCGACCTCACGTCCCACGGTGATGTAGGGAAGGCCAATGCGCGGGACGACGCCGCCCTTGAGCGAGTTGAGAATGACGGCGGCGACGCGCTTGGGCACGCGGGGCGCTGCGGATGCGGTATCACTCATGGTCTAGGTATCCTCTCACGTCTGCTTCGTAGTCCTCGATAATTTGCGGTCCTGCCGAGCCAAATTCAATAACGGTGTCGCCCACCAGGTCAAAGAGCGCCTCGTTGATGCTATCGACGAGCATATCTTCGCTCTGTCCCGATTGCACTACCGCCGATGCCGCCTGTGCTGCGTTGTGCTCGAGTAGCGCGCGGAGATAGGCGTCTGCGGCGGGCGCGAGTTCGCTTGCGGCGCCAGCGGGCGCAGCCGCTGCGAGCGTGGGCGTCGGCGCGAGAAGCGGCGCCACGACACCAAACTGTTCGGTGGGTATGGTCGGCTCGTCGGCCTCGTCCTGCCGAATGGGTACCGCGACCGCCTCGGCAATCGCGTCGGCCACGGGCTCGGCTTCCGGTTGCTCTGAGTCCGCTGCCTCGGCTTCTGCGCACGCGCCGTCCTCGCGCTCCTCGTCGATCAAAAGCGCTTCGCGTGTTTGCGCAGCGGCGCTCCGAATGTGTCCCAGCTGACTCAGGTCGATATCGATCTTGACAGGCTGGTGCGCGGCGTCCCACGAAAGCCATGCCACAATCTCGTCATCGATAATCTTGGCCAGATATTTGGGGACCTTTTCTTCCTTAAGGGGATGGGCGGGGTCCAGCGCCAAGCGCAGGCGTTGGTCGCAGGCGCGCATCATTTCACCGAGCTTGCTGCTCTTTTGCCTGCTGCCGTGAATCCGCATGCATTCCCAAAAGCCGTTTTGACAACGGTAGATATGGATAGGATCCAGGTGGTATTCGCAGTCCTCGTGGCGCTCGGGCGCAAAGAATACGGCCGAGGCAAACATGGTGTAGGACATAGCCGTCTCCTCCCCAAATAAACTCGCCACGATGCCGGTCTTTCGGTGCGTGTCATAGTAGCGCGCCATGCGGACATACACGGCGCATGCCACGTGGCGCAGATCGCGGTGGTGGCTGCGGTCGAGCCTTGAGTTATTGAGGTTGTACGTGGAGAGGGCGTTGATGGCGGCCATGAGTCGCTCCTCGCGCGCCTCATCGGGTGGAAGGGGGAGCGTGGGCTCGGAGGTTTTGCGACGCTTGGGAGCTTGACCGGACGGCGCCGGTGCTGGTACAAGGTCTCGTACTGCGCGCCGCAGTTCAATGAGGGCGTTGTCGAACATGACGGTTTTAGAGTCGCGAAGCAGCTTGGGGTCGAGCCCGTGGAATACGGCGTAATCCTGCAGCCACACGCGCGCAAACCGGTCGATGCCGGGCTCGAAGGCGCGATAGGCATCCCAAAAGGCCTTAATCTTGTTAAAGCCATCGAGCGGATTATCTACGCCAATGCCGCAGATCAACTCATAGAGATACAGAAAGGCAAAGGACGTAGACGTTTCCTCGACTGTTCCGCGACGCACTTGGGCGCGCCAGGTAAAGTAGCCGCGCAGCTGTCGGTCGCTCATGGCGTTATAGGTGGGAAAGTACGACTTAAAGGTGCCGTTGTAGGGACAGTCGTCCTCAAAGTCGGCCATCAGCAGGCCTTGGCGGTAAAAAAGCTCAGCTTCCGAAAGCCAACGGCCCGTGCCACCCTTGGGGTCATCCTGCCAGCGCGATATCTCTCGCATTTTGCGGTACTGGTCGGGGAGGAAGTTCTGCATTTGGCGGCCGGTTTTGAGAATCGGCTCGTCAGCGTAGATTTCGTTTGAGAAGCGGGCGGACTGATGGGTCCGGGCCTCGGCCATAATGCGCTCGATGAGCATCTTGATGTCCTGGTCGGCCACCGCTCCTCCTCTCGAACGCAGCTACGGTGACCTCATATCATAGCACAGCATCAAACAGATGTTCGAGATACCGCTGCATAGATATATTTAGAACAGGAGGGCATAGATGACGGCGATGACGACGGAGGGAAGCATATTGGCCGTGCGGAAGGTCTGAGGGTGAATCAGATTGACGCCGACGCAGAAGATAAGCATGGAGCCTACGAGCGAAAGGCTGTCGAGCGCCGCGGTAGTCATGATGGGGGAGAGTGCGCCGGCAAACAGCGTGATCGTCCCCTGGAACACGGCGACGGGCAGGGCGGAGAAGATACAGCCGCGGCCAAGCGAGGCCGTCATGGTGCAGACGATGATGCAATCCAGTGCGCCCTTGAGGGCGAGTGTGGACCAATCGCCGAGCAGGCCGTTCTGAATCGAGCCCACGATGGCCATGGCACCGATGCACACCGTGAGCGATGCCGAGACAAAGGCGTTGGTGAACTCGTTGTCACCTTCGCTGCCGGTTTTTCGCTTGAGCCATTCGCCGAGGTTCTCGATCGCCGCCTCCAGATTGACGGACTCGCCGATGAGCGAGCCCAGGGCAAACGAGACAATCAACATGGTGGTGCCGGTGGTCGAGAGGGCGTCGCCATCGATGACGAGCATCTTTTGTATGGTGCCGCCCAAGCCGATAAACAGGACGCACAGCCCCGATGCTTTCATGAGGGTGTCTTGGATGCGCGGTGTGATAAAGCGACCGCCCGCTAATCCCAAAAGACCGCCCGCAATCAAAAGCGCAATGTTGATGATTGTTCCCAAGCCCGGCATGAGCCCTCCCGTATTGATGCCAACGTGGCAATCGTAGCAGAACGGAATGCGAGGCTCATCGCGACCCATCTAATACGTTATATAAGTGGTATTAGGAACGACGCACGGCATTTAAGCCTCAGGTAGTTGTCGGGACATAGGGATAGTAGTCAAAGCGCAGTGTCATAAGCCGCTGTGGGGATTCAATAGCCGCGGCGATGATATTGGCATCACGGGCACGATCAAACCCTTCGAGTTCGATCTGATACGAGACGTCTTGCATATTGTCCAGACGTCGCCAGGCTAGGAGTGTGTCGCCATCGAATTCCAGGGTCTTGCCTCCATCTGGGGCAACGGCGTATAGACGCAGTTTGGCGGTGGTTGCAGGGTCGACAACCGTGACTTTTTTAATTTCGTTTCGAGTATTCTTGGCGCCCAGCAAGGTGAGCAGTGTTGGGGCCACGACCTCGCCCGATGGCAAAAAGACGACCTCGATGGATTCGGGGAATGCGATGATGGCCGACTTGCGGACGGGCTGATTGGCGGCGGCAACTTCGATGTTCGCAGCGTCGATGAACTCTGTGTGGTCGAGCGCGGCGAGTACGCAGCAGTTACCTTCATCGATCTCTTGAGGATCAGCAAGCCCCAGACTGTCCGCGAGCTTGGGATCGTTTGGATCGGCAGCGGGCTCATCCGGTGCTTCGAAAGAAGCTGGGACGCTGTTTGTTGGCGACGGCGTGTTGCCCGCGCCTGCTTCTTTGTCTGCGCTCTCTTCTTGTATGGTTGCGTTGGTGGGTTCGTCGTTTGAGGGGAGCGTCCTGGCGTCAAGCGCGGAGGGGACAATCCCGATGGCCCCGGATCCGTTCCACTCCATTTCGAGAAGCGCCGGGTCGGCAAGAATGCGTTGCCTGCTTTGCGCGTGGGCATCGATCTCAATAGGGCCTGCTTCCGTTCCTCGCGTAAGACTGAGCGATCCGGATGGCTTCTCGAAATGAGCGTCTGTGTCTTTGGTGCTGGCGGTGTAGAACAGCAGGGGTGCTTCTCCCGCCGCGATGGCATCGGTGCCCGTCTTTGTCAGCCGCATCGATGCCGTGAATGAGAGGGCGGGCTGCGCATCGCCTGCATTCGCGGCGGCGCAGCCCAGACAGATACCTCCTCCTTTCTCGAAAAACGTACTGTCGAAGGCGACCTTCGCTCCGTTCGCCGAGTCATCGACCGAAGCGATGTCGATGCGTAGTTCCAAATCGAATGGATCGCCGTCGGTATCGAGTCCAACCGAGCGCCACGTGCAGATTGCACTCCCTGTCTGGGAACCGTTCGTCTTGTTTGAGCGCTTGATATCCACGACTATCGAGCCGTCTGCATTACGACGAAGGCATCCCGAGGTTGAGATTGCGGCCTGTTCCATCGAAAAACGCTTGCACGCAATGGCGCTCGACGGATTTGGTGCGGAGCTTAGGGCTGCCGGTAGGGAGTCCGCCATGACGGGAGTCGCCCAGGCGGCGACAGGCGTTCCGGTTGCGAGCGCGCCGCAGAGTGCGACGACGGGCAAAAGGTTTTTCGATGCCATGGGGTCTCCTTACCTAATTTAGTGCGGCCTGTCCGTGTTTTGTTACTGGCTGCGTTTGATGTACAGACCGAGGCCGGCGGTTCCCGCGCCTGCTGCTGTGGCGCCTGCTGCCAAGAGCCATCGTCCGTCGCCTGTCTGCGCCAACGGTTCCTGGCGGTCGCCGCGGTCGAGCCCCGAGAGGTCGACCGTCACTTGCGTGGCGGCCTGCGCCTGTTCTTGCTGGGCAAAGGCCGTGGCTGGTACAAACGCCAAGATGCCGATGGCGGCGGCCAGGGCAACGGCCTTATGCCGTGTGCGCACCGGGCTCGACCGTCCAGGTAATCGTTGCAACCTGATCGCCTTCGCCGGTTACGTGGAAGATGTCACGTGTGACGCGGGCGACGTTTCCGCTCGTCTTGAGCTTGATCTTGTCCGTGCCGCCGGCAATGCCCTGGTAGCCCATGTCGAAGGCTGCATTCTTGGAAAGATCGAGACCCGTTCCCTGCGTGGCGGCGCTGGCGTCTTGGAGTGCGCCGTCGGGACCGACCTTAAAGTCGATGGAGTTCTGCGCGGTTCCGGCCTTGGCGTCGGCGGCAATGGTCCAGGTGTTCATGCCGTCGATCTTCATGTTGGTGACATGGATGCCATAGGCCGAAAGATTGTCGATGGTGGTCGCATCTTCTGAGGGGCCCTGCAGCGTGCCGTCTGCTTGGGCGACGAAGGGGATGACCGTCGGGGCATTGAACTTGATGTTGTCGATCTCGGTCTTGACCATTACCTTCGTGGTTCCAACACGCCCGGCTGCCATAGCTGGCGTCGGGGCGGCGCCCATCGCGAGCGCGAGCGCGAGCCCTGCACCCACGACGAGCGCTCTGGCTCCGTTCATGTTCCTGGTGATGTCCATGGTCGTTCCTTTCTATTCGCCGCGGGCCGTCCCCGCGATGATTGGACGAATGCTGGTGAATTGCGTGCGGTGCCGCGTCGGCCGGAAAAGCTAGTTCTCGGCTTGCTCAACCCGTACCTTGACGCGCGTCGGGTTGCCGTGGCTGTCATAGGTCTTGGCGTCAAGCGCCTGGATCTCGATATACGCCTCACCTTCCTCGATGTCGCCGGCGGGGCATGTCTCGACCGTTTTGCCGGTCTCGACCACATCGGATTCGTATATGGTCTCGTCGTTTTGGATGACGCGGAATCGCTGGGGAAACTTGTTGTCTTGGACGTTTTGCACGTTGACGCGCAGCTTGCCGCCTTTTTGCAGCTGGGCGACCGGTGCGACCGAAATCGTCATCATGTTGTCGCGGACGATGGCGTCGAGCTCATCTTGGATTTCCTGGCGAGTTTTGCCCTCGGCCGTCGTGACTGAGGCGCCCGCCTCGGGCACGGGCTGCGACTGCCAAGCGTATAGTCCTACGGCGACAAGGGCACAGACGATGGCCAAGCAGGCAGCGATGAGCTTCTTGCGACGCCCCATGCCTGCAAAGTGGGGTGGCTTCTTCGCACTCATGCGGCGTCCTTGGTGGTGTAGACACGTGCGAACGTGGACGGGTCCGCTCCAAAGAGCATGTGAAGCATCAGGCGGCGCGAGTAGATGAGCTCGTCGAAGTCGTGAGGGAGTTCGATGCTGTGGGTACGCGCGATGTGGTGGGCGAGCGCCGAGAATGACTCGGGATCGCAGATAACATCGGTGGTGACGTGGTAGACCGCCGTGTCGGGGAATGCCTCTTCGTCGAAAGGCAGGAGATAGGGATCGTCGTCGACTTCGATGGCGATGCCGTACTGGGGCCAGTAATATGCCATGGGAACCTCCCTGCTTCTGGGGCCAAAACTTCTATCGGTTTTGGCTGTCGATGCCGACCGTATCAGTCGTAACTTGACCAATTTCTGACCAAATGCTTGACGGATTGGCGTCTCCGCAGGTAAAAGGCGGCAAAAATAACTCCAACTATTTTCGACCGACATTTACGCGATCGGCGACGGCGGAGCGATATGTGTCAAAAGCATCGTCTGCCGAGGAAACCTCGCCGTTCGCCGAATTGCGCGAACGTAAAAATCGCCAACTATGGAGACGGTCTCGAACACGTCGACGAAACGATGCGGTAACATCTCCCTGCAAACACTGTAGTTAGCTAAAGGGGGAGTTCGCGTGTCTGTAACCATCAAACCCTTCACCGACGAGTTCGAAGAGTATGGTCGCGATGAGTCTCGCGCATCAGGCGAGGCCACGAGCATCTCGTTTCCGACAACGGAAGACGAGGTCCGCGCCATTTTGGGAAAGCTCCATGCCCAGTGTGTCCCGGTAACGGTTCAGGGCGCCCGAACCGGCCTTGCTGCCGGCGCCGTGCCCCACGGCGGGCATATCCTCAATACTTCTCACATGAATCGCTACTTGGGCCTTCGCCGCGATGAGCAAGGCCGCTTTCTGCTGCGCGTGGAGCCGGGCGTTGTGCTTTCGGAACTGCGCAAGCAGCTGGGCAAGAAGGTGCTGCCGACCGCTGGCTGGGACCAGGTATCGCTTGAGGCCTACGAGGAGTTCCAAGAGGCCCCCGAGCAGTTCTTTCCCACCGATCCCACCGAGGCGTCTGCCTGTCTGGGCGGCATGGCGGCATGCAACGCCTCCGGCGCCCGCAGCTACGCTTACGGTCCCATGCGTCCGCATATCACGGGACTCCACGTCGCGTTGGCTGATGGCGATTTGCTTGAGCTTCAGCGCGGCGAGGCTTTTGCCCAGGGCCGTCGTCTATCACTCGCTACGGCGGAAGGCCGCACGATCGAGCTTGATCTTCCCGGCTACACCATGCCCAAGACCAAAAATGCCTCGGGTTATTTTGTTGCGGACGATATGGACGCCATCGACCTCTTTATCGGCGCTTGCGGCACGCTCGGCGTAATCACCGAGCTCGAGATTGCCCTGCAGGCGGCGCCTGTGGTCGTTTGGGGTGTGAGCTGTTTCTTTGACAGCGAAGACAAGGCCGTGTCCTTTACCGACTCCGTGCGCCCCGTCCTGTCCCATGCGGCTGCCATTGAGTACTTCGATGCTGCCGCCCTGGATATCCTGCGTCGCCAGCGTGAGCAGTCGACCGCGTTCGCCTCGCTGCCGGCGCTCGACAAAGACGCCAAGGTCTGTGTCTATGTGGAGCTCGACTGCGACGACGAAGTCCAGGCGACTGAGGAGCTGTATCACTTGGGGTGGGTACTGGAGCTTGCGGGCGGCAGTGACGATGCGACATGGGTTGCGCGCACCGAGGTCGATCGCGAGTGTCAGCGGTTCTTCCGCCACGCGGTGCCTGAGAGCGTCAATATGCTCATCGATGAGCGCCGCCGCACGGACCCTACGATCACCAAGCTGGGATCCGACATGTCGGTGCCCAACGCGCGCTTGGCCGATGTCGTCGCCTTCTATCGCCGCACACTGGCCGAAAGCGGGCTTGAGTCTGCTGCCTGGGGACACATCGGCAACAACCATCTGCATGTGAACATTCTGCCGCGCGATGCGCAAGACTACCGCCGCGGTGGAGAACTCTTTGCCCAGTGGGCCTCCGAGGTCACGGCCATGGGCGGTGCCGTTTCTGCCGAGCACGGCGTCGGCAAGATCAAGGCGGGCTTCTTGGAGACGATGTACGGCCACGAGGCCATGGTCGAATCGGCGCGGCTCAAACTCCAGCTCGACCCCGCCGGCCAGTTGGGTCGCGGCAACCTGTTTGCGGAGAAGCTCTTGGATGAACTCGTCCAGAAAGGGGGCGCGTGAAGATGAGTGATTTCCATATGGTGGTGTGCGTCAAGGCGGTGCCCGGAAGCACCGAGGTCAAGATGGACCCCAAGACCAATACCATCGTGCGCGATGGCAAACAGGCTGTTATCAACCCGTTCGATGCAAGCGCTCTGGAATGCGCGCTGGCGTTGAAGGACGACTTTATCGGCTTTGGTATGGACGTGCGCGTAACAGTGGTGTCGATGGGCATTCCCGCGACCGAATCGCTGCTACGCGACTGCATCGCCCGCGGTGCCGACGACGCGCTGCTGCTGACCGACCGTGCCTTTGCGGGCGCCGATACCTTGGCCACTACCTATGCCCTCAAATGCGGCATCGAGGCGCTCGACGAGGACTTTGACCTGCTCATCTGCGGCAAGATGGCGGTGGACGGCGATACGGCCCAGATTGGTCCCGAGCTTGCCGGTGCCTTTGAGATTCCCTGTGTGACTGACGTGAGCTGCGTGCAGAGCGCGGGGTTTACGACCTGCGGCTCGCTGGCGCTCGTCCACGGCTGCGATGCCGGTGAGGAGACGGTGTACCTGGAGATGCCGTGCGCGATGACGACCGCCAAAGAGATTGGCCAGCTGCGTATGCCGAGTATTGCCGGCATTCGCGCGGCCGAGGATGCGGACGTGCGCGTGGTTAGCGCTGTCGACGTGCATGCAGACCCCGCGCGCTGCGGTCTTGCCGGCTCGCCGACACAGGTCGTTCGCTCGTTTGTGCCCAACCGCGACCAAACGTGTGAGGCTGTTGAGGGAACGGCGTCCGAGCAGGCGGTAAAACTCGCCAAGATTATCGAGGGGATGGCATAGATGAGCGGACTGATTATCGATAGCGAAGCTTGCATCGGCTGCGGTCGCTGCGTTCGTGCCTGCGCCTCGAGCGGCATTGTGGTGGAGGGGGAGCGCCCCAATCGCTGCGCCCGCGTAACCGATGGCTGCATCCTGTGCGGCGGGTGCGTCGAAGCCTGCCCCGTCAACGCCATTTCAATCGAGCGCGACGAGGCCGCCGGCGTGGCGGACCTTGGCGCCTATCGAGACATTTGGGTGTACGTGCAGACCGACGAGCACGATGCCGTGGCCCCCGTGGCATACGAGCTCATGGGCAAGGGGCGCGAGCTTGCCGATGCTCGCGGCTGTCGCCTGGTGGCGCTGGTCGGCATGAGCCCCGAGGGCTCGCTCGGGGACCTGGAGCATCTGGTTTGTGCCGGCGCGGACGAGGTCCTGGTCTGTCGCGACGAGCGCCTGCGCCAGAATGACGCGGAGGTCTATGCTCGCCTTATCTGTGATTTGGTGGCCGATCGCAAGCCCGAGGCCATTCTGTATGGCGCGACCGCCTTTGGCCGCGAGCTGGCACCTGGCGTTGCCGTGCGCCTGCAGACGGGCCTCACGGCCGACTGCACCGTGCTTTCGATGGATGCGGAGACGGGTCTGCTGCAGCAGACGCGCCCGGCGTTTGGCGGCAACTTGATGGCCACCATCATTTGTCCCAACCACCGTCCGCAGATGGCAACGGTGCGCCCCGGTATCTTTAAGGCGCCCGACTTCGACTACAGCCGTTCCGGCACGATCACCCAGGTATCGCTTGCAGAAGACGTCAAGGCTCGCATCGAGATCTCGATTCCCGCCGAGGAGTGGGGACAACAGGCCTCGATTGCCGATGCCGAGCGTCTGGTCGTGGTGGGCCGCGGTATCGGCTCCAAGAAAAACCTACCGCTGATGCGAAAGCTCGCCGAGACCCTTGGTGCGGAGCTTGGCTGCACGCGACCCGTCGTGGAGGCCGGCTGGCTGGAGTATCGCCATCAGATTGGCCAGACGGGTGTATCGGTCTCGCCCAAGCTCCTCGTGAGCATCGGTGTCTCGGGCGCTATCCAGCATCTTGCCGGTATCGGTGGGGCGGAGTGCATTATCGCCATCAATGAGGACCCGGATGCCCCCATCTTTGGCGCCGCCCAGTACAAGGTTGTCGGCGACTCCGTCGAGGTTGTCGAGGAGTTGCTGGCCCAGCTTGAGCGCTAGGCGCGCGCCAGCCAGTCGCGCATCTCGTCCTTTAGGCGCTCCCAGGTCGCTTGCGTGGCGGGACCGGTAAAGGGGCGCGTAATGCCAAAGGGCGCGTCGAGCAGGCGGTAGATATCGCCCCGCTCGCGCGCCAACGCACGGCTCGCTGGATAGACGAGCTCAAACATAAGGCAGATGAGTCCCACCAGGTAGTCCGCGGGCTCGTCGCGTTCATCGCGTGCGACGCAGCGGTGCTCGTCAAAGGCGGCAAGTGTCGGCGAGGAGAAACGGCTGCCGAGAAATGTCTTCTCGTCCACCTTGAGGATGGTGTCGACGGTGCTGTCGGCGATGGTGCGCATAATGTCGATCTTGTCACCATCGCGCACGATATCGCAGAAGCTCCGCGTGCGCTCGTCGAGCTGCGCGGGTAGACGGAAATCGCTGTGATAGGCAATGCTCGCTCGGATGAGCTCGTCTTCTGCCGGGTCGTCGATAAAGTCGCGGATGCTCGTTACGGCGGGTGCATCGGCGGGATTCTCGCCAAAGAGGACCTCGATGCCCAGCGCTGCATGGCTCATGCTCTCGGCGTCCTTAAAGGTGTCCCAGCGTCGCAGCTGCTCAAAGCGGCCCATATCGTGTAACAGGCCGCAAAGCCATGCCAGGTCAATATCGTCTGACGACCAGCCCTGCTCGCGTGCTACGGCATCGCATGCCTCGGCTACGTGGTACGTATGCTCGATTTTGAGCGCGATGCGTGGGTTGGTGGCGTCGTAGGCGTCGGTGTAGCTTTTGAAGGCCGCGCGCGCCCGGTCTCGATCGATAGCTGTCATAATGACTTCCTAAAAAGTTGTGTCTTTCGATCCGGTGGCAATTGTAGGTGAACTCTGTTGCTGTCGGATGATGATTCTGCTGTGTCGTTACATGCGGCTCGGAGATCTTGTCAGGATGAGGAGCGTATGGTGCTCAATATCGTTAGAACCGTCTGGCCGGTGATGCTTACCTATGTTGCAATAGGCGCGCCGTGCGGAATGATCATGGGGCAGACGGGAATGGAGTCCTGGATGGTCTTTGCCCTGAGCAGCACGTTTGTGACGGGCAGCGGTCAGTTTATGATCTGCAACCTGTGGCTGGCAGGCGTACCGGCGGCATCGATTGTCGCGAGCGTCGCCGCCATCTCCTCGCGCTTTGCACTTTATTCGGCATCGCTTGCCCCGCATCTGAAGGGCGCCTCGAAGCGTCAGACGCTGGCGGTCACCGCGACGCTCACCGAGGAGGCATACGGCATCTCGCTTGCCAAGTTGGTCGAGAAGGACGATTGGGGCCCGCGTGAGTCCTTCGTGCTCAACGTGGTCCTTATCGCAACATGGGGCGCTTCGTGCACGATGGGCGCCATCGTCGGTGCCGTTGTCGATGTTCCCACCGCTATTGCAGGGTTTGTCTGCACCTCGCTCTTTATCTGTTTACTCTTTTCGCAGCGGCTATCGCGCGGCAACGTTGTCGCAGCGGTTTCGGGCGCGGTGTCCGTTGCCGTATGCAAGTTCTTGGGCCTCACGAACATTGCCGTGCCGGCAAGCGTTGTGGTCGGCGTTGCCATCGCACTTGTGTGCGATGCCGCATTCGACGGAAGGGGTGCCCGCGATGCCCGTTAATGAGTTTTTGGTCCTGTGGCTGTCGTCGTGGGCGGCTATCGCGTTTTTCCGCATTGCCCCGGCATTTGTCCTGCGTGGGCGGACCTTGTCGCCCCGCGTCACCGAGGCCCTGGGCTACATTCCGCCCGCCGCCTTTGCGGCGCTGGTCGCCAACGACTTGGTGAGCCCTGGCGCATTCGATGCCGGACCCTGGTCGGGCCTGGTTCCCTGGATTGCGGCGGCCGGCGTCGTGGCGGTGGCAATCAAGACAAAGTCGATGCTGTGGTGCTGCGTCTCGGGTATCGTGCTCTATATCGTCTTGAGCCTTATATAGGGGTGGCGTTGCGGGCACCGAATCTCATCATGCCCCAACTTGTTGAATTTCTCGCCAAGACGGTCTGCTTCTTCTGGTACCATGTTCAAACTTTACTGTAGCAAAGCGTGACGTGGGCTTTTGTGCTCCGTCAGCGGAAATGGGGGTTTCATGGCACAGGAAGCGACCGCTAACGAGCAAAAGAAATTCAAGGTTCCACGCATTCCGGGCGACATCATGATCTATCCGATGATCGTCGGACTTTTGCTCAATACCTTCTGCCCGCAGGTTTTTGAGATCGGCGGCTTCTTTACGGCTGCCTGCCGCGGTGGCTCCAATACCATCGTCGCCGCAATCCTGCTCTTTGTGGGTGCCGGCATCAGCTTTAAGTCCACGCCGGGCGCCATCAAGACCGGCATTGTCGTGCTGATTCCCAAGCTTGTCGTTGCGGCAGCTCTCGGCTTGGGCGTGGCCTATTTCTTTAACGATAACTTCTTGGGCCTGAGCTCCGTGTCCATCATCGGAGGCATCACGTTTTGCAACATGGCGCTCTATACGGGCATTATGGGCGAGTTTGGCGATGAGTCCGAGCAGGGCGCCGTGGGCATCCTGTTCTTTACGGCCGGTCCTGCCGTCACGATGATTATCCTTGGTGTTTCGGGTCTCGCCAACATTCCCATCGGCACCATTGTCGGTTCCATCCTGCCGCTCGTCATCGGTATGGTTCTGGGCAACCTGTTCCCGTTCATCAAGAACCTGCTGGTTCCCGGCGCCAATCCCGCGATTGCCGTCATTGGTTTTCAGCTTGGTGCGTCCATGAGCCTGTCGAGCTTTATCACCGGCGGTATCTCGGGCATCCTGCTGGGCCTCATCACCCTCTTTATCGTCGGCCCCATCACCTTCGCCTTTGAGCGTCTGTGCGGCGGCAACGGCAAGGCGGCTGTGGCGTGCTCCACCATCGCCGGTACGGCTATGACCACGCCGGTCGCGCTTGCCGAGGTCGCTCCGCGCTATGCCGAGCTTGCGCCTACCGCGTACGCCCAGATCGCCACCGCCGTTATCATCACGGCAATCATGGCTCCGATTCTGACCGGCTGGGTCGACAAGAAGTTCTGCCACGGCAAGGAGGACCTGTCGGTCGAAGGCGTCGAGGCTATTGAGGAGGCCGTCGCAACCGACATCGACGGCGAGTAGTCGCCGACTCGAGTCAATCAAGCCGGCGCGTGCAATTCGCGCCGTATGGGCGCCCGAACGATGACTGTTACGCAGTAACGTTCGGGCGCTCTGCTATGATTCCCTTTACCCCTGCGGAGAAAGGGGATTTGGCGCCTGGGCACAACTCGGGCGATTCTGACCACTTGGATATAGAGGGGATGACCTGGTGGTTAAGGCACTCAAGATCGAGATATTTCTGCTGTGCATGATTATTCTTATCGGGCTTGCCGCACGAAGCCGCCGCTCCTTGTTCTCGAGCACCCAGCAGCTCTTGTTTAGCATGCTGGGCTACACGTCTGCTGCGTATATTTTCTTCGATATGATCTGGACGCTCTCGGACGGCGTGAGCACTCCTGTGGGCATTACGGCCAACTGGATTTCCAACGCGGTCTCGTTTTCGCTGTTTGCCGTCGCGTGCCTCATTTGGTTTTTCTATTCCGAGACGATGCAGGGCTCACAGCTCTTGACCACGCCCTATAGGGTGGCGCTTTTTGCGTTGCCTACGATAGTGGTGGTCGCGCTGGCATTTACCAGTTACTGGACGCACACTCTGTTCTATATCGACGCGCAGGGCGTATATCGTCGCGGTGCAGCTTATATGATTCAGCCTATCGTTAGCTACTGCTACGTCATATATACGTCCTTGCACGCTTTTATACATTCGCGACGGGTCGAAAGCCTGCAGAAGAAGGCCATCTACCGCACCCTCGCCTTCTTTGCGGTCCCTGCTCTGGTGGGCGGTACCTTCCAGGTGTTGTTTTCGGTGCCGGGTCTTTGCGTCGGCATACTGCTGAGCATCTTGCTGCTCTATATCGTCTATCAGGAGCAGCTGATTTCGACTGACCCGTTGACCGGTCTCAACAACCGTAACCGGTTTGAGACCTACATGTTGTCGCTGTTCTTGGGTTCGGACCAGGCCGATGATGTGTATCTGTTGATGATGGATGCTGACGGCTTTAAGCAGATCAACGACCACTATGGACATGTCGAGGGTGACCATGCCCTTCAGGTTGTTTCGAAGGCGCTCAAGGACGTCTGCTCGATATCTGGCGGCTTTATCGCGCGCTATGGCGGCGATGAGTTCGTGGTGCTCCAAAAAGCGGCATTGGAGCAGGAGATCATGAATCTGTGCACGGCAATCAACGACGAGCTCGCGTGCGCCGAGGTACCGTATGCATTGCGGATGTCCATCGGCTATGCGCGGATTGGCGATGGTGTCGATACCTGGCAGGATTTGCTTCGCGCTGCCGATGCGGAGCTCTACCGCGTCAAGGCCGAGAAGAAGAAAGCTGGCGTTCAGATTCGCTAGAAAAAGGGGTGCACGACCGTGGTGGTCGTGCACCCCTTTTTTGTTGGCAGGGCATTAGTAGCGGCTGTCGAAGATGCGCCGCGTCTTTTTCTCGGAACGGGGAAGCTCGCCGAGCGGTACGGCAGTTGCCTTAGGTGTGCAGCCGATCTTGGCCTTAAAGACGGCGGCCACCTCGCGCTCGCATGCGTCGCGCTCGGCACCCGTCAGCTCGCTTTCGAAAAGCAGCTCGAGCACATCGCGACCGTTCACCGCCTCGATCATCACCTGATACTCGGAGCTCGCGCCATCGACAAACTTAAGGACTTCCTCAATCTGGGCGGGGAACATGTTGCAGCCCTTGACCTTGATCATATCGTCGGTGCGGCCGACCAGGGTGTCAATGCGCGGGTGGTCAAGGCCGCAGGCGCATTTGCCGGGGATGATGCGCGTCAGGTCGTGCGTGCGATAGCGAATGAGCGGTGCGCCCTGTTTACGCAGGGTCGTGATTACCAGCTCGCCCACTTCGCCGTCGGGAAGCACTTCGCCGGTCTTGGGATCCACGATTTCGCAGTACACGTAATCGGCCCAGATGTGCATACCATCGTGCTCGCGGCACGAGATGCCAATGCCCGGTCCGTAAATCTCGGTGAGGCCGTAGATATCGAAGATTTCGATGCCCAGCTCGTTTTGGATGCGCTGGCGCATCTTTTCGCCCCAACGCTCCGAGCCGATGACGCCGCGGGTCAGATAGAGCTTGTCGCGCAGGCCGCGCTTGGTGATCTCCTCTGCCAGCAGCAGGGCGTAGCTCGAGGTCGCGGTGATAACGGTCGAGCCCAGGTCCTGCATCATCTTGAGCTGTTTTTCGGTGTTGCCAGGGCCCATGGGAATGGCCATGGCGCCCAGGCGCTCGCATCCCAACTGAAAGCCGATGCCTGCTGTCCACAGGCCGTAGCCCGGGGTAATTTGGATGCGGTCCTTCGCGGTGATGCCGGCCGTGCGATAGCAGCGGGCGAACATCTCGGCCCAGTCATCAACATCCTGCTTGGTGTAGGGGATGATCACGGGCGTGCCGGTAGTGCCGGATGAGCTATGGATGCGGACGACTTCCTCGTCCGGGACGGCTTGGATGCCCAGGGGGTACGCTTCACGAAGGTCCGCCTTCTCGGAAAAGGGCAGCCGCTCAAACTCCTCCTGCGTGGTGATGGCGGCAATGTCGATGCCGTCGAACTTTTTGGCATAGAACGGCGAGCGGTCCTTGAGAGTCTGGAACTGCTTGGTAATGAGCTCAAGCTGCGTGGGTTGCATCTTCATGGTGTTCTCCTTACGTTAACGGGAGGCGTATGCGGAGATGGAGGCGACCGCGACATCGATGGCGCGGTCGTTGAGCGCTATAAACTGCGAGCGCACGCTGGCGTGCATGGCGTCGCGAAGCTCCTCGACGGTAATGCCGAGGTCGCTGATAGCGATGGCGCTCGCCAACAGTGCGACGTTGAGCGCCTTGGGTGAGCCAATCTGCTCAATGAGCGCAGCATCGTCGACGAGCAGGCAACCGGGAACGGCCTGCTTCAGGTAGTCCAAGAATGGCTCGGCGCTGTATGCCTCGCGTGAGAGCGCCGCCGTCACGGGCTGTACGCTGCTTGTGGCGCTTACCAGAGCGCCGCCGGGGCGCAGGTAACCCAGGCAACGTACGGCCTCGGCGGGCTCAAACGCGATGATCAGGTCTGCTTCGCCACGGGCGATAAGCGGCGCGTCGATGCAAGACTCGCCCTGATTTGCCAGACGGACATGAGATACGACAGAGCCGCCGCGCTGGGCCATGCCGATGGTCTCGGCGGTGCGCACGCGCCAGTTGCGGGCCTCGGCGGCCTGTGCGAGCAGCTTGGCGGCAAGGACGGTGCCCTGACCGCCCACGCCGGTAATCATGATGTTGAGCATTAGGCTTCGCCTCCCTTCGCGGCTGTGACGTTTGGACCGATCGCCCCAAACTTGCAGACCTGCGTGCACAGGCCGCAGCCGTTGCAGAGGGCCGGATTGACCTGTGCGCGACGGTGCTCGGCGTCCCATGCGATGGCGGGGCAGCCGATCTGCGTGATGCAGCGCTTACAGCCACAGCAGCGTTCGTCGTCGATGTGGAGCGCGGACTTGGGCTTGCTCAGCGTGATGCACAGGCCCTCGCAGATGAGTGCCGAGGGGCCCTCATGCGCGATGGCGCGCTGGGCGGCCTCAGTCGTCTGCGCCAGGTCGAACGGATTGGCATGCTCGACGCAGGTGACGCCTAAAGCGCGCAGTACGGCTTCGATTTTGATGGGCTCGGACTTGTTGCCATCCAGGCGCAGGCCGGTGCCGGGATGGGGCTGGCCGCCCGTCATGGCGGTGATGGCGTTGTCCAGCACGATGACGGTGATGTCGTGGCCGTTGTAGACGGCGTTGGCGATGCCGGTCATGGCGCTGGCGAAGAACGTGGAGTCGCCTACAAAGGCAATCTGCTTGCGCTCGGGCTCGGCGATGCCTAAGCCCTGAGCCATGGTAATGCCTGCGCCCATGCACAGGCAGGTATCGACGGCATCGAGCGGTGCGGCGTTGCCCAGCGTATAGCAGCCGATGTCACCCGAAAGGACGGCGTCGGTGGCGCCCAAGGCTTTGAGTGTCTGCTTAATTGCGTAGAAGCTTCCGCGGTGCGGACATCCGGGGCAGAGCACCGGTGGGCGTACGGGAAGTGCAGGCGGCTCGGGAAGCGCGGCATCGGCGCGCGGGGCAACAGCCTGGGCGGGGATGCCGAGATATGCTGCCAGGCGCTCGACCAGGTCGTCGACGGTGTTCTCGCCGCGACCGGGCATGGTGCCGTCGAGCTTGCCGCGCACGGTATATGCCGCATGCGTACGGCCGGCTAGGCGCAGCATCTCGTCCTCAAGGACAAAGTCGAGCTCTTCGACGGTAAGGACCTGATCCAGTCCCTCGGCAAAGCGCTCAGCTGCCTTGACGGGGAAGGGATAGGGGAGTCCGACTTGCATCAGGCGATAGGGCGGTACGGCGATGCCTGCCGATGCAGCGCGGCGCTCGATAATCTTCAGCGCTTCACGCGTGTAGGCGAAACTGACGCCGCCGGCCATAATGCCCAGGCGCGGTGCAGCGTCGCCATGATTTTCGATGGGGTTAAAGGCTTCTGCGGCCTTGCCGTCGGAATAGGCGTCTGCGATTTGCGGCAGGCGCTCATTGACCTCGCCGTGCGCGGCAAACGAGCGGCGCGGGAAGATGACCCACTTGGGGTCCTTCTCAAAGGTGCTAGCGGGACGCGCGACGGTGTGCTCGGGCACTTCCAGATACGTCGAGGCGTGGCAGACGCGGGTGGTGGGGCGCACGATAACGGGCGTATGGTAGCGCTCCGAGATCTCGAAGGCCTCCTGCATCATCGCGTAGCCCTGCTCCAGGTTTTGCGGATCGAGCACGGGGATCTTCGCGAATGCGGCAAAGCGGCGCGTATCCTGCTCGGTCTGGGAGGAGATGGGACCGGGGTCATCTGCGACAAATAGCACCAGACCGCCCTTGATGCCTACGTAGTTGAGGCTCATGAGCGGATCGGAGGCAACATTTAATCCAACTTGTTTGCAGGTAAAGAGACAGCGCGCTCCTGCGTATGATGCGCCTGCCAGCACCTCGAGTGCGGCCTTTTCGTTGGTCGACCACTCGACGTGAACGCCCTCGGCGCTGCCTTGGGCCTTGAGTTTGGCAACCGTCTCGACCAGTTCCGTCGACGGCGTGCCTGGGTAACCGGCAACGACGCGAACGCCCGCTGCAAGCGCGGCATACGCAAAAGCCTGGTTTCCCATAACCAGTTTCTTATGCATCTGTATCCTCTCGATGTCGCCGGCGCGTTACGGCAAGACGGGCGTCTGCCGCCGCGACTCGGTACGAAATCAGCGAGAACCAGTGTACTCCATTAAACTAAAGTGTGTGAACCCCCTCTGTTAAATAAGAGCAGTTCGTTAGGCCTTTTTTGGCTTGTTGAGGATGATGATGCCACCGCAGACCAACAGCAGGGCAACGATGACGGTAACGGGGCTCGTGCCGGCGCCCTCGCCAAGCAGCAATGCGCTCAGCAGTACGCCAAAGACGGGGTTCATAAACCCAAAGACCGAGACGCGGCTGACGGGGTTGACGGCAAGCAGACGCGACCACAGCGAGTAGGCGACCGCGGAGATAAGCGCCATGTAGATGATGAGCGCGATAGCGGGGGCGAGCGAGGTGGGGGAGAGTTTGCCGCCCATCAAAAAGCCGATGCTAGCGAGGACAATGCCGCCGAACAAAAACTGCCAACCGGCAAGCAGGACGCCGTCGTGCTCGCGCGAGAAGATGCCGATCAGGCAGGTTGAAAGGGCGCCCGCAACGGTGGATGCCAGGATAAAACCCTCGCCATTGAGCGAAAAGCCAAAGGTGCCGTCCGAGCCTGAGAGGTTGACGAGCGCGACGCCGGCAAAGCCCAAAACGCAGCCAAGCACCTTGGCAGTATCGAGCTTTTCGATGTGAAACGCCAGGGCGGCAAAGAGGATTGCCAAGAAGTTGGCACTGGCCTCGATGATGGAGCTCGACATGGCGCTGGCATGCGACAGGCCAAGGTAGAAAAAGAAGTACTGACCGATAGTCTGGAAGAGCGACAGCGTGATGATGGGTTT
The DNA here is from genome assembly GCA_902496945.1 of uncultured Collinsella sp. Classification (GTDB taxonomy): domain Bacteria; phylum Actinomycetota; class Coriobacteriia; order Coriobacteriales; family Coriobacteriaceae; genus Collinsella. Next base: position 34,518 of record CABVDE010000018.1, read on the forward strand.
AATATCACGCGCCTGTGGAACAAGCGGACGGCGCTGCGCCGCACTCATGCCGATAATGACCAACATGCCGGCAAGCGTGAAGCGTAAGCCCGCAAAGAGCAACTGCGAGGCGCTGTTGTGCGCGGGAATGCCAAAGAGATCGTAGCCGATCTTGATGCAGGGGAAGGCGGACCCCCAGAGCGCACAGCAAACAAGACAGCCCAGGATGAGTCCGGGCAGGGTGGCGAGATGCGGCTTGCGGCTTTCCATGATGTCCTTCCTATATGCGCGAAGCAAAAAAGAACCCGCCACTGGGAGTGCCGGTGGCGGGTGTTGTTACCCGAAGGGATTGTACCCGATGGGAAAGCTTTAAGCGAAGTAGGCTACGCCGCTCTCAAAGATCGGCATGAACTTATCGCCGGGGACGTGCTCGGGCACGTTGCGGTACAGGTTGTCGCCGCGGCGCTCGGCATGGCCCATCTTGCCCAGGACACGGCCGTCGGGGCTCGTGATACCCTCGATGGCGAGTGCGGAGCCGTTGGGGTTGACGGAGAGATCCATGCTGGGCTTTCCGTCCTCGCCCACGTATTGCGTGGCGATCTGGCCATTGGCGATGAGCTGGGCGAGTACCTCGTCGTTGGCGACAAAGCGGCCCTCGCCGTGGCTGATGGCGACGGTGTAGGGGTCGTCGAGGCTGCACTGCGACAGCCACGGGGACAGGTTGGACGAGATGCGGGTGCGCACCAGGCGGCTCTGATGGCGACCGATGGTGTTGAACGTCAGCGTGGGCGCATCGGGCGTGGCGTCGACGATGTCACCGTAGGGCACCAGGCCGAGCTTGACCAGAGCCTGGAAGCCGTTGCAGATGCCCAGCATCAGGCCGTCGCGGGCCTTGAGCAGGTCGCGGACTGCCTCGGTGACCTCGGGAGCGCGGAAGAACGCCGTGATGAACTTGGCGGAGCCGTCGGGCTCGTCGCCGCCCGAGAAGCCGCCGGGGATCATGACGATCTGGCTTGCACGGATGCGGCGGGCAAGCTCGTGGGTGCTCTCGGCGACGGCCTCGGGCGTGAGGTTGTTGATCACGAAGGTGTCGGCCTCGGCACCGGCGGCACGGAAGGCGCGGGCGCTGTCGTACTCGCAGTTGTTGCCGGGGAACACGGGGATGATCACGCGCGGGCGGGCGATCTTGGCGCCGCCGTACACGTGGATGTCTTTGGCGCGGAAGTCGATTGTCTCGACCTCGGGGGTCTCGCCGGCGCTGCGGTAGGCGAAGACGCCCTCGATGCCCCTCTCCCAGGCCTCCTGGAGTTCGGCGAGATCGATGACCTCGGAGCCGGTGTCGATGACATAGCCCTCGACGGTGGTACCCAGGGGCTCGACGACAACGCCGTCGGCGACCTCGGGCAGCTCGGCGTCCTCGGCGAGCTCGACGATAAAGCTACCGTAGAGCGGGGTGAAGAGGCTCTCCACGTCCACGTCCTCGGCAAGCTCGATGCCGATCTGGTTGCCGACGCACATCTTAAAGAGGCTCTCGGCGCCGCAGCCGTAGCCGGGCGTGGAGACGGCCAGGGCGTTGCCGGTGGCAGTAAGCGCCTCGACGGCGTCAAACGCGGCGAGCAGCTGCTGGGCGTCGGGGCGGTAGTCCTCGCCATAGGTGGCGGGGGCGATGCGGACGACGCGGTGCGTGAGGCCCTTGAACTCGGGGGAGACGGCGCGTGCGGCGCGGCCCACGGCAACGGCGAAGCTGATCAGGGTCGGCGGAACGTTGAGCTCGCCGGCCTCGTCCTCAAACGAGCCGCTCATGGAGTCCTTGCCGCCGATGGCGCCGGCGCCCAGGTCGACCTGGGCCATAAGGGCGCCCAGGACGGCAGCCATGGGCTTGCCCCAGCGCTCGGCCTCGGTGCGCAGACGCTCGAAGTACTCCTGGAAGGAGAGATAGGCGCGTTTGTGCTCAAAGCCGGCAGCCACGAGCTTGGCGATGGACTCGACCACGGACAGGTAGGCGCCTGCAAACTGGTCAGCTTCCATCAGGTAGGGGTTGAAGCCCCATGCCATGGCGCTTGCCGTGGTGGTCTCGCCGTCCACGGGGAACTTGGCGACCATGGCCGAGCTTGGGGTGAGCTGTGTCTTGCCGCCAAAGGGCATGAGCACGGTCGCGGCGCCGATGGTGGAGTCGAAGCGCTCGGAAAGGCCCTTGTTAGAGGCGACGTTGAGGTCGGTGACAAGCGAGGTCATGCGCTCGGCAAGCGTGGTGCCGGCCCAGCTGGGCTGCCACACGCTGCGGGCGCACACGTGGGCGACCTGGTGCTTGGGCGCACCGTTGGAGTTGAGGAACTCGCGGGACAGGTCGACGATGGCGACGCCGTTCCAGGCCATGCGCATGCGCGGCTCGGCGGTAACCTCGGCGATAACGGTCGCCTCGAGGTTCTCCTCGGCGGCGTAGCCCATGAACTCCTCGACGTCACCGTCGGCGACGGCGCAAGCCATGCGCTCCTGGGACTCGGAGATAGCGAGCTCGGTGCCGTCCAGGCCATCGTACTTTTTGGTCACGGTGTCCAGGTCGACATACAGACCGTCGGCAAGCTCGCCTACGGCGACCGAGACGCCGCCGGCGCCAAAGTCGTTGCAGCGCTTGATCAGGCGACAGGCGTCACCGCGGCGGAACAGACGCTGCAGTTTGCGCTCGACCGGGGCGTTGCCCTTCTGGACCTCGGCGCCCGAGGTCTCGATGGACTCGGTGTTCTGGGTCTTGGAGGAGCCGGTAGCGCCACCAATGCCGTCACGGCCGGTGCGGCCGCCCAGCAGGATGATCTTGTCAGTGGGGGCGGGGCACTCGCGACGCACGTGGCTTGCCGGGGTAGCGCCCACGACGGCGCCGACCTCCATGCGCTTGGCCACGTAGCCGGGGTGATAGAGCTCGTTGACCTGACCGGTGGCAAGGCCGATCTGGTTACCGTAGCTGGAGTAGCCGGCAGCTGCGGTGGTCACGAGCTTGCGCTGCGGCAGCTTGCCCTCGAGCGTCTCGGAAACCGGAACGGTGGGGTCGCCGGCGCCGGTGACGCGCATGGCCTGGTACACATAGCTGCGGCCCGAGAGCGGGTCGCGGATGGCGCCGCCCACGCAGGTGGCGGCACCGCCGAAGGGCTCGATCTCGGTCGGGTGGTTGTGGGTCTCGTTCTTAAAGAGGAACAGCCAGTCCTGGTCCTCGCCGTCGACATCGACCTTCACCTTGACGGTGCAGGCGTTGATCTCCTCGGACTCGTCGACATCGGTCATGACGCCGGTCTTCTTAAGGTACTTGGCACCGATGGTGCCCATGTCCATGAGGCAGACGGGCTTGGCGTCGCGACCGAGCTCGTGGCGCATCTCCATATAGCGGTCGAAGGCCTGCTGTACCACGGCGTCATCGATTGTCACGTCGTCCAGGACGGTACCGAAGGTGGTGTGGCGGCAGTGGTCGGACCAATAGGTGTCGATCACGCGGATCTCGGTGATGGTGGGGTCGCGATCTTCATCGCGGAAGTACTGCTGGCAAAAGGCGATGTCCGCCTCATCCATGGCAAGGCCGCGCTCGGCGATAAAGGCGGCAAGGCCGGCCTCATCGAGCTCGCGGAAGCCGTCGAGCACCTCGACGGGCTGGGGCTCGGGTACGTCGACCTTGAGGGTCGCGGGAAGCTCGAGGCTCGCGAGACGCGCCTCGACGGGGTTCACCACGTAGTGCTGGATGGCCTCGACGTCCGCCTGCGCAAGGTCACCTTCAAGCGCGTAGACCTTGGCGGAGCGCACGTCGGGACGCTCGCCCTGGGAGATGAGCTGCACGCACTCGCTTGCGGAGTCGGCGCGCTGGTCGAACTGGCCGGGCAGGAACTCCACGGCGAACACGGGCGCGTCGCCGCAGTCGGGCAGCTCTGCGTAGGTTACATCCACCTGGGGCTCGGAGAACACGGTGGGAACGCAGGAGTCGAAAAGCTCCTGGCTAATGCCCTCAACGTCGTAGCGGTTGATAACGCGAACGCCCGTAAGGCCGCTCACGCCGAGAATCTCGGTGAGCTCTGCCTTGAGCTGCTGCGCCTCCACGTCAAACCCTGGCTTTTTCTCCACGTAGATGCGAGAGACCATTGCTGCTGCCTTCCTGTTGGTAGTGGCTACTCGTGCCGGTGCACGGCGGCGGTCGCGGGCATGCGCTCCGCGCCTTGAACCGCGCGTAATATAAACCTCATCATCATACGACATGGGCCGCGCCGCATGGGTGCTGGCGCGTCATTATCTCCGGCTTGACAGATTTCCGCTGGAGACGGCTCGTCCGCTTTGTGGAGCCTTGAGGCTGTTCGCAAACGCTGCTTGACGTACCCATTACAGTCTGAAATAGGCCATCGATAAATTTCGATGGCGAGCATTCGGCGC
>CABVDE010000019.1 GCA_902496945.1 uncultured Collinsella sp.
TAATGGCTGAAGCAACTGAGCGCAACGCGCGCAAGGTCCGCCAGGGTATCGTTTCCTCCATCATGGGCAACAAGAGCATTGTTGTGACCACCACGGAGCGCAAGCGTCATCCCAAGTACGGCAAGATGATGACCAGCACCAAGAAATTCCACGTCCACGACGAGGAGAACACGGCCGGCGTTGGCGACACCGTTCGCATCATGGAGACCCGTCCGCTGTCCGCCACCAAGCGTTGGCGTCTTGTCGAGATCATCGAGCGCGCCAAGTAAGCTTGTTGAAGTAAACCCTCCGGTGACGTGCGCCCGTCCGAGAGCCATTTAGGTTCTCGATCAGGGCGGTCGCACCTCTCGCCGGCTTAGGTTCGGAAAGGTTCCAACCATGATTCAGATGCAAACCATGCTGAACGTTGCCGACAACTCTGGTGCGCGCAAGGTTCGTTGCATTAAGGTGCTGGGCGGCTCTAAGCGCCGTTACGCCGGCATCGGTGACGTCGTCATGGCCGCCGTGCAGGAGGCCACGCCCGGTGCGAACGTCAAGAAGAAGGATGTCGTGCGCTGCGTTGTCGTGCGCACCGTCAAGGAGGTCCGTCGCAAGGACGGGTCCTACATCCGCTTCGATGACAACGCTGCCGTCGTCATCAACAAGGATGGTTCGCCTGTCGGCACCCGTATCTTCGGGCCCGTCGCTCGCGAGCTTCGTGACAAGAAGTACATGAAGATCGTCTCGCTCGCTCCCGAGACCCTGTAGTTAGGGGGAGATATATGTATATCAAGAAGGGCGATAAGGTCCAGGTTCTCTCTGGTAAGGATCGCGGCAAGCAGGGCGTTATCCTGCGTGCTCTCCCCGCCGAGAACAAGGTCGTTGTCGAGGGCGTTTCGGTCGTCAAGAAGGCCGTCAAGCCCAACGCTGCCAACCAGCAGGGCGGCATCGTTTCGCAGGAGGCTCCCATCGACGCCTCCAACGTCAATCTCGTCTGCCCCGCGTGCGGTAAGGTTACCCGCGTCGGTCACGAGAAGGACGGCAAGAACAAGCTGCGCGTCTGCAAGAAGTGCGGCCACAAGTTCTAAGCTGCCCGCAACATCGAGTTGCTAGCAAAGGCCCGGTTGCCCCCACGGCACCCGGGCCTTTTTCTATCCCCACTCATTGGGCACTCATTGGGGACAGACTTAAATGAGTAGTCGTTGGGGACGTTCCCTATGTGCCGGCATTTTGGGACGGTCCTGTGATGTCTGATGCCTCCAGAGAGGTGAAGTATCACGGCCAACGCTGTGTTTTAGGGCTTTCGTGTTCCGCCTCTTTATGTTTCGCAAGGATCGTCGCATGCGCATTTACACGCATAGCCTTGCGCGATAATACGCATAATCGCGCAAAAATCTGCCAACTATGGCTAAATATTGACCGATAAGCAAATAAACACGCAAATACAATCACATACACGCGTATTTGTGCGAATATAGAGCTGTCAGAAATGAATGATTTTTCACGACACAGGAGGCGCTCATGGCAGATTCCAAACAGGCTCCGCTCGATGCTGCGGCAGCCGCAAAGGCAGCTTTCGCATCGGTTCAGGACAAACCGTTCCCTAACGACATTTTTACGGCACCCGAGCTTCGCTGGGCTGTGATCGGTTGCGGCGTTATCGCCAACCAAATGGCCCAGTCCCTTGCTCTGGCCGGCCGCAAGCTCGCGGGTGTCGTCAACCGTACATTGTCCAAAGCCCAGGCTTTTGCCGAGCAGTATGGCGTCGAGAAGGTGTACGAGACGGCTGAGGATCTCTACGCCGATCCGGACATCGACGCTGTCTATATCACCACGCCGCACAACACGCATATCACCTACCTGCGCGCCGCTCTGGCCGCCGGCAAGCACGTGCTCTGCGAGAAGGCCATTACCCTCAACTCTGCCGAGCTCGACGAGGCCCGTGTCATCGCCGACGAGCACAACGTGGTCCTTATGGACGCCACCACGGTGCTTCACATGCCCTTGTATCAGGAGCTGCGCCGTCGCATGGATGCGGGTGACTTTGGCCGTATGAATCTCGCTCAGCTCAACTTTGGCAGTTATAAGGAGTACGGCGATCTGACCAATCGCTTCTACAACCGCAACCTTGCCGGCGGCGCCATGCTCGATATCGGCGTGTATGCACTCTCCGTTATGCGCCTGTTTATGGCCAGCCAGCCCACCGAGGTTGCTTCGCTGGGCAACACCTACGAGACCGGTGTCGATGTCGCGGGCGGTATTGTCTGCCGTAACGCAGAGCAGCAGCTGGGTGTCGTGAGCCTTACGCTTCACTCCAAGCAGCCCAAGCGCTCGGTTATCAGCTTCGACAAGTGCTATATCGAGGTTAACGAGTATCCGCGCGCCGATCACGCGACCATCGTGTGGACCGCTGACGGGCACCGCGAGGAAGTCCACGCTGGCACCGAGGCCTATGCCCTGTGCTATGAGATAGCCGACCTCGAGAAGGCTGTTGCCGGCGATGACTCCAAGCGCGAGCTTCTGGGCTATGCTTCTGATGTTATGGAGCTTATGACCAAGCTCCGCGCCGATTGGGGAGTCGTGTACCCCGAGGAGGAGTAATCGATGCTTGCGGAAGATAGACTCAACGCGATCGTGTCGATGGTGCAGCAGGCTGGCTCGGCTACCGTGCCGGAGCTTGCCGAGGCCCTAGGCGTGACACCGTCCACCATTCGACGTGACTTGCAAACGCTCGACCGCGCGCACCGCATTGCCAAGGTGCACGGAGGCGCGACGAGTCTGGAGCGCGCGCACGTGACGCGCGACCTGACGATCAACGAGCGCAGCGATCTGCACAACGACGACAAGGAGCGCATCTGCGCCCGTGCTGCGGCCCTCGTGGAGCCCGATAGCTTCGTGTATATCGATTCGGGCTCCACGACGCTCAAGCTCATCGAGCATCTTCCGCATCTCGACGGTGTTACCTATGTGACCGATTCTGTGCTCCATGCTCAGCATCTCGCCCTGCGAGGTATGCGCACCGTGGTGCTGGGCGGCGAGCTCAAGCCCGAGACCGAGGCGCTCGTTGGCCCCGATGCCCTAGCGACTCTGGACCGCTATAACTTTAACTGCGGCTTTTGGGGTTCCAACGGCATCGCCGCCGAGCAGGGTTTCACCACGCCCGATATCGAAGAAGCACAGGTTAAGCGCATTTCCATGCGCCATACGGCCAAGCGCTACGTAATCTCTGACGCTAGTAAATTTGGCATGGTGGCGCCTGTCAAGTTCGCGGACTTCCGCGATGCCACGATCATCACCGCGGGCGAGGTGCCCGCCAAGTACCAGACGATGGACAACGTCATCACGGTCTAGCGACAGGGGACAGGGCAAGGCCAAAATCACCACAAAGGTGTCTGCCCCTTTTGGCAGGTTTTAGGGCTCCCAGGGGCAAGGGGCTTCGATGTGGATGTGTTCGCCGGTTACGGGGTGCGTGAAGGACACGCTGTGGGCGTGGAGCATCAGTCCGCAGGCGCGCGGCGTGCCGTACAGGTCGTCGCCCACCAGGGGATGGCGCTCGCTTGCCAGATGCACGCGGATCTGGTGCTTGCGGCCGGTGAGCAGCTCGACATCGATATACGAGCGCGTGGGCAGGCCGCGACGGCTCTTAAGACGTTTGAGCACCTTGACGCGCGTCTGCGACGGCTTGCCGCTGGCGCCGACGCGCATCTTTCGGCTGTCGTGACGGTCGCGGGCGATGGGCTTGTCGATGAGCTTTTCGTTCCAGTCGATCTTGCCCTCGGCGAGCGCCAGGTAGTGCTTCTCGAAAGCGTGGTCGATGACCATCTGGTCAAAAGCGGGCTGCGTCTGCTTGTCGAGCGAGAACAACACCACGCCGGTGGTGTCGCGGTCCAGGCGGTTGAGCGGCTGCATGTCGGTCGCGGCAAAGCCGTCGCCCATCGCCAGCAGTAGGTCGCTGGCGTAGTCGGTAAGCGTGCGCTCGCCGGTGCCGTCGCCGTGGACGATCATGCCGGCGGGCTTGTCGATGGCCATGAGCCAGGCGTCGCAGTAGAGGACTTGAGGTTCTTCGTTCACGTGTAAGCCTTTCGGTTAGCTGATTCCCACAAACATGCAGCCCGAGGTCGCTCCACGCAGGCGAGCTGCGGGCTTGCGGCCGGCCTGCGTGGCCTCGACGGCGCGGCGGACGCGGGCGACGGCGCGGCCCACTTCTTCGACGTCGAGCAGCGTTCCGTCCACCATAAGACGACGAACGCCGGCATCGAGCAGCTGAGGAACCTGCGGCGTGAGATCGATGGGGTAGGCATCGTAGAGACGCGAGCGGCCGTGGATGTCGGTGCGCACGGGCATGACCTTCCCGTCGATATTCTTGAGCGACAGCTTGCGGGCGCGCAGACGGCAGCTGGCACAATCGTGGATGCAGCCGTTGGCAACCTGCAAAATGCAATGCTCGCTTGTCATGACGCGCGGACGGCCAAAGACGGTGATGCCCAGAGCCGCGGGCGCGGCGGCGCCGAGCGAGACAATCTCGTCGAGCGTGATCTCGGGCGAGAGCCAAAACGCACCGGCTCCGCGCTCGGCAAGCGCCTCCATGCAGGGCGTGTTGTGCACGGGCAGGCAGGAACGAATCTCGGCCGTGGCGCCAACCTGGGCGGCCAAAGCAAGCTCGGAGATATTGCCGACAGCGACGGTGGCGCCGGCATTGATCCAGGGATCGACGCGCGCGTGGTCGACGGCGCGGCAGACCTCGTCGAGTACGGGCACGATGCCCTGCCCAAATGTGTCGGCGGGGGAGACACCGGCGGCCTCGAGCGCGTCGGTGGTCATGTAGATGCGCGCCGCGCCCTCCGCGCGGGCGGCCTCGGCAGCATCGAGCGAGGTTACGGTGGCGCAGATCTGCGGCTCGTCGCGGTAGTGCTCGGGCATGGGACGCGTACATTTGTCGAGCACCGGCAACTCGAGCGTTTTCGCGCGCTCCTCGTACGGTGCCAGAATGGCCTCCTCCAATGAATTGCAAGCGGCGGCGCGCACCTTGTGCACGGCGGAGAAGCCCATACCGCAGCCGGCGTCGAGCGAAACGTCAAAGCTCGCTGCCTTAAAGGGCGAGGAGCCCATGCGGCCCACATGCTCAACCAGGTCTGCCGCCTCGACGGCGCGGGTCTTGGCGGCCTCGACGGTAAAGCCCGTGGCGGTGACGGTGAGCGCGGGGTTGTCACAGCAGGTGAGTGTGACAGTAAACGGCTCGCCCAGGCGCGCCACGACGGACACATCAACAGCTCGGCGGCGCAGCACATCGCGCTTGAGCGCGGCGCCGGCGGCGTCGATGGCACGCTGGCTTCGGATCACGCGCACATGGCAGCCCTCGGGCATGCTACGGGGCACGCGGCACTCGATAACGTCGCCTGCGGCGGCATCATTGGCGGCAATGGTGGTCAGGAACTGGTCGAACTCGTTATCGTGGCGCAGCTCCAGCAGGTCGCCCTTGCCCACGGGCTCAAACAGCTCAATGCGGGCGATGGCGGCGCGGCGACGGCGGTCGTCGGGCTTGAGCCCTCGCACGTCGCGGTTGGCCAGGCGGCTGCCCAGCACCGTGCCCACGATCTGGCCGCGGTTGTTGGAACGCTCGTAGCTCATCATCTCGTCGCCCGAGGTGCCGTCCTGATAGGCGTGCGTAAAGTCGCGGTTAAAGCAGCGCTTGAGCTGGCGCTGGCGGGCGGCTTTCTCGTCTTTGGTAACGGTGGCTCCGGATAGCATATCGTCAATTTCGTGACGGTACACATCAACGATGGAGTACACGTAATCGGGCGCTTTCATGCGGCCCTCGAGTTTGAGCGACGCGGCACCGGCGTCATACAGACGCCGAACAAGCTGCGAGGTGTTGGTGTCGCGCGGGCACAGCGCGCGCTCGCGACCAGCAGGGGAGAGCGAGCGACCGTTCTCATCGATCAACTCGTAAGGCAGGCGGCAGGGCTGAGCGCACATGCCGCGGTTTGCCGAGCGACCCGCCATGGCAAAGCTCGAAAGCAGACACAGGCCCGAGTAGCAAAAGCAGATGGCGCCGTGGCTAAAGACCTCGAGGTCGACTTCGGGCGCGGCGTCGTGAATCGTGGCAATCTCGTCGATGGAAAGCTCGCGCGAGAGGGTCACGCGGTCGGCGCCCTGCTCGCGGCACCAGATGGTCCCGCGGTCGTCATGGATGTTCGCCTGGGTCGAAATGTGCGTCTCGATGCCGGGCATCGTGCGCTTGACCTCAAAGAACAGGCCCCAGTCCTGGATGATAAAGGCGTCGGCGCCCAGCGTGGAGCAGCGATGGATGAGCTGCAGCGCATCGCCCATCTCGGACTGCTTGATGACGATGTTGACCGTGACGTAGACGCGCGACCCGGCTAGATGCGCGGCGCGGCAGGCTTGCTCAAAGGCCTCGTCGGTAAAGTTGGTGGCCTTGCGGCGGGCGTTGAAGCTGCCCATGCCGCAGTAGATGGCGTCTGCCCCGGCGGCGAGCGCGGCGGCAAAGGGCTCCGGGCCTCCGGCGGGGGCCAGAAGCTCGGGCCTGCGGTTGGTGGTTCGACTGGCGGTTGCGGTCATATCCTGCCTTTCAAAATGCTCAGATACTCAATAGTATAGTGGTGCTGTTGCAGCGGACGGGCCCTGTGGTCCAAGCAGGATAAAGTCTTCAGCAGCCCTTGCAGCAAAAAAGATCCCTTTCCCTCCGTCCCCTATGGATCACCTGATCCGCAGGGGACGGAGGGAAAGGGATCATTTTGAGCTTCACCGTCCGGTCGTGCCGCTCAGCGGCCGACGGGAGCCGTTGGGCGATAAAATATTCTCGCAATCTGATAATTATCTTGCATCGAGCAAAATCATCCCCTACTATCCCAATCAAGCGCGGTGTTCAGACCGAACTGTGCCTCCCGGTGCGAACGCCGCGCTCACGCTCTCTATTTGATCGTAAGGAGAAAAACATGAGCAAGACCGTCGTGTCTTCCGATAACGCGCCCGCAGCCATCGGCCCGTATGCCCCCGGTATCCAGACCGGCAACATGGTGTTCCTGTCCGGCCAGCTGGGCATCGATCCCGCGACCGGCAAGCTGCCCGAGGGCATCGAGGCCCAGGCCAAGCAGTCCCTCGCCAACGTCGAAGCCCTGCTGACCGCTGCCGGCGCTACGTTTGCCGATGTCGTCAAGACCACGGTCTACCTGGCTGACATCGCCGACTTTGCCGCCGTGAACGAGATTTATGCCTCCAAGTTTGTGGCCCCGTTCCCCGCGCGCAGCGCTTTCCAGGTTGCCGCTCTTCCGGCTGGCGGTCTGGTCGAGATCGAGGTCGTCGCCGCTCTCTAAGGCGTTGGCAACAACTAAACATGACATGCAAAAAGACCCTGCAGCGCGTGTGAGCTGCAGGGTTCTTTTGTCACGTGACGGATCGATTGCGGAGCCACCAAGGGTAGTCTTTTTGGGACGGGGCCATTTTAGCTACCCCTATATGCAGGATTGATTTTACTTGCGGCTCACCGAAATCGTGGGCAGAGGGAGGGTAGCTAAAATAGCCCCGTCCCAAAAAGACTGCCCGCGCTCCATTTTGCTCGTTAGCCCTCCTTGCGAACTTTTTGCAGGTAGCGGTAGACGCTGGGCTCCGAGATGCCCAGCGCGGTGGCAGCGCAGGCAACAGCGCCCTTGAGCATAAATACGCCGTTGCCGTTAAGGCGGCGAATAACGTCCACGCGATCGGCCTGCCCAAGCGAGGCGACATCCTGCCCGCGGCTTTCGAGCAACTCGGCAATGCTGCGGTCGATGAGCTCCTGCGTAGACTCCGAAAGGCTTTCGACCTCAATAGGGGCGGGCTCCGTGCGCGTCGGTGCCGCGTCGAAGCAGGCCATGAGCTGCTGAGCCATGGCGTTGATGGAGCGTACCGTGGAAAGATCGGTGTTGACGCAGAGCATGCCGACGATCTCGTTATCCTCGCGAATAAAGTACGTTGCGGATTCCAACGTCTTGCCACCGGCACCGCGCCCCTCGTAGCCCGTAATAAACGGCAGGTCGCGATACTTGGGATCGTGCATGATCTTGAGTGCCAGATCGGTGGCGGGACCGCCGACCTTGCGGCCGCTCACGATGCCGTTGCGGATATCGACGATGGCGTGGTCGGGATCCGAGAAATCGTGCAGCACGATTTCGCTGTTTTTGCCGAGTATCTGCTCCAGGAAATCGACCATCGGCAAAAAGCGACGTACAGTCTCGTTCACGGGCAACTCCTTTGGATGAAATCGGAAGTTTCATAACAATTTTTTCTCATGGTAACACGGTGCCTATTGACTCGCATATTCGCAGGTATATCGCGTAATACAGACGAGCGGTAGGAAATTGGCGGCAAACGGTCGACCAAAAGAAAAGTTAGATGTTATTTTGACTAGACACTTTCCAAACCTGCGGAAACACTCTATATCAGCTGAAGAATTGTCTGATAACAAAAAATTATTATTGAGAATGAGAAAAATCTTAAATACGATATGCAACGAAGGCACAACCTCAGCCCCGCACTGCGTCACAATAGTGCGTTAGATGCGAAAACAACTACTTCGAGGATTGGTGGTCAAATGGCCCAGGAGACGGTTACGAACGGCACTGAAGCCCTGTTCGCTCGCGAGGGCATGCCTCCCGTTAAGGAAATGATCCCGTGTGCCCTTCAGCACGTGCTGGCATCGTTTGCCGGCATCATTACCCCGGCGGTCATCATGGCCGGCGTCTACGGCTTTAATAGCCAGCAGAGCACCGACATCATTCAGGTTGCGCTCATTCTTTCGGCAATCGACACGGCCCTTCAGGCCTTCGCTCCCTTCCGTCGCATCGGCGGCGGCCTGCCCATCGTCATGGGCGTCTCGTTCGCGTTCCTACCGGCCCTGCAGGCCATGGGCGCCTCGGGCTTTAGCTTTGGTGCGTTGCTGGGCGGCGAGATTGTTGGCGGTGCCGTCGCGGTCCTCTTTGGTCTGGCCTACAGCAAGATTAAGTGGCTGTTCCCGCCCGTCGTGACCGGTACGGTCATCTTCTCCATCGGCGTCTCGCTGTATCCCACGGCCGTCAAGTATATGGCCGGCGGTATGGGTACGCCGCTGTGGGGCACCCCGCAGGCCTGGTGCGTCGCTCTTATCACCTTCGCCGTGGTCTTCGCGCTCGCCAACTTTGGCAAGGGTACGTTCAAGCTGGGATCCGTGTTCTTTGGCATGATCGTTGGCATGATCGTCTCCATCCCCTTTGGCATGATCGACTTCTCCAGCGTCGCCACCGCTCAGGTCTTCGCCCTTCCCAAGCTCATGCCCTACGCACTCGAGTTTGATCCCGAGGTCTGCATTACCCTCGCCGTCGTGTTCCCCATGGTTGCCATCCAGGTTATCGGCGATGTCTCCGCCGCCTGCCTGGGCTCCATCGACCGCATGCCCACCGAGCGCGAGCTCTCCGGCGCTATCGTGTCCCAGGGCCTCACTTCTATGGCCGGCGGCCTGCTGGGCGGTCTTCCCACCAGCGCCCTTGGCCAGAACGTGGGCATCATCTGCTCCAACAAGGTCGTCAACAAGTGGGTCTTTGTGATCATCGCGTCCGTCTTTGCCATCGCCGGCCTGTTCCCGCGGCTTTCTGCCGTGCTCTCCGCTATCCCGCAGCCCGTCATCGGCGGCGCGACCGTCGGCGTCTTTGGCACCATCACCATGAACGGTGTGCGCATGTTCACCCGCGAGGGCCTCACGCAGCGCACCACCACCATCGTCGGCACCTCCGTCGTCTTTGGCCTGGGTATCTGGATGGCCAGCGGTTGCCTTGCCGGCGAGGGCATGCCCACCTGGGTGTCCACCGTCATCGGCTCCAATGCCGTAACCCCCACCGCCATCATGGCCATCGTGCTTAACCTGATCCTTCCGCAGACGCCGGTCGTGGCTCAGCACATCGATGCTGCCAAGGACGCTGCCGTGGATCTGGTCTTGCCCGAGAGCAAGAAGTAGCCAATTCGGTGCTATTCGTCGGCGGGCGCATCGCCTCGTCCGCCGACGTTATGCGGCGCTAAGCCGCACTTCAAAGGGTTTGTCCGTGGGTAAAATAAGGCTGACGACAGCCCAAGTGGTGAAGAGCTGGGCAGCGCTGTTGCTTAGATTAAGGGGTCAATGCCTTTACGGCGTCGACCCCCTCTTTTTATGCTTTGAACACTGCTTGAGTGCCTCGGAAAGTCCGATGAGCGCTCGCAGGGCGGATTTGCCCCGGAGTTTCCGGAACGGTCCACGTGCGGTGGTGCACTGCCCCTTTTGCGTGCGCCGCTTGTCGAATTACGCTATAGCTAGCTATATTATAGGAAGATATAATATAGCTAGCTATAGCGTAAAGGAAGGATGGCCCTGTGTTTATCGGAAGAACAGTGGAAATATCCGAGCTCAATCGATTGTATGGCACGGACTCCTTTGAGATGCCTGTGATTTACGGCCGCCGTCGTGTGGGTAAAACGCGCCTTATCACAGAGTTCATCCAAGGCAAGAAGGCTATTTACTTTCAAGCTCGTCGTACCAATGCAGAGGCAAACCTGCACGGCTTTAGCCAGGCGATACTTGCGGGTTCGGTTGGTGCTGCAGGCGTGTCGTTTCGTAGTTTTGACGAAGCGTTCGATGCATTGGCCACCATGGCTCGCACGGAACGTTTGATTGTCGTGATTGACGAGTATCCCTATCTCGCCCAATCGAATCCCGAGATCAGCTCGTTGCTGCAAGACAAGATCGATCACTTGTACAAAGAGACCAAGCTCATGCTTATCCTGTGCGGGTCGTCGCTTTCGTTCATGGAAGAGCAGGTGCTGGGCTACGAGAGTCCGCTATACGGTAGGCGTACGGCCCAGTTTAAGATCATGCCGCTCGATTTTACGACGACCCTCGGCCTGTGGCAGAGCATGGGTCGCGAAGACGCTGCGGTTTGCTATGGCATGACGGGCGGCACTCCTGCATATATCGAGAAAGTCGATCCTAGCGTATCGCTCAAGGACAACATCAAACGTCTTTTTCTTACTCCTACGGGCTATCTCTTTGAGGAGCCGAGTAACCTGCTGTTGCAAGAGTGCCGCAATCCCGAGCAATATGATGCGATCGTGCAGGCAATTGCTCAGGGGCGCTCGAAGATCTCGGAGATTGCGAGCTCTACGGGAATCCCTGCGAGCAACGTAAAGAGCTATGTGGATAAGCTGGCGTCGCTTGGGATTGTCGAGCGCGAGCTACCCCTAAACGAGACGAGCAATAAGCGAGCTGTGTATCTGCTGAGCGACCAGATGTTTAGGTTCTGGTACAAGTTTGTTCCGCAGAACATCGGGCTGATTCAAAACGATATGGCCGAGATGGCGTATAAGCGCATTGAGCCGCACATATCGGATTACATGGGTACGGTCTTTGAGCTTATATGCAGACAATACGTGTACGAACTCGCGCGCGCGGGCCAGCTCGATGTGGTTCCGGCGAGCGTCGGACGCTGGTGGGGGACGGACAATCGGACGCGTACGCAGGAGGAGATCGATTTGATTGTCGACGACGGAGAGGGCGCGGCGCTCTTTGCGGAGTGCAAATGGCGTAACGAACCGGTAGGCGAGGATGTTCTGGAAAAGCTCGTGCACCGAAGTGAGCTCTTTAGACGGCAACGAAAAAGCTATGCTATTTTCTCGAAGCATGGCTTTACGCAAGGGTGCCAGGATGTCGCGGCGAACAGGGGAGACACCAAGCTGATTTCGTTTGCCGAGATGTGCGAGCGGGGATAACGAAACGCGTCCGGATTTGATGCTCGGAATGGGACGCGCCTTCCCTTTGCAGCTCTTGGCGGAAACTGCGTTCCAGTTTTCGGCCCCAGAGCGGGATGCCGTTTTCCGGATCGGACCTCAAGCGGAAACTGTGTCCCAGAATCGAGCTTCAGAATGGGACGATTTTTCCGGCAGAGGCCTGGAGTGAAAAGCATATCCCGGAATCCGGGCAAATCGGTGGTCGGGTGGATGAGCGAGCGTCGCGCCGAGGATGCCAAGCGTAAAACCTGCATTTAGAGTGGCGTAAAAACTACATTGAGAATGGCGTAATTTCGCAGGATGACGTCGCCCGCTGGTGCTGCAGGGGCGGTTGGTCTGCAAACCTTGGGCTTTCGGACGAGCTTGCGCGCGTTTCTTTCCACCTGCGGCGGCGTCGACAGCAACGTCCATTATTTCCGCGACGACGGCGTGGCGGTGATCCCCATGGCGGTGCTTGGGGCGTAGTGGTATTGCGGGGCGCGGAGGGTCGTGCGTCCATTACCGAAAATCCATTTGTTAAACCCGGCGCCCGTGGGTAAAATAAAGTCAACGGTAGCCCAAGTAGAGCAAGCTGGGCAGCGCCGTTATTTGGTTCAAGGGGTCAATGCCTTAACGGCGTCGACCCCTCTTGTTTTTCGAACACTGCTTGAGTGCCTCGGAAAGTCCGATAAGCGCCGTGAGGAGCGAGAACAGGGCGGTCAGGAACTTCACGAAATCAGTCAGATCAGTCATGGGCATCACCTCCCGTCGCATGGAGGGCGCTGCCCGGCACATGGAACTGCCGTCAACAACAGCTATTCTATCAAATAGTAGCTATAAATACGAATATATGTTCGATAATAACAGCAACGCGATGCTTTCAAAGAGCAGCCCTTCATAAGGGTGCCAAAGGGCCGTGCTGGGCGATTGGGGCTGGGCGTGCGGGCCTTCGTCGCCGAAAGCCGTTTGATTAACCAGCCTTCTGCAGGTGCACTGCATATCGATGGGCCCGGGATGACCTCTGATTCAAGTCACCGGGCCTAAATCTTTTTCGTGCAAGTGAATAAAGCGTGTGGCTCTGTCGGGGCCGCCCGTGTCGCGCGTGTCTGGCGCGCATGGTGCTGCAGCGCATTTTCATGTCCGCACGGGCGTCTATCCTTACGGCAATATAGCCGCTTATGTAACGAGCGGCAGTTGACGGAGAAAGGCCCTAGCCGTGTCAGAAAAAAAAGATGCCGGGTGTCTCGGCTATCGATACGACGAACTTTGCGCGCCAGATCGTGCTCGACTTTGAGTTTGCGCCGGTGCCAAAGCAGCGCCAGCGCCGCGGGTTACGCAACGAGATTATCGAGGTCAGCGCTGTCAAGCTCGATAACCGCGGCAACGTGATGGGCGAGTTCTCGCAGTTTGTGCAGACGGAATATGCCGAAAGCGTTGCGTATCCCGTCCGCGAGCTCACGGGGATATCGGCCGTGGACACCGCGATGGCCGACCCGCTCTACATGGTGATTAAAAGACTCGGCGATTGGATCGGTCGCTACTCAGCCCAGGTGGTTTGCTGGAGTGGGGCGGACCGCTGGCAGCTTATGACCGAGTGCCAAGCGAAGCGCATCGACCTTGCTGGCTTTCCTACGGACTGGGTCGACCTGCAGGCGTTTTACACCTCGATCATGGACGTGGGCAGCCACCGGCGTGTCTCTTTGAGTGACGCGGCAACGTGGTTTGGCATCGAGTTTGACGAGTCGACGGGTCACGCCCATAGTGCCCTCGCCGACGCGCGCGTGACCGCCAAGTTGCTCAAGCAGGTGATGGACGGGGACTACCGCGTGAGTCCGCGCGCCCAGGAGATCCGCCAGCGATGGGGGATGGGCGAGCCCAGACGCGCCTTTCCAGCAAGTGCTCCGAGCTGAGCGATCTGCTGCTGAGGTTGAAGGCGGAGGGGAGGTAGGATGGCATCATTTGGA
The DNA here is from genome assembly GCA_902496945.1 of uncultured Collinsella sp. GTDB lineage: Bacteria > Actinomycetota > Coriobacteriia > Coriobacteriales > Coriobacteriaceae > Collinsella. Next base: position 13,704 of record CABVDE010000019.1, read on the forward strand.
GGTTCATTTAGAGAGGAGCGAGCCCCAGGGGCTTCGTTACCGAAAATCCATTTGTTAATTCTGCCGCCAATGGGTATACTCCGTATCGATGGCCCCGGGAATGACCTCTGATTCAAGTCACCGGGGCTCAATTTGTATTTATAGGAGCTTTCTTGTCTGACGAGCGCAACAACCACCAGACGATGAAGTGCGCGGCTCAAGGCCGCCATGATGCGACAACGCGCCTATGGGCCGAGAAATGGCTTTCGGCTGAACGACTTCTCCCGTATCTCGAAGAATGCAATGGAGATATTGACAAGGCTCTAGAGCTCTACGAGTGGAACGCCTCTCTGGGCCAGTTCCTTATGCGCGATATATCTCATTTTGAAGTGGCGCTGCGCAACGCTTACAACGACATTATGGAGTCCCGTTGGGATGGCGAGGAACATTGGTTGCTCGACGATGCTTCTCCTGCGCGTAGGCCCGTGCTGAGAAAGTCCGCAAATGGAATGCGCGACTCGAATCGCATTAATCGAAAGACCATCGATGCTGCTGCGAGTGGCTTGCCGAGGGGCTTTACGACCGGAAGCCTGGTTGCCGGCCTCACGCTTGGCTTTTGGGTGCACCTGGCAGACCGTAGCCGCGAAGCGGTGATTTGGCGATCGGGTCTTTATCTTGCATGGCCAAGGGGGACAAAGCGAGCTGAGCTTCAGGAGAAACTCTACGGAATACTGCGCGTGCGTAATCGCATAGCCCATAACGAGCGGCTTTTCGATCCTAAGCGCAATGAGCTTTCGCCCAAGAAAGTGGACGCCGATGCCGTGGGGCTGCTCAGGGTGCTTTGCCCCGAGGCGGCAGACTATCTGTACGGTAATGACGAGCGGCCCCTGGACGCGTTTCTTGCGGATTATCCTGCGCCCGTGAAGGTTGAGTTGTAGCGACTGTTGGGCTTTGGCCTGCGGACCAGAGGCGTCTTTCGCCTTAGGACGCCTGCGTCTATTTGCGTGCCGTTTTCATAAACCGTATTGCAGTGAGACTTAATTACCAAAGGCGCTGCTAGCAGGCTTGTTGGGGCAACTATTATATTTGTCCTCCATTTTCATATGGACATATAGGGAGCCATCTTTGCGTGAGTTCAGCGCACCGAGCGTGTGGGTATGAATGAGCTGGCTTTCTTGTTCTGCTGTTGCGTTTGGTGTCTTTTGGGCTTGCGCCGATGCCCCTGCGGTTCCAATGCTGCGAGCTGTCTAATTTGGAACTTGTGAGTTCCGAATTAGACAGCTGCTGATGCAGCTTGAGCTTGGAATGGGCGTTGAATAATTCTTAGAGAAATGCTTCGCGTTGGTGAAAGTGGAGCTGCAGCAGGCGGTAGTGCCCTGGGGGATGGGCGAGCGAGTCCAGACGCGCCTTTCCAGCAAGTGCTCCGAGCTGAGCGATCTGCTGGTGAGGCTGCAAGCGGAGGGGAGGTAGAGGAACGCCCTCCGCTCATGCTGATGCGGCGCCTTACTGCCTAGCAGTTCCTGACGTCGGCAAGTGGCTTCCACAGTGCCCTATCACGATCAGCTGCGCCTCGTCATCAAAACAAAAGTGCAGACGGAATGGGTCGCGGCGGTTGCGGCCGTTGCCCTTGACGTGCGGCAGGATGCAAACCTGCTTTCCCTTGTAAGTGCGCTGGCGAAGCCGCATAAGTTCAGAATCCCCTTTCATCGATGTTGGCAGGGCCACCGTGCCTCTTGGCCGGTTGGCGTCGGGATCGTGGAGCCAACTCTCTACCCCGACTCTGGATAAAACGCGCCCGCTCCTTGCGGGCACGATGGAGTCTATCAGCGCACGCGGACAGAAATCAAGCGCCTCCTGCGAAATGATGTGCAGGCGGCGCTTGATTACGCGGCAATTATTCGACCTGCATCCGGAAAAGTGTCGAAATCGGCACCTCAAAAGTACGAAAAAGTGTCGAATCCGACGGTCTCAACATCCGGAAAAGTGTAACCGGATGACAAAACAGCACGTAGAAGTTGGTGCTACATGTGGACGCGTCAGCCGCTCCTAGCCTTCGTTACTCGTCCCCGTCGTTGGGGTCGCCCTTGAGGGTGTTGATGTCCAGATACTCGTTATCTTCTTCCTTTTGCTGCGTTTCCGATTCGGCCTGGGTGGGACCGGAGAACAGCTGGAATCCTTCGAACGCGATGACGCCGAGCAGAGCAATGACAATGGCGATAAAGGCGACCTTGACTGCCTGCGGAAACTCCGAGAAGCGCAGCGCCTTTTCCTCGGCGCAATAATCGGCGAAGCGTTCTTCGCCCGTGCTTTTGGTGTACGCCGGCGCGGACGCGGCCTCCGGGTCATATTCCGGTGCAGGCGTGGCAGCGTACGGGTCGTTGACATAATCGTTCGACGCGGCGCCGTAGTCCTCGGTCTCAATGCGACCGGTGCCAGCATAGTCATCGGAATAATCGGAATATGTCGCGCTGCCATCATAGTCCGCGGCGCTCGTATCGGCAGCAAAAAGCGGGTTAACCGGAACGTCGAGCGCCGGCATGTCGGTAGAGGTCTCGTCCAGATCGGCTGCAGCCCAGGAATCGTAGGCGACCTGATGGGCAGCGGGCTCATCGAGCCTTGTGACCGGAGGCTTGCGTGCCGCAGGAACAGGCAGCTGCTGGGCGCTGAACATAATGGTGCTGTTGGCCGATTTGCCCTGTGCCGCTGCAGCGAGGAATGCCGCCGTCTCGGACGGGTCGCTTGCGGGGCGGGGAGCGGGCGTGGACGCCGGAATGGGTGCCGGCGTAGACGCGGGCGTCGAAACAGGCGACTGCGCAGGAGTCGGCGTGGACGCAGGCTTAGGCGCAAGTGCGGGATTGGGGCTTGACGGACGAGCCCCGCCACCCATGAGCTCGTCGGCAGTCCAAGGGCGGTCGCTCATCACGTCATCAAGGCTCAGCGAAAACAGGTCGTCTTCGCCCTCATCGAACATGCGGTGCACATGTCCACCAATTGCCGGAATCAATCCGCGACCGGTGCATGATGCCTTGCTCAACGCCATTCTGTTCCACCCTTTCGAAATACCAATGACATCGATTATATGGAACTTCCCAAGCGGCTCGGTCTTGGATTCGTGCATTCCAGAACTCGCGCCCAAAAGGGGAGGGGCAATCCAGGTGAGCTGTCTACTTATCGCCGGCGGCAGCCTTGGCCTCGTTGAGGTAGCTATAGAAGCTGTACTTGGAGATGCCAAAGAACTCGCAAGCGCGTTCGCTCGACTTGGAAATGAGGAAGGTGCCACGACGATCGAGGTAGCCAATGGCGCGGATGCGCTCATCTTTGGTCATAAGGGCTGCAGGCTTGCCCACGTATTGTTCGCACTCGCGCAGCAGGTCCTCGAGCAGGTCGCCGATGTTTTTGGTAATGGGCTCGGGCTCGGTGTAGCCTGTGCCACCGGTGCCGGTAAAGGCATCGAGCGAGCGCTCAAAAGCCTTCATGAGCGTAATATCAAAGTTTATGCCCAAGATGCCGACGGGCTTGCCCTCGTCGTTGCGGATAAAAATTGTCGACGACTTGAGCAGCTTGCCGTCGGCGGTTTTGGTGAGGTAGGGCTCGCGGTCGTGCGCGTCGGTGGTGCCCTCGTGCATGGACTCAAACACAATATGGCTGGGGCCGTCACCCAGTTTGCGCCCGCTGACGTGGCCGTTTTCGATTACTACGATGGAGTGGTCCACGTCCTCGGTCTCCAGATCGTGGACGACGACTTCGCAGTTGGGGCCAAATTGGAGCGCCAGACCGTGTGCGAGGCGCTTATAAAACTCAATCTGTGCGGGGGTCATGGGTGCCTTCCTAAAAATTAGTTTGGGCACACTTTGCCATAAACCCCACTTGTTCGCAAATGATGAAGGTATTGCTGCGCTATGTGACCGTTCGGCGGCGAAAAGACACCGATTACGGCAACAAACAATTTATTAGGTTCTCCAATCAAAAAGTGTGATAGAACATTGATAACAAACTTTTCGTTTGGCATCAACATAAAAGTTCAGCCGTGTGAATGGGATCGGGCTGAAACGCGTATGCGGGGGCCGGCAAAAGAGGACTTAAGGAGTTCACCGTATGGCCGATAAGATCCAGTGGGCGAGCAACACGATGCCCAAGAGCGATGACAAGCACTTGGGAATCATGAGCCTCGACCACGTGAAGAAGACCCGCGCCTTCCACCAGGCGTTCCCCCAGTACACCGTCACTCCGCTTGCCCGCCTGGACGGCCAGGCCGAGTGCCTGGGCCTGTCCGACCTGTGTGTCAAGGACGAGAGCTATCGCTTTGGCCTCAACGCCTTTAAGGTCCTGGGCGGCTCGTTTGCCATGGCCAACTACATTGCCGACGAGACCGGCAAGGACGTTTCAGCTGTATCTTCGATTACCTGACCTCCGATCAGCTGGCCGAGGACTTTGGCCAGGCAAGCTTCTTTACCGCCACCGACGGCAACCATGGCTTCCGAGGCTGCCGATCAGCTGCGCGAGATGGCCATCAACCGCTCGACGCACGTCTTTGTCCAGGCTGGCGTGGGTTCGCTCGCCGGCGCTGTGACCACCGGCCTGGTCGAGACCCTCATGCTCGATCCGATCACGCCGAGCTCAAGGAGCTCATCGGCCTGGACAAGACGAGCTCCGTGCTCTGCTTCTCCACCGAGGGCGGCACCGATCCGGATCAGTACCGTCGCATCGTCTGGGAGGGCGAGTATCCCACTTGCCAGCAGATTGACCTGTCCGGGCGGCGGAGCAAATAGGTATCGCTCCGCCAACTCACAGGCAAATCCCTTCGTATGAAAGGTTATGAATAATGACCCTCTCCACGAACTGCGTCTCCATTCAGGGCCGCTATGGCATTCCCTGCGTTGGCTTTGGCCCGGGTGCCGAGTCTCAGGCTCACGCACCCAACGAGGTCACAAACAAGGACGACCTGGTTACCGCTGCCGCCATGTATGTGGCTGCCCTGTACCTCTACGATCCGAGCCAGGCCGATGGCGACGCCACCGTGTTCCGCGCCGGTCTGACCAACAACAAGATCGACTAGTCCCATTCCTCGATCTTGTTGGGCCGGGGGCGCGCTCCCGTCTCCGGCGCTTCCTGTTGACCTGGGGCCCGCACTCGCCGTCTCCCACGCTTCCTCGAGCGGTCGCGGGTCCTTGTCATACGCTCCGCATGTTTTGCCACACGCGCATGACGGGGCATCGACTCTGCATTTTCTTCATTCGCATCTTTAGAAAGGACGCGCTCATGGACGCTAAGTTTACCGAGCTCGTCGAGCAGCTGAACGGCCTCGATTGTAAGGGTATGTACGGCAGCGACTTCCTGCACACATGGGATAAGACCACCGATGAGCTCAAGGCGCTCTACATCGTCGCCGATGCCCTGCGCCAGCTGCGCGAGAACAACGTCTCTCCCAAGATCTCCGACTCGGGTCTGGCCGTCTCCCTGTTCCGCGACAACTCCACCCGTACGCGCTTCTCCTTCTCTAAGGCCGCCAACCTGCTCGGCCTTGAGCTGCAGGACCTGTACGAGAAGAAGTCCCAGATCGCTCAGGGTGAGACCGTCCGCGAGACCGCTACCACGATCTCCTTCATGGCCGACGTCTTCGACATGCACCGTGTGGGCATGTACAAGGAGGCCAGCTACAAGCCGTACGCCATCGCAGCTATGATGTTCCTCCAGAAGGTTTCCGATCCCGCCGCTACCCTCAAGGCCCACGACGAGGGCAACACCGCCCGTTGGTTCCAGGCCTAAAGCTGGGCTGAGGTAAACCGACACAAGGGGCGCTCTGCCAGCCGGCAGGGTGCCCCTTTTTGCAAAGCACGGGCGTGCGGGCCAAACGTCGCCGATGCGTGTGTCCCGCGATGTGAGTTATGGGTACGATGGCTTCTGAGGAGGTATCGTCATGAAACTTGGTTGCGTCATTATGGCCTCGGGCGAGGGTAAGCGCTTTGGATCCAACAAGATGCTGACCGATATTTATGGCGAGCCGTTGATTCGACGGACGATTGAGTCGGTGCCCAGGGGGTTTGACGTCGTGGTCTCGACGCGCTGGCCCCAGGTTGCCGATATCTGCGGTGAGTTGGGCTGCGCGTGCGTGCTGCACGATGGCATGCTCAGGAGCGAGAGCGTGCGCGCCGGCCTTGCTTGGGGAGCCGAGCGCGGGTGGAAGGGCTGCCTCTTTTTGCCAGGCGACCAGCCACTTGTGAGCCCGGAGTCCTTTAGGGCAATGGTGCGCGCCTTTAGCGAGGGCGGGCGCGAACATCCGGTGCGCCTGGCGTGCGGCGGTGAACCTTCGAGCCCGGTGCTGTTTCCGGCGGAACTGTTCGATGCGCTTATGCGTCTAGAAGGCAAAGACGGCGGGGGGTCGATTCTCAAGGGCCGCACCGACGTAGTGCTGGTCGAGGCGCGTGCCTACGAGCTGTGGGATGTCGACACCGCCAAGGGGCAGCGGCGCATTACAGAGTATATCGCTGCCTGCTCGTACTTTGATCGCGTGGCCAACTGCATCAATCAATAGGGAGCAATCATGATTATCATCAAAAACGGCGCGCTCGTGACGCCCGAGGGGCTTCGCCGCGCCGATCTTGCCATGGAGGGCGATAAGATCGTGCGGATCGCCGCGGCGATTGAGCCGGGCGAGGACGATACGGTCCAGGACGCGATACCATCGCGACCGACCGCTGTAGCTTTTATCTGCACGGGCAAAAGGACCGCGGGCGCGACGACTTCCGCGCGATTCCCAACGGCGGGCCCGGCGTGGAGCACCGTCCCGTCGCGATTGCCACGAGCTTTGAGGGACAGCTGGGCCCCGAGGACCTCTGCCGCTTAATGAGCGAGAACCCAGCGCGCGTATTTGGCATGTATCCGCGCAAGGGATGTCTTGCCGAGGGCTCCGATGCCGACGTGTTCGTGTGGGATCCCCAGGCGCGCTGGACCATTAGCGCGGCGACGCAGCATCAGGCCGTGGACTACACGCCGCTCGAGGGCTTTGAGGCGCATGGTCGTGCCAAGGCCGTCTACGTCAACGGCGTGCTGGTGACGCGCGACGGCGAGCCCACCGGAGCCCAGCCCGGCCGCTACGTCTCCCGCTAGCAGGGGAGGTGCCGGACCCCTCCCCTCCGCAGTTGCGGTGAAATAGTTCCTGTTTGGCCGCCAAATAGGCCGTTTCAGGAACTATTCCACCGCAACTTATTTATTTGAGGCTGGTGGCGATGACGGGGTGGCCGAGGGCTGCCTGGAAGCGGTCCGCCATTGCTGGGTCGCCGAGTGTGTCGACTTGGTTGAGCAGGACGTGTGCGGTGTTGAGCTGCAGCATCTGCATCTCGGCGCTGAGTACCTGGGCAACGTTCTCGGGCGTGGCAATGTCGGCGGGCTTGCAGCCGCAGCGCTCGCAGAAAAGCTCGGGGCGATGGACGGCTTCGCAGGCGGGCTTGCCAAACCCCGAGGCGCCGACGACCCAGATAACGTTGGCCGTGCCGGTGGGAATGACCGGCTCCCAGGCGGCGTGGGCCTTGAGCGGGAGTCGCTTGCTGCCGTCCGCTTCGGCAAGGACGTAGTCAAAGCGCTGTGCCAGCTCGCCAAGTGGCTTGGTGGGGGCGGAGAGCTTGCCTGTCTTCGGGTCCAGAACACCCGCTTGGCAGATGCTTCCGCGCGTATGGCCCGCGCAGGCCTCGCAGGTGCAGCCGGGGGCATGCACGGCGCCCGGCTTCCAAGGTGCGGCGTCCAGACGACGACTCGACCCGTCCCATGGCACGCCGGCGACGGGAAACATGTGCGTGGTGGTGCACAGCAGCACGCGGTTGCCGGCGCGCATGAGCTCGAGCCCCAGCGCCTTCAGCAGCGTCGACTTACCGCCGCTGCCGATAATTGCGGTAATGCCCGGCTCGATCTTGAGCGCGGAGGCAAGGTTTCCGCTCATCGTTTCCATCTGTTCACCGCCGTATAATACTGTGATAATAAATAATCATCAGAGTAGCGGTCGAACCGCTTTTGCTCTGTTAAAACCGTAGCACAGGGAGGTGCCCCGGGAATGCTCGTTTATGTTCGCGGCGCGGGCGATATCGCCACGGGCGTCGCCGCTCGCTTGGTGCGCGCCGGCGTGTCGGTTGTCATGGCCGATATCGCGGTTCCCACGTGCATCCGCCGCACGATTAGTTTTTGCGAGGCCATTCGCCTGGGCGAGGTCGAGGTCGAAGGCATTCGCGCTCGCCTGGCGCAGACGCCGGCCGAGGCGCTTGCGATTACCGGTGCGGGGGATGTCGCCGTTGTGGTGGACCCCCAGGCGCAGATGCTTGACGAACTGAAGCCCGCGGCTGTGGTCGACGCGATTCTGGCCAAGCGCAACTTGGGCACCACGCGCGACATGGCGCCTGCCGTCATTGCCGTGGGTCCGGGCTTTACCGCGCCGGTCGATTGCGGTGCCGTGGTCGAGACCATGCGCGGGCATTTCCTGGGTCGAGTCATTACCCAGGGCTCGCCCCAGCCCAACACGGGCGTGCCGGGCGTGATCGCCGGATACGGCAAGGAGCGCGTTATCCACAGCCCCGCCGCCGGCCTATTTCGGTCCGACCGCGCAATCGGCGACATCGTGAGCGCCGGTGACGTGATTGGGTATGCGGGCGATACGCCCATGTGCACGCAGATCGATGGCTGTCTGCGCGGCCTTTTGGCCGACGGCGTTCAGGTGACTGAGGGCTTTAAATGTGCCGACGTCGACCCCCGCGGCGATGCCAGCTATATCAACTATATTTCGGACAAGGCGACGTCGGTCGGCGGCGGCGTGCTCGAGGCGCTTGCTATGCTCACCGGTGTATTCCAGGGATAGGAAATTGCAATGGAAAAGCTCGATGTGGTAAACGCGGCGCTTGGCGCCTTGCGTGCTGGCGAGACGTGCGAGCTCGTGGTCGTAGCAGGCACGGCGGGGTCGTCGCCGCGCGGCGTGGGCGCTTGGATGGCCGTCTTTGACGATGGCAGCCAAGCGGGCACCATCGGCGGCGGCAAGATTGAGCTCTTTGCACTGGACGAGGCTCGCGAGCTGCTGGCCGAGGGTCAGTCGCGCCTGGTCCGCTACACCATGGGCGGCGAGAACTCCGATACCGGCATGATCTGCGGCGGAGCCATCTGCCTGTGCTATCTGCACCTGGATGCATCACAGGCGTCCTTGTTCCAGGAGATCGCCGACGTCTTGGCGTATCGACGAATCGGCGACTTTGTCATCGACTTTGAGCCGTTTGTCACGAGCTCGCTCGAGGGCGATGTGGCCGAGTACCATGGTGAGGCATCGCGCCATACCATTGCCGGCTGCCCCGAGCTTTCGCTGGTGGAGGAGGGGAGTAAGGTCACCTACACCAACGCGGCCTCCGAGATCCCTGCGGCGCACATTGAGACGCTCTGCCCCGAGGGTCTGACCTACATTTTTGGCTGCGGCCACGTGGGCGCGGCGACGGCGCGGGTGCTCACGGCGGCGGGCTTTGCCGTGGTGGCGTGCGACGACCGCCCCGGCACGCTGACCCCCGAATGGGTGCCCGGTGTCTATGACCGTCGTCTGGTCGACTACAAGAACCTGAGCAAGCAGTGCCCCATCGGCCCGCGCGACCTGGTGGTCGTCGCCACGGCGGGTCACAAGTCCGATATCGACGTGGTGATTCAGGCCATGCGCGCCAAACCCGCCTATCTGGGCTGCTTGGGCTCGCGCCGCAAGACGGCCTTTGTGCGCGCCCGCTTGGAGCAGGAGGGCTTTACGCAGGACCAGATCGACGAGCTGCACCTGCCGATCGGCGTTGCCATCGAGGCTGAGGACCCCGAGGAGATCGCCATCTCCATCGCCGCCGAGATGATCCACCTGCGCCGCACCAAGCTCGTTCCCCGCAAGCGCTAATCGCATCCCTTATATAAGTTGCGGTGAAATAGTTCCTAGATAAGCCCGACGGGCGGTCAGCCAGGAACTATTTCACCGCAACTGCCATTTGATCCCCTGGGGACGGAGGAAAACGGATCACTCGGAGGGCCAGTCTGCCCAAGTGATCCGTTTTTCTCCGTCCCCTGGGGATCAATTTGTGCGGGGGAGTTGTGGAGTTGTGCAGGCAGACGAGGTTTTTCTGGAAATACGCACCCGATGCGCGTATAGTACCGATTGTTTTGTCGGCTCCTGCTGCGTCGAGTCCAAACCGCAAAATGCCATGAGCGGCGCGGATGCAGCCAGGAGGCACGAGGACAACCCACCGTGGCCACGCCCCGTGCTTAAAACCCCAAGAAGGAGTGAACAATGGCAGAAGAGAAGTATGTGCCGCGTCTGAAGACCAAGTACAACAACGAGGTCAAGCAGCAGCTTCAGGACAAGTTCCAGTACGAGAACGTCATGATGATCCCCAAGTTTGAGAAGATCGTCGTGAACATGGGTGTCGGCGAGGCCGCTACCGATTCCAAGGCCATCGACGGTGCCGTGCGCGACCTGCGCGCCATCACCGGCCAGCAGCCGATGATCACCCGTGCCCGCAAGTCCATCGCTTCCTTCCGCCTGCGCGCCGGTATGCCGATCGGCTGCAAGGTTACCCTGCGTGGCGACCGTATGTGGGAGTTCTTCGATCGTCTGACCTCCGTCGCGATCCCCCGTATCCGCGACTTCCGCGGCATCTCCGCCAAGAGCTTCGACGGCCGTGGTAACTTCTCCATGGGCGTCACCGAGCAGCTCATCTTCCCCGAGATCGACTTCGATTCCGTCGATCACCAGCGTGGCATGGACATCACTTTCGTGACCACCGCCAATACCGATGAGGAGGCCAAGGCCCTTCTGGACGCCTTCGGTTTCCCGTTCAAGAAATAGGTTCACCTGCCCTAAAAGCGCCGTTCCCACAAGGGGACGGCGCTTGGGGCGAACAATACTCTATGTGAGGAGGATATAAGTGGCTAAGACATCGATGATCGTCAAGTGCAATCGCAAGCAGAAGTTCTCTACTCGTGAGTACACGCGCTGCCAGCGCTGCGGCCGTCCGCACTCTGTGTACCGCAAGTTCGGCCTGTGCCGTGTCTGCTTCCGTGAGCTTGCACTCAAGGGCGAGCTTCCCGGCGTTAAGAAGGCCAGCTGGTAAGTCACTACCAGCGTTTCAAGCATCAGTTTGGAACAGGGAAAACGCGCTAGTTAGGCTTTGCCGTTAAGGGCGGCGAAGAACCAAGAGCACGTGTTCATCAAGAACGAAGGAGAATCTGTATGAACCTTACAGACCCGATCGCAGATATGCTTACGCGCATCCGTAACGCTAACTCTGTGAACAAGGCCACGGTCTCCATGCCGAGCAGCAAGAAGCTCGTCGAGATCGCTCGTGTTCTGCACGAGGAGGGCTACATCGAGGGCTACGATGTCGAGGACACCGTTCCCCAGAAGACTCTGCACATCACGCTTAAGTATGGTCCCAAGAAGGCTAAGGTCATCAACGGCATCCGCCGCATTTCCAAGCCGGGCCTGCGTAAGTACACCGGCGTTGCCGACATGCCCCGCGTCCGCGGTGGCCTTGGTACCGCCATTATTTCCACCAGCCATGGCGTCATGACCGACCGCGATGCTCGCAAGCACAACGTCGGCGGCGAGATCATCGCTTACGTCTGGTAATTCGCTCGGTAGGTAGAAGGAAAGGAGATCACCGTGTCTCGTATCGGTAATAAGCCTGTCCAGATTCCCGCCGGAGTCGAAGTGGCAGTCAACGGCAACAACGTTGTCGTCAAGGGCCCCAAGGGCCAGCTCGAGCTCGATGTCTTTGAGAAGCTCGCTATCAACGTCGAGGACAACGTCCTCACCGTTTCCCGTCCCGACGACGAGCGTGAGACCCGTGCCCGCCACGGCCTCACCCGCGCCCTGATCCAGAACATGGTCACCGGCGTTTCCGAGGGCTACACCAAGGTCCTCGAGCTCGCTGGCGTTGGCTACCGTGTCCAGCTCAAGGGTAAGGATCTGGATCTGTCCCTGGGTTACTCCCACCCGGTGATTTACACCGCCCCCGAGGGCATCACCTTCGAGGTTCCCGACAACACCCACGTGAACGTCAAGGGTATCAACAAGCAGCAGGTCGGTCAGATCGCCGCTGAGATCCGCGGCCATCGTCCTCCCGAGCCTTACAAGGGCAAGGGTATCCACTACGTTGGCGAGCACATCCGCCGCAAGCTGGGTAAGGCCGCCAAGTAGTCGTAACCGACTCACTCGCATAAGACCAGCACCCCGTCAGGTGCTGGCAAGATCAACCTTTTTAGGAGTTTACGTATGAACAAGCATAAGGCGAAGCTGGAAGGCCTCAAGCGTCGTCAGCGTCGTGTTCGCGGCAAGGTCTCGGGTACCGCCGAGCGTCCGCGTCTTCGCGTGACCCGTACTAACGCCAACATCTATGCCCAGATCATCGACGACAGCAAGGGCTCCAGCCTGACGCTCGTCTCCGCCTCGACTCTCGAGGCCGAGTTCAAGGGCACCCACACCTCGAACAAGGAGGCTGCGGAGAAGGTCGGTCAGCTCGTTGGCAAGCGTGCCATCGAGGCCGGCATCACCAAGGTCGCCTTCGATCGCGGTGGCCGTATCTACCATGGCCGCGTCAAGGCCCTCGCCGACGGTGCTCGTGCCGCCGGTCTCGAGTTCTAGGAGGTATGTAGCACATGGCTCGTAATCAGAAGCAGCAGCGCGAGGCCTCCGAGTTCGAGGAGCGCGTCGTTTACATCAACCGCGTATCGAAGACCGTCAAGGGCGGTCGTCGCATGAGCCTCGTCGCTCTCGTCGTCGTTGGCGACGGCAAGGGCAACGTCGGCGTTGGCATGGGCAAGTCCGCTGAGGTGCCCCTGGCCATCTCCAAGGCGTCTCTCGATGCCAAGAAGAACATGTTCCACGTGCCGGTGACCGAGCAGGGCACCATCCCGCACGAGGTTCTCGGCCACTTTGGTGCCGGCCGCATCATCATCAAGCCCGCTGTCGAGGGTACCGGCGTTATCGCCGGCGGCGCCGTGCGTCCCCTCTTTGAGCTTGCTGGCATCAAGAACGTCCTGTCCAAGTCCCTCGGTACCGACAACGGCCTCAACATCATCAAGGCTGCCGTCGAGGGCCTCAAGGAGCTCTCCAGCCCTGAGGACGTCGCGGCTCGCCGTGGCCTGACGGTCTCCGAGATGTTCGTCGGTAAGGAGAACTAAGCATGGCTGACACCATCAAGATCAAGCAGGTCCGCAGCACCAACGGTTGCAAGCAGGACCAGGTTCGTACTGTCCGTGCCCTCGGTCTCCACAGGATCCGCGAGGTTCGCGAGATTGCTGACAACGAGTCCGTCCGCGGCATGATCTTCAAGGTCAAGCACCTTGTCGAGATTGTAGAGGAGTAGCAAATGCAGCTTCACGATCTTACTCCCGCGCCCGGTTCCACCAAGAACCGCAAGCGCGTCGGCCGTGGCAATTCTTCGGGTCACGGCACCACTTCTGGCCGCGGCCAGAAGGGCCAGGGTTCCCGCTCTGGCGGCACCAAGGGTGCCGGCTTCGAGGGTGGCCAGACTCCGCTGGCTATGCGTCTGCCCAAGCTTCCGGGCTTCCGCAACCCCCGTCGTATCGAGTACACCGCTGTTAACGTTGAGCGTCTCGAGCGTAAGTTCGAGGACGGCGCTGTGATCGATGGTGCCGCTCTTAAGGCCGCTCGCATCACCAAGAGCGAGTTCGAGCCCGTCAAGGTGCTCGGCAATGGTGAGCTCACCAAGAAGTTCACGGTCAAGGTCGACAAGGTCAGCGCTTCTGCGCAGGCCAAGATCGAGGCCGCCGGCGGAAAGGTCGAGCTGCCGTGCTAAATGGTCTTAAGAATGCTTTCCGCATCAAAGAACTGCGCGAAAAGATTCTTTTTACCATAGCTATGCTCGTCGTGTACCGCATTGGTGCGCACGTTCCTGTGCCCGGCATTCCCTTCCAGGGGATGCTGGGCCTTTTCTCGACCGAAAACAATTCGGTCGCCGCAGGTGCTATGGCCCTCCTGAATCTTTTCTCTGGTGGCGCGTTGAGCTATGTCTCGGTGTTCTCGCTGGGCATCATGCCCTACATCACGAGCTCGATCATTCTCCAGATGCTCCAGGCCGTCGTGCCTTCCCTGCATGAGCTTGCCCGCGAGGGCGAGGTCGGTCAGACCAAGATTACGCAGTATTCGCGTTACCTCACCTTGGCGCTGGCAATCCTCAACTCCGTGGGTTACCTCTTCCTCTTTAAGAGCTTCGGCATCAGCTTCAACGGTGCCGGTGCTCCCGAGATCATCTTTGACATCATGATCGTCGGTACGCTCACCGCGGGCGCCATGCTGATCATGTGGATTGGTGAGCTCATCACCCAGCGCGGTATCGGCAATGGCATGTCGCTGATCATCTTCGCGAACATCATGGCCGGTCTGCCGCAGGCGATTTTCTCCAGCACCGAGGGCAATGCTGGTGGCATCATCACCATGGTGATCATCTGCGCCATCATCCTGCTTGTAATTCCGCTGATCGTTTTCCTTGAGCGCGGCCAGCGCCGCATCCCGGTCTCCTACGCCAAGCGAGTCGTGGGCCGTCGTATGATGGGTGGTCAGACCACCTACCTGCCCATCAAGGTCAACACCGCGGGCGTCGTGCCGATCATCTTCGCTTCGGCGCTGCTGTATTTCCCGGCCCAACTTGCCGTGTTCTTCCCCGGCATTGACTGGATCCAGGCAGTTGCCTCTGCGCTTTCGAGCGGCTGGCTCAACTGGGTGCTTAACGTTGTTCTCATCGTGTTCTTCGCGTACTTCTACACCTCTATGGTGTTCAACCCCGATGACACGGCCGACAACCTTAAGAAGCAGGGCGGCTTTATTCCGGGCGTCCGTCCGGGTAGGGCTACCGCGGCCTACATCAAGAACGCGCTTAACAAGATCACGCTCCCCAGCGCTGTCTTTTTGGCGCTCATCGCCATCGTGCCTTCGATCATCTTTTCCTTCACGGGTAACCAGTTGATCCAGGCATTTGGCGGCACGTCCATCCTCATCATGGTCGGCGTCGTGCTCGACACGGTCGACAAGCTCGAAGGCCAGATCAAGATGTATGATTACGATGGATTCTTTAAATAGGCTAGAGGAGGATTGCTCATGAACCTCGTATTGCTCGGAGCTCCGGGTGCCGGTAAGGGCACCGTCGCACAGGAGCTCGTCGCCGAGTTCGGCGTCGCCCATATTTCCACGGGCGACCTGCTGCGTGCTGCCGTCAAGGGTGGCACCGAGCTTGGTATTCAGGCTAAGAAGTACATGGACGCTGGCGAGCTCGTTCCCGACCAGCTCGTGATCGATCTTGTCAAGGAGCGCCTTGCCGCCGATGACGCCCAGCGGGGCTTCATCCTCGATGGCTTCCCGCGCAACACCGCCCAGGCCGTGACGCTCGATTCCGAGCTCTCTGCCATGAGTCGCGAGATCGACTGCGCCCTTCTGGTCGACGTGGCCCCCGAGGTCATTATCGATCGTCTGTCTTCTCGTCGCACCTGCCGTGCCTGCGGTTACACCGGCACCGCTGCCGATGCTATCTGCCCCAAGTGCGGTGGCGAGATGTATCAGCGCGACGACGACAAGCCCGAGACCATCAAGAACCGTCTCGACGTCTACGAGAAATCCACGAGTCCGCTCGTCGACTACTATCGTGGCCAGGGTCTGCTCAAGTCGGTCAACGGTGACCAGGCTCGCGAGACCGTGTACGGGGATGTCAAAGAGGCTCTCGGTCTATGATCAAAATTAAGTCTGCAACGCAAATCGAGCAGATGAAGAAGGCAGGAGCGCTATCTAAGATGGCGCTCCGCCACGTTGGAGCCATGGTTCGCCCTGGTGTTTCGACCTTTGAGCTCGATCAGCTCGCGGAGCAGATTATCCGCATGCATGGCGGCACCCCGGCCTTTAAGGGTTACGGCGGGTTTCCCGGAACCATTTGCGCATCGATCAACGATGCCGTGGTTCACGGTATTCCCAATCCTGACATGATTCTGCGCGATGGCGATATCATCTCCATCGATACAGGAGCTGTCGTTAACGGTTGGGTCGGCGATAACGCTTGGACGTTTTTCGTCGGCACCCCCACGCCCGAGGCCAAGGCCCTGTGCGAGGTTACGCGCGATTGCCTGAACGCTGCAATCGAGCAGGCTGTTCCCGGTAACCATATCGGGGACATCGGTTATGCCGTCCAGTCCCTCGCCGAGTCTCACGGCTATGGCGTGCTTCGCGATTACGTGGGCCATGGTATTGGCCGCGTGATGCACGAGGACCCCAACGTCCCTAACTATGGAAAGAAGGGGAGGGGCGTTCGTCTCCAGGCCGGTATGGTCATTGCCATCGAGCCGATGGTTACGATGGGTTCCAATCATGTGAGCACGGGCTCCGATGGTTGGATCGTCACGACCAATGACCACCTGCCCGCCGCGCACTACGAGAATACCGTTGCCATTACCAATGACGGTCCGGTGATTCTCACCACCGACGCCCAAGGTGCTTGGTGCTCCTTGCAGGGTGGTGAAATGTAAAAGTCGCCGCCCCCTGACGCCCAACCTCGCCATTCAATTTCGAAGGCATGACCATAAGGTCTATGCCTTCTCATTTCAAGGCGATCTTGGGCATCAGGGAACGGCTTTGTATTACATTTCAAAGTAGTGCGCTTCATTTAGTTGTGGAGCCATTACGAAGATATTACGATCCGTGCATGCGTATTGTAAAATACTCAATCGCTGTCGTTTTCTAGAGAAAGATGATTGCTTGTGAAGAAGGAAGACGCAATTGAGCTCGAGGGTACGGTAAAGGAACCGCTGCCCAACGCCATGTTTAAGGTTGAGCTCGAGAACGGTCATTCGGTTCTCTGCAACATTTCTGGCAAGATCCGAATGAATTACATCCGTATTCTCCCCGGTGACAGGGTTGTCGTGGAGCTTTCCCCGTACGACCTGACCCGCGGCCGCATCACCTATCGCTATAAATAGCGGCACGCATACACGCACTCCTTTTCCGACTGCAGGCTTAGCTCAACCTACGGTCGGATTGTGTGTGAAGACCAGCCATAGTTTTAAACGCCTGCGGCTGGGCGAGTAGATAGTAGGGAAGTAGTTTGAGCGCTACCGAAAGGAAGAACGATGAAGGTACGTCCTTCGGTCAAGAAGATGTGCGATAAGTGCAAAATCATTAGGCGCCATGGCAAGGTCCTCGTCATTTGCGAGAACCCCCGTCATAAGCAGCGTCAGGGTTAAGAGAGGAGACTACGTTGGCCCGTATTAATGGTGTCGACCTCCCGCGTGAGAAGCGCGTTGAGATCGGTCTGACCTACATTTACGGCATCGGCCGCACCACTGCGACGAAGATTTGCGTCGAGTGCAACGTTAACGTGGATACGCGCGTTAAGGACCTCACCGAGGATGAGGTTAACGCCATCCGTGATTATATCGATAAGAACCAGATCATGGTTGAGGGCGATCTCCGCCGTGAGCGCAACCAGAACGTCAAGCGCCTTATGGACATCGGCTGCAACCGCGGCCTTCGTCACCGCAAGGGCCTCCCGGTCCGCGGCCAGCGCACCCACACTAACGCTCGTACCCGCAAGGGCCCGAAGCGTCAGATCGGTGCTAAGAAGAAGAAATAAGGAGCGCTAGATAGATGGCTACTGCTAAGAAGAACGTTCGCGCTGCCCGTCTGAAGCGCGCGGACCGTAAGAACATTTCCGTGGGCCAGGCTCACATTCGTTCTACGTTCAACAACACGATCGTTTCGATCACCGATCCCCAGGGCAACGTCATTTCCTGGAAGTCGGCTGGCCAGGTGGGCTTCAAGGGCTCCCGTAAGTCCACGCCGTTCGCTGCCCAGATGGCTGCCGAGGCTGCTGCCAAGCAGGCCATGGAGCACGGCATGAAGAAGGTTTCCGTCTTCGTCAAGGGCCCCGGCTCCGGTCGTGAGACCGCTATCCGCTCCCTCCAGGCTGCTGGCCTCGAGGTCTCGAGCATCCAGGACAAGACCCCCATCCCGCACAACGGCTGCCGCCCCAAGAAGCGTCGCCGCGTGTAACTGAAAGGATCGTATCAATATGGCAATCGACAGGACTCCTGTTCTTAAGCGCTGCCGTCAGCTCGGGATCGATCCCGCTGAGCTCGGTTACAGCAGCAAGAAGGAATCTATCCGTCAGCCCAAGCGCCGTCGCAAGGAATCTGAGTACGGCATGCAGCTGCGCGAGAAGCAGAAGGTCAAGTTCATCTATGGCGTTCTGGAGAAGCAGTTCCACGGCTACTTCAACAAGGCCCGTAAGATGAACGGCGTCACCGGTGAGAACCTCATGATCATCCTTGAGTCTCGTCTCGACAACGTCGTCTTCCGTCTTGGCTTCGCCCGCACCCGCAAAGAGGCTCGTCAGTCCGTCCGTCACGGTCACTTCACCGTGAACGGCAAGCGCGTGGACATCCCATCCTACCGCGTCAAGGCCGGCGACGTCGTCGCTGTCGGCGAGAAGTTCCGTGACCTCCTCCCCATCAAGGAGGCCCTGATTTCCTCCGAGCGCTTTGAGGTCCCTGGCTGGCTCGAGGTCGATATCGAGAAGCTGTCTGGTAACGTGCTCGCTCTGCCGACGCGTGAGCAGATCAGCGGTGATATCAACGAGCAGCTCATCGTCGAGCTCTACTCTAAGTAGTCCATCCGGGCTGCTGAGGCTGGAGGTAATACATGTCAGAATTCATTAGGCCTCAGGTTCAGGTCGAAGAGATCAACGAGACGTCTGCTCGTGTCTCCGTCGAGCCGCTCGAGCGTGGCTACGGCGATACGCTGGGTAACTCCCTTCGTCGCGTTCTTCTGTCCTCACTCGAGGGTGCCGCCGTCGAGGCTATTCAGATCGATGGTGCGCAGCACGAGTTCATGACCATCCCTAACATGGTCGAGGATGTCACCGACATCGTCCTGAATGTCAAGGGTCTTGTCTTCAGGGCTCTCGGCACGACCGACGAGGCGACCGCCACCATCTCGGTTGACGGCCCCTGCGAGGTCACCGGTGCGGACTTCTTTATTCCGTCCGAGTTTGAGCTGGTCAACCCCGAGCAGCACATTGCTACGCTCACCGAGGGTGGCCATCTCACCATGAGCATGCGCATCGGCTATGGCCGCGGCTATGTCTCTGGCGAGGCCAACAAGCGCGACAACGATCCCATCGGTGTGATCCACGTCGACTCGCTGTACTCGCCCGTGTCCCGTTGCGCCAAGCTCGTTGAGGCTTGCCGTGTCGGTCAGCACACCGACTACGACCGCCTCGTCCTCGAGATCGAGACCAACGGTTCCATCGCCCCGCGCGACGCCGTGGTCCAGGCTGCCAATATCATCAACCAGCATATGGCCGCCTTTATGAACCTTGCCGAGACCCCCGAGGTCGAGGAGGAGGCTTCGATCTTCGCTCCCGAGGTCACCAACGACAACGCCGAGCTGGACAAGCAGATCGAGGATCTGGATCTTTCCGTCCGTTCCTACAACTGCCTTAAGCGCGCCAGCATTCACTCGGTCCGTCAGCTCGTTGAGTTCTCGGAGAACGATCTGCTCAACATCCGTAACTTCGGTGTTAAGTCGATCGAGGAAGTGAAGGACAAGCTTGAGTCCATGGGCCTGAGCCTGAAGGCTTAATGCTTCGCATATTTGAGGAGAAACTAGACCATGCGTCACAACGTTAAGAAGGGCCTGAAGCTCGGCACCGATGCGAGCCACACCAAGGCCATGAAGAAGAGCCTGGCCAAGGCCCTCTTCGAGAACGACCGCATCAAGACCACCGAGACCCGCGCTAAGGCGCTGCGTTCGGTCGTCGAGCCGATTATCACCTGGGCCAAGAAGGGCGACCTGCACTCTCGTCGTCTGGCCATCGCCAAGCTCGGCGACAAGCAGCTCGTTGCCGAGATCTTCGACAAGGCTGCCCAGGGCATGTGGCAGGATCGCAATGGCGGTTACACCCGCATCATGAAGCTCGGTAACCGTAAGGGTGACAACGCTCCCATCGTTATCATGGAGCTCGTCACCGAGCCTTGCACGCCTAAGGCCAAGAAGGCTGCTCCGGCCCCCAAGAAGGCCGCTGCTCCCAAGAAGGTCGAGGCCGTCGAGGAGACCGCTGCCGAGGAGGCTCCTGCTGAGGAGACCGCTGAGTAGACATTCCGTCTGCATAGGCTATATTCGAGGGGTACGTTCGCGTACCCCTCTTTTTTTGTCGCGATACCGTTGCTTGTTTGTTGGGAGCGCCCATGACTGCGCCGTCTGATTTCAATTCGATTCCCGTGCTCGACGCCACCCTTGTATTTCGCGTGGCATATGATGGCTCGTCCTATAGCGGATTTGCCGAGCAGCCGGGACAGACGACGGTTGCGGGTGAGCTGCGTCGAGCCATCGAGACGCTGATTCGCCGCTCGATCGATCTGACGTGCGCGGGGCGTACCGATGCCGGCGTGCATGCCGTGGCTCAGTACATCAGCGTGCCCGTAACGGACGCTGAACTCGCCCTGACACGCCGTAGGTGGCTGCGGGCTATGGATGCCCTGTTGCCCAAAGATATCGCCATAAATGAGGTTTACAGGGCCCGTAAAGGCTTTTCTGCACGCTTTGACGCGCGTTCCCGTACGTATACGTACCGCATTGCCGACCGTGATGCGCGACCCGTGCTGTCCCGCGGTGCCGTGTGGTGGCATCGCTATCCTTTGGATGTTGAAGCTATGTCTGCTGCCTGCCCCGCGCTGCTGGGCGAGCAGGACTTTAAAAGCTTTTGCAAGATTGCCTCGGCCGTTGGCAAGCCCACGCATCGCTGCGTGATGCGTGCCGAGTTTGGCCATGAGGCTGCGTTTGGCGAGGACATCCTGACGTTTACCATTGAGGGCAATGCGTTTCTGCATTCGATGGTCCGTACGATCGTGGGCACGCTTGTCGAGATTGGCATGCATCGTCGCGATCCCCAGTGGATGCGCGAAGTCATCGATGCCTGCGACCGTACCGCCGCGGGCCCCACGGCACCTGCCTGCGGCCTTACATTTATGGGCGTGGACTACGATCCCGCCGAGCTTGTCGTGCTCGACTAGGGGGCTCGACGCGCCGTACGTCGTCACCTGACATCTGTGCGCTGCGCGTGTGCAACATCTGTTCTTGGCGTGCAATACAACCGGTGTCTCATTGCTTTTATTGCCGGGGTGTACCATGAACGACAGTTTGATTTATTGCTGTCGAGAGGACGGATAACTTGGTTCGACGTGGCTCGCATCCGCGACTTTCGGTGATCCTTGTGGTAGAAGGTTCGCCCAGCTATGCGATGCGTGCGCTCGAGAGTATCCAGAACCAAAACCTCTACGATTTGCAGATTGTCGTTGTCTGCCGCGATGTTGCGCCCGGTGTGCGCCATTCACTTCAGGTTGCTGCCGATAGGGACATTCATATTGATTTGATTGACGTCGAGGACGCGACGCGCGGGGCTTGTCTTCGTGCCGGCTTTGCCGCCTCGCGCGGTTCTCAAATCATCGCTATGAACGCCGATGAGTGGTTTGCTCCGCAGTCTCTTTCCAAGATGGTCGATATTGCGTGCGATACCGCGGCAGACATAGTGTTCCCCACGGTGTCGCTCGACCGCTGTGATTCACATCGAGAGCGCCATTCGCGCGTCTTGGATGCTACTCATATTGCCATTGAAGACAAGTCTTCGATGGTGGCCGGGCTGCCTCAGTTGATTTTAGGCGGCTTGGTTGCTCAAGTCTCTGGAGTGATGTATAGCCGTTCGCTGTTTGAGGCATGCCTATCGCACGGCAAAGCGTACCGTACGGTTGAGTTTATGGCATATGCGCTCTCGCAGGTGCAGCGCGTCTCCGGATGCGGTGACGCTTGTTTCCACGCGGTGGCGCCTAAGCTTGCAGATGCCTTTGATCCCACCATGTATGCCAGGGTATCCGATGACACCCGAGCGCTCGACGAGCTTGTGGACTCACTCTCGGAAGCAGATAGCGGTGGTCGGCTCAAGCTGGCAAGCCAAAAGTTCTACTTTGCCGGACTGGTCGCCTGCATCGAGAATTTGTGTCTGAGCCCGTATGGGGTGTCGTCAATCGAGCGTTCCGCTCGCATGCGTGATATGCTCGAGGCGCCTCGAACCCGTCAGATGGTCGCCGCGCTCAAGGATAACCATCGCGGACTCGGTCTGTTGTTTGGGCCGATCGCCAGCGCCAAGCCCGCGCGCTGCGTGATGTGTACGCACCTGGCGGCTTTTCTTAACCGGACGGGCGAAAAAACTGCCTAAACGGCTCATTACGAAACAAACTTGCATAGAATTGTTTCGAAATGCGTTCTTATTCACAAAAGCCTTCAAATAGCGCTAAACTATTCAATCACTGATTGATTGTCTCCGCCATCTTTTGGAGTGAGGGTTTGTATGGCTAAAAAACGCAATGGGCGCCAGGATGCCATTAGAGATATTGTGCGCAATAAGGACGTCCGCACGCAGCGCGTGCTGGTCGATGAGCTCCGCGCTATGGGCTTTGATTGCACGCAGGCGACTGTCTCTCGCGATATTGCCGATATGGGGCTGCGTAAGCTCCCTGAGGGCATCTATGTTCTGGCAGAGGACCTGCACCTGCAGCGTATGGTTTCCGAGCTCGTAACGGGTGTTCTGCGTACCGATAATCTGGTCATGATCAAGGCTCAGCCTGGCACGGCTTCCGGCATCGCCGCCGCCGTTGATGCGGCAGAGTTGCCCGATGTGCTCGGCTCGCTTGCCGGCAACGATACGATTTTGGTTATTGCCCAGACGGCTGAGGACGGCGAGCGTCTCGAGGCGCTGATCAATAAGCTGAGCAATTCTCGCAAGTAGGCGTGCGGGTCGTGCGCTCGGCACCGCGTGTACTGACATAGTGGCTTGTAAGGGGTATCGACGTTGGTCGGTACCCCTTTTTTGCAGGTATAAAGACCGACCACCAGGTCGCTTCAAACTAAAAGGCCCCCGAGCAGTTCATAAGCTGCTTGGGGGCCTTGTTGCTTATGGCCGGATGATTTCTAGCCGACCGTATCGTCAGGCGTGGGCGAGGGGTCGGGAGTAGGCGTAGGCGTAGGCGTAGGCGTAGGCGTAGGCGTGCCGCCATCGCCGCCG